>CAYXAY010000048.1:0-1587 GCA_964463155.1 uncultured archaeon | reverse complement strand
ATATTACATAATTTTGCGATGAAATATATTTACACTTGACTTTTGTCCCAAAACCCCCAAAACCGAAAGCTATATATACTATAAAAAAGAATAATATTTATATAGGTTTGCTTTAATTTGATTTTTTAATGTTATTACGCTTGCAAGCTCTATTTTTGAAATTATAATAAATTAAGAGTTTAAGAATACAAAAGGAGTGATACAAATGGCAATGAAATGCCCAGAATGCGGAAAAGAAAAGGTCTACAAGGACCCAAGGACAGGAGAACTAGTTTGTAAGAACTGTCACACAATTATAAGCGAAGACATGGTTGACATGGGAAAAGAATGGAGAAACTTTGATCAGTCTTCTGGTTCTGAACAAGCAAGATCAGGCTCACCTATGAAGTACGTTAAGATTAATAAAGGTCTTGAAACAATGATTGAAAGATCCGGAAGAGATCTAAGAGGAAACAAGCTTTCCTCTAAGTCAAGAGCACAAATGTATAGATTAATCAAATGGCATAAGAGATCATCAATCTCAAATTCCATGCAAAGAAATCTATCAATCGCTCTAACAGAACTAAGAAGAATGGGTTCATATCTAAACATTCCTGAATCATTGATTGAAACAGCTGCTTTACTTTACAGAAAGACAGTTGAGAAGGGATTAATAAGAGGAAGATTAATTGAAGCAGTTGTTGCTGCCGTCCTTTATTCAGTATGTAGAACATACAATGTTCCAAGAACATTAAACGAGATGGCTGAAGCTTCTGGTCTAACTAAAAAAGAAATTGGAAGAACTTACAGATTTATTGTTAAGGAATTAGATATTGCTGTTCCATTGACTGATCCAACCTATTACATCTCAAGATTCACTTCAGTTTTAGGGCTATCAGGAACAGTTGAAGAGAAAGGCAAAGAGATAGTTAAAAAAGCAATAGGTTCCGGCTTAATATCTGGAAGAGGTCCAACTGGTGTTGCAGCTGCTGCTGTTTACATAGCTGCTTTAATGGTTGGAGAGAGAAGGACACAAAAAGAGGTTGCTAATGTTGCAGGAGTAACAGAAGTAACAATAAGAAACAGATACAGAGAGCTTAAGTCTAAGCTAAAGTTAAACATCGATGCTTAAGTTTAAGCATCTTTTTTCTTTCAGTATTTAATTACAATCTATTTATAGTTGTCGCTTTTTAATTTGGTTCTGTAGAAATCCTTTTACAATATTAATATTGTAAAAGAAACAACTTTTTTGTTTCTACTTAATTTTTCAAGATTATAGGTTAATACTGTTAGGATAACTTGCTTTTGCTGGTTATCCTGCGTTGTTGCAGTTACAAATAGTACTAATTTTGTATCTGTATCTACAATAATACTTGTTTGTGTAAAGTTTTTGTATGGTGGTCTAATGCCGCACTTATTAAGACAATAATAAGTTGGATTAATATTTGTAAATCCAGTAGAATCAACAGCAACAATCATATTCTTGCTGTTGATAAGCTTATGACAAGCCATTACTAGTTTTTGTAAAATGTTTTTACTTATTCTGCTTACAACCTTTTGCAGAGTTGTGAAGTGTGGTTGCTTCTGGATTCCAAGCAATCTTAAAAC
>CAYXAY010000047.1:0-1694 GCA_964463155.1 uncultured archaeon | reverse complement strand
TCAGACTGTGTCATAATTACATTTAATAAACATTCTTTAATATAAAATCTGATTAATTGGCAAAACATTATTGTAACAAAAAACAATTTTTATAAATTTTTCTGCTGTTCTCTTGTTAATTTGATAAAGACAAGGGTTCTCTCCTTCTTTTTAGATTATTAAATGCTGAATCAACTCTGAAATTCCTAAGATAGTAATCATTCTGGAAATATTGAAACAACTGGCTAACAAAGACATTTCCGCTTTGACTCCCTCAAGACCTCTTAGTAAAAATGCATTAACTTTTAAATTCTGCTTGATATGTCCAAAAGGCAGTTCTGCTTTCTGTAACCTAAGATTATAGATAGTCTGAGATTCTGGTTGTTTATATTGTGCTTCAAGTTTTTCTCTTACTTCTTCATTAATCAGCCTCGTAACTATTCTACCTTGTTGAGATTTAGTGCATTTACCAAAATGACAACATTGTCTGCAAATAGAACTATCTTTAACTGCATATACTTTGTATCTCTCTTTATTGTTTGTATGACTGTATGTTAAAATATTCCCTTGTGGACAAATATAAGAATCATTCTTTATGTCATACTTAAATTCTTCTTTGTCAAAGGGTTGAGTCTCTTTCTCACTTGCTTGTCGTTGCGAAGGAACAATAACTTTAATACCTTGATCGTCAATCTTCTTTAATTCATCAGTAGCCGCATAACCAGAATCAGCACAAGCAACATTACATTTTTTCCCCAATGTTTCATTGGCTTGGTCTATTTGCTTGGCAAATTGATAAAGATCATTATTCTCACTTACAACATCACTATTAACAATTAAACCTTCTTTTTCATCAATAACCAATTGAGCATTATATCCAGCGTGAGAACCTTGTATGCTATTAATCCGACTACACTCTTTATCTACGGTGTTTATAGATTTTGTTTTTTCATCTTCAAGTTCTTTAAGAATTTTTTTTACTTCATCCTTCAGTGCCTCTTTGTCTTTAAGTTCTTCTTTAAGCCTTACATATGACTGCTGGTCTTTTTCTTCTTTGTCTACCACATCACATTCAGAAAGAATAACCTCAATACGCTTATCAATATGTCTTAAATATCGTTCGCATTTTTCTTTGTCCCAGGTATTTTTAATGGAAGCATTAGCTCTGATTTTACTCCCATCAACAAAAAGAGTATTACCCTCTATAAGACCAAGTTTAATACATATTCTGGCACATTGCTTAAGAACCTTTTTAAGAACTTCTTTATTGTCTTTTCTAAACCTGGCTATTGTTTTATGATCTGGTTTTAAACTACCCATAAGCCATATAAAAGAAACATTATGATGCGTTGCTCTTTCTAATTTCCGAGAACTTCGTTCTCCATAAGAATAACCATACAAAAGAAGCTTGAGCATTGCTTTTGGATAGTATTCTGAATTACCAACTTTATTCTCATCTAAAACAATCCCAAGTTCAGCAAAATTAAGTGCTTCTACAAAAGCATCATAAGCACGGACTGGATCATTTGGAGCAACATACTCTTCTATACTTGGTGGGAAAAGCATTGTTTGATTTCTATCTTCTCCATAACGATATGCCATGTAATTTTCCTCCACTTTAAAAAATGTTATCTTAATATTATATCAAATTATCTGAAGATTGTCACCCGATTCTAAATGGATAAGATACTTAATTATGACACAGTCTGAATGAC
>CAYXAY010000046.1:0-1763 GCA_964463155.1 uncultured archaeon | reverse complement strand
CGAACAGGCAAAGGACAGAGAGGTACAAGATATATTCATTCTGAAGATGTTAAAGAATATTTGATTAAACAATGTGGAATTTTAGAGGAAGAAGTAGCCATTAAAAGTAGTGAAAAGGATGAACTTAAAGAATATGATGATATAGGTGGTCTCATGTCACGCAATTGCAGAATACACTATATCATTACAAAGAAAGCATTACAAGAGGGATGGGATTGTGCTTTTGCATATATTCTTACAATATTAACAAATCCATCTTCACAACTAAGTATTGCACAACTTGTAGGAAGAATCTTAAGACAACCAAAGGCGAGAAAGACAAAAATAAAAGAACTTGATGAAAGTTATGTTTTCTGTTTTAGTCAGAAAGCAAGGGAACTTTTAGAAAATGTAAAGAAAGGATTTGAAGATGAAGGACTAGGAGATTTAGCAGGAAGAATTTCTGTTGATGAAGGAGATAAAGGAAGTGTAGAAGCAACAAAAGAAAGGACTATTGGCTATAGAGATAAATTTAAAAAATTTGAAGGTAAAATTTATCTACCAAAATTTGTTATTCAAGAAAAACGCAGTTGGCGTGATGTTAATTATGAAATGGATATTTTAAGTAGAATTGATTGGAATAAAGTTAATTTAAATCCATTAAAAAATATTTCACTTTCAGAATTAGAAACAAAAGAACAAGAAGTAACTATTGAACTTAGTGAAAATATAAAAGAGCTTATTAAAGAAAAAGATAGAATTTCTAAGGAAGGTGGATTAGAAATTAATAAAGTTTTTATAACCCGACAAAATTTAGATATTATTCCAAACCCCTGGACTGCCTATGAGATTGGTAAAAAAGTGATAGATATATTTTTAGAAAAACATAATAAAAAAATAGTTACTAATAATCTTGTTTTTATTATTGAAGAATTAAGAAAACATCTTATAAAAGAAAGAGATAGATTAGCAGAACAGGTATTTAAAAATTTAATTGAGAATAAAATTTTGTGGTTCTTTTTGCTTTCTGATAAAGGTGGATATAAATTACCAAAGAACATAAGCGCGAAAAAATTCTCTAAATCACTTGTGAGGAATGACAACACTCCAATACAACAAAGTTTATTTGATTTTGTTCCTGAGGAAGAGTTTAATAAGACAGAAAAGGATGTTGCAATTTATCTTGATGAGCAGGGAAAACTTTTGTGGTGGTACAGAAATCTATCAAGACAAAATTATTATATTCAAGGCTGGAAGAAACACAAAATTTATCCTGATTTTATTATTGCTGATACTGATAGCAAAAAACAGTATGATTATAATAAGGTATATGTAGTTGAGATAAAAGGGGTTCATCTAAAAAATGAAGATACTGATTATAAAAGAAATGTCTTTGATTTTTGTAATAGATTTGGGCAACAGAAGGATTGGAGAGAATTAAATTTAGAATTTGCTGAAAAAAGAATTGAATTTCAGGTGATATTTGAAGATGAATGGCAGAGAAGAATAAACGAGATATTCGCTGTTTAATGTAGTTAGAATAGATATAATTATGAGAAAGAGAAAAATAAAATTTTTATTTGGTGGTTATTCAGGTGAAAACAACACTGGTGCAGAATCACGACTTGTTACGATTATTCAAGATATTAAAGAAACATTCCAAAATGATTATGACCTGAGATTAACTATGGGAACATTAAGTTTAAAAAATACAAGTAAGAGTGAGGCTCTGGGGTCAGGTCTACACAGGGTGACCGAGAATGTCATTGCGAGGAAGTGAAACG
>CAYXAY010000045.1:0-2070 GCA_964463155.1 uncultured archaeon | reverse complement strand
ATATTCTAAAGGAATTGTCACTGTTGTGTTTCTATCAAAATAATTAACATCTACTGGGTCTGGTGTATAATATCCATACCTTTCTGTATCCATTACTGCAATCTTAAATCTGATTGCTGGGCTTGTTTGAACAGTAAATACTGCCCTGTTAATGTCTTCTCTAAAGTCTATTCTTGTGATTGCGTTGCTATCTATTTGTTTTTTATAAAGAATAATGTCTCCTTTTAGTTCCCTTGTTGTGTTTCCGTTTGCATCAAGCAAAAGCACTGTGATAAATGAGTTTCCTGCAACTAAAGCAATGTTAGCTGTTGTTGTGTTGTTTATTGTTACTGAGTATGGCCCAAATCTGTCTGTTGAAATATATCCTTCTTTTCCTGCAGAGATTGTGTAGGTTCCTTGGGATAGGCTTTCAAACAAGAATCTTCCATAGATGTCTGTTGTTCCTGAAGCATGAAGTAAGTTTGATTCATTTGCTTGTGTTGTTGGGTCATCGGGCTTGTATAATGTCAAAAACACATTTTGTATTGCTGCTTGGGTGTTTTGGTCTTTAACATATATTTCTAGTTTTCCTGTATTAGAAGAAATTGGTGTTAACTGTATGACATTTGTTTCTGTAACAATTGTATTTTGTATTGGGTTATAGAAATTTGAAGTAACATCAATCCTTAAATCACCACAGCCTTGAACTTGGTCAACTAGCAATTGTCCAATTGTTACCACTGCTGTATTTGGCACAGGTGCCTTACCTGAGTTAGCACATCTTAATGTTACTTGTATTGGTTTTGTTGCTAATATACTCTCATTTTCCTTGAACAAAATGTTTCTTGTTCTTTGTTGCATTTCATATAGTTGTTCGCTTGTGTTGATGTCTAGTTTTATTGTTACTGAGTTTCTTTTGCCTTTAAGGTTAAACTGTTTTGTTTGTACATTATATCCTTCTTTTTTTACAATCAGTTTTTGTGTGTCTTTTCTTTTGAAATCGGCTTCTTCAAATAAGGCGCTTCCAAAGGCGTCAGTGTCCTGTGTTTGGTTGTTGTCGTTTATTGATAGTACCACTGTTGCTCCAGAGATTGGATTGTTAAGCGTGTCTGTTACAGTGACATCAAGGCCAGCAACCCCTCCTGTTCCCACAAGGGCTCCTGAGAAGAATATTAACCATATTAATGCGATTATAATAAGTATAAATAATATAAAGCTTGGAAATGCTTTGTCAATTGAATCTACTGCTTTTCCTATCGGTATTGTTTTGTCTATGGCATCAACCATTGAATAGTATTTGTCTTCAAAGAAGTAATAGGTTTTTTTAAAGAAATTTAATATTGGGTTGGTTTTTGCTTTCTTTGTGTTTTCTGGAATTGATGTTTTTTCTTTCTTGTCTGTCTTTATGGATTTAGATATCTCTTCAAGTATTTTTTCCTTGTTTTTTGGGTTTGTTTTTTCAGTGGTTGTTGTTTTTTCAGAATACATTTTCTTTACTACTTCTTTTGCTATCTCTTTACTAACCCCGTCAGATATGATTATATTTTCTAGTTCTTCTTTTGTGAATTTACCGCCCTTATCTTTAACAATATTATATACTTTGTCTACTTCTTTTTGGTCTATTTCACTCATAATCTATCATTTAATTTCAAATAATGGTGTAAAGTATATTTCGTTTATTATTGTATTGTTACTAAACCTAAACCTTAGAAGATATCTTTGTGCTGGACAGAATAATCTTACATCGTCTGTTGTAAATAGTTTTGGGCGAGGAGTGCCAGCTAATTCTATTAATCTAAATCCCTCTGGGTTGTAATATAACTTTTCTTTTGATATTTTATATTCATTTATTCCTGTTCCGGTAAATTGCGGGCTTGGTGTTGCTGCGATGTTAGTGTCTCTTAATAAACTATAAATTATATAATTTTGGTCTGTTGGAAATCCAGGAGGTCTAAAAAGATTGCCATCTGGATTAACATAATAAATATTTAAGTCAACAATATTTCCTAAATGGCTTTGATTAGTATAAATTGTATAAATCTTGTCTGTTCTTAGTGTATTGTTAAGTTCTAGGCCGTCACAGACTGGGCA
>CAYXAY010000044.1:0-2256 GCA_964463155.1 uncultured archaeon | reverse complement strand
GCCAGGTAGTCACTTACAACTACACAACCGGCGCGCCTTTACAAAACCTAATCTTATCATTTACTTTCCAAGAGGTTACTAGCAACACAACAATCAATAACGACAACAACACAATAAGAGTAAAAATACCATTTAATGTCAATAGCAATAACCTAACACCAATAATTGTAGTAGAAACCGGCTGTTTAGTAACTCCAACAAGTGGAGTTCCTCAGGACTTTACAAACCCAGTAACCTATATTGTCTTTTCAGTAACCGGTAATAGAGTCTACACAGTTACTGTTATTAATGAGCCAGCAGTCTATCCGCCAGTAGCAGACGTCTCTGGCGGCACCTATTCTGAACCCCAGGTTGTTTCTTTAACAACCGCAACAACTGGCGCAACAATCAGATATACTCTTGATGGCAGTGAGCCAAACAGGTTCAATAGCCCAATCTACCGCACACCATTAGTCATAAGTTCAACAACCACCTTAAAAGCCAAAGCCTATCTTTATGTTGGTTCTGTCATTTCAAACCACCCTAGAGCATTTGAAGGAATAATCAATTCCAAGAATCTCTCTCAGATAGTTCCAGCAACCATTGCTTGGTATACCAGTTCAACAACGACTGAGAGTTATATTATCTCTTCAAGAAGAAGAGATAACGACATAATAATTCTTCCTTACAAGATAAAAGAATAAGTTGCTATTGAAAGAGAACGCTAATTTCTTATTAAAAGACCAATTTATAAATATTTACTTACTAAATATTTACTAGGTGAATAGTTATGGATTTCATAAATCGCGAAGATGAATTAAACCAATTAAACCAATATTACGAATATTCAAAAAAGAAACAATTTCTCGTCGCAATATCTGGTTTAAGGAGGGTTGGTAAAACTACTCTTGTCAAAGAGTTTATAAAAAACAAAAAAAGCATATATTTCTTTATTTATGACTACAAAACATCCAATGATTTATTGCTTGAATTTTCACAAGAGCTAAAATCTAAAAACATAATAACAGAATTAGAAAAGATAGAAACCTGGAATGATTTTTTTAAAATAATTTATAGCAGATGCAAAAACCACATTATTGTCTTTGATGAGTTTCAAAACTTATATAACATAGACAAATCAGTATGTTCAATATTTCAAAAACACATAGATGAAAATCAAAACAATCCAATGATGTTTATAGTCTTAGGTTCCTTAATTGGTTTATTAAAAAAAATATTAGAAGATAAAAAAGAACCATTATATGGTAGAATCAACTATAAAATAAATCTAAAGCCATTTACTTTAAAAAATTCAATGTTTGCATTAAAGGAACTAAAATATAAAAACCTAGACAACATGTTTTTTGTTTATTCAATCTTTGGTGGTTTTCCTAAATATTACTCTGTATTAGAGAATACAGAAACCTACAACGCAGATTACAAAGACATAATAAACAAATTATTCTTAGTGAATAACGCCCCTTTGGAAAACGAAGTTAATGACATCTTAAAACAAGAGTTTGGCAAAAGAAGCAACCTCTACTATTCAATACTATTTGCAATAGCTCAAGGCAACACAAAACTACACGAGATTGCAAACTTTACAAAAACAAAAGAAAGTTCAATAACAAGACATCTGTTAGATCTAGAGCAAAGATTTGACATAATTAAAGCAGTTAAGCCAATAGACAATAAAAAAAACACAAGATATTTTATAAAACACCCAATCCTTAAATTCTGGTTTAGATTCATTTATTCCAAATTCTCAAAATACAATCTAAAATTATCAAATCAAATGCTATCTGATATAACTAAAGATTACAATTCCTATTTTGGCAGATATTTTGAAGAGATATGTAAAGACTTTTTGGTAATTAAAAATCAAGATAAAAAATTGTTCTTTACTGCAGGATATATTGGCAATTGGTGGGGCTTTAAAAGAGAAGACAATCAAAGGACACCAATAGAGATAGATTTAATATTAACTGCTGAAAAAGAAAAAAAGATTATGTTTGTGGAATGTAAATGGAGGGGCAATGTTTCTATTGAACCGATATTATCTGATTTAAAAGAAAAAGCAAAACACGTAAATTGGAAAAACGGCAAAAGAAAAGAATGTTATTGTATAATTGCAAAATCTTTTAAAAACAAGACAAAACAAGAAGATTTATTATTATTTGACTTAAACGATTTAAAAGAAACATATTTGGGGGTCAAAATACTAACTTTGTCCAGTTAATCATAATGACAACCATTTAAATACTATTGTTTCTTAAT
>CAYXAY010000043.1:0-2750 GCA_964463155.1 uncultured archaeon | reverse complement strand
TTTTGCTTGACCTGTGTTTTGAATATCTATCAAGCCAAATAATCCAAAAATAAAAACAAATAATATTGTAGATATTAAAAATAGAATAACTAATTTCTTTGCTTTATGCTTGTCTTTTTTAATCAAGAATATCACCATTTATGTAAAGATAATTTGGTGCTATTTGTTTATAAATATTATCTGTATCTTAACATAGAGCCAAGACCACCAAAGGTATTTAAGAACTGATTGCCTTCTGGTGTCTCTATTGAGATTAGAACTACTTTTGTTCCATAGTTTTCAGACAAATCAACTAAATATTCATAAAGATCAGCAATCTCTACTTCTTCTTCGTTAGT
This sequence comes from uncultured archaeon, assembly GCA_964463155.1. Taxonomy (GTDB): domain Archaea; phylum Iainarchaeota; class Iainarchaeia; order Iainarchaeales; family CSSED10-239; genus JAKQTP01. The sequence goes on along the minus strand of CAYXAY010000043.1, from coordinate 2,412 downwards.
TGTTGATTCGCAGTATTGACAAACGACAGGAGCAGTTACTTGTTTGTTTTTATCTCTAATGACCTTAGAAGTAAACTGGCCACAGGAAGTGCACATGTATTTATGAACCACCCATTCTATGCCTTCAGAGACAAGAACAATATCTGCTTTGCCTTGGGTTATGCTTTCTATAATCTCATTGTAACCGTAGGTTGCTAAGCCATTAGTTGCAACCTTTTCTATAAACTTATTAACAAGCTGCCTTTCTTTAACAATGCTCGCGTCTCTTAAAAGTTCAGAAGATTTATCAAGCATTTCTTTAATACCATATTCGTCTGTGTAACTGGTATCAATGGTTCCCATAACCATATTCTTTAATCTATAATCAAGATTCGCATTTTCTAAAAACTCGTTTTTGGTCATTCCTGGACCGCCAACAATTATTCCTTTAAGTTTTGGTAGTTCAACTAATGCAGTGTTTGCTCTTTCACCAACTCTTTTGTAGAAATCCTCGGCAGCCTTCTCTCTTAGTCTTTCAAACCTAACGGAAGATTGACCACCAGCTCTAGTCTTTCCTGGAACCCCAGAAGTTTCATGTAAAAAGATATGATAAGATTTTCCAGATAACACTGCTGCTGTCGCCTCACGTTTGTCAACAGTGATTAAACCATAAACTTCATCAGTCTGTGCCATCTCATCTAACGGAGCTGTATGAAATTCAGAATCGCACCAATAAAGCTTTGTTGTCAGTGGCTTTGGTGGAGTAATAGTTAACAACACAACATTGTTTTTTGCAGGGTTTTCAGAAACATTTCCTGAGAAAAGAACAAGACCTGTTGTTGGAAGTTTAAAATCAATTTGTCTTAAGTAATTAGTAAGTCTTCTTAGAGCAGCTTGAACATTCTTTCTTGTCTGTTGTGATTTAATGTTTGAACTTTGTGAAATTTCATCAGTTAATTGCTTAGTTACAGAAGAACGATCAGCATTCGGAGGAATATACAGGCTTATTAATTGTGTGCCGTCTCCTTTATAGGTCTTTATTTCCTTTAGTTTCTTTTTTAATAAAAGAACTTGTGATTCGTCCATATTTTATTTCACAGTAATATATTTAAGAAAGAAAATATATAAAAATAGATAAAAGGCAATCTGCTATAGACAATGTTCTTTAAGACAAGTGCTTTGATAAGGGAAAGTCACCCATATTTCTTTATGTATCTCATTAATTGAAAAATCAGGAACAAACTTCTTTCCTTGTTTTCTATAAAAAAGAGTAGCAAGAGTTACTGAAGTGACTCCTTTGTTCTTTTTAATAACTTTGACTATATCATTAACTATTTCTTCCATGACATCATCAACAAGAAGTATTCTTCCTTTTATTGGGTATAAAGAGGATATGTTGTCGTCAACGATGTATTTGTCCTTAAGATATTTTGCAGAGATTACTGCTAAAGGCTTATCAAGTGTTTCAGAAAGAATCTTACCAAGAACTAGTCCTCCTCTGCTTATACAGATGATTAGGTCTATATCTTTCTTAGAGCCCTTTATTTGATGAGCAAGTTCCAAAGACAAGCTTTCAAACTCATTCCATGACATTGAGTACATAATATATAATTAAATCCTTTTAGCTTTTCTAAGAATATTTTTGTTAATATAATCTGTTGTTAAAAATTCCTCCCCCTATTGTGATCTTTAACGCAGTTTTTGTGGCTTCAAATAATATTGTCTTATAATCTCTCTCGTTTAAATCGTAAGTTTTAGTTTGGGCTATCATTTTAATATATGCGTCTCTTAAATCATGTGGTTTGTAAAAACCATTTATACTCCTTAATTGTAACACAAATAATACATAGGTCTTACAACCTATATATTATGATTTTTTATGATAAATATATTACAACCAATATCTTTTAATAGTTTCTATAAGCAAGTTGGGTTTGTAGAAACCATCTAACTCCTTAATCGTAACATAAATAACATATAGATCTTATGCCCTATATATTATGATTTTTCAAGATAAATATATTACAACCAATTAGTTTTAATGCTTTTTTCAAGCAAATTGAACGAGCTTTTGGCGAAGTTAGATTGCCTTTTCATTTTTCTAAATATTCTAACAAGCTTTACAATAACTTCGTTCATATATATTTGTTGATTTTAAAAGAACGACACAAATGTTCTTATCGTCGTTTAACGGAATTGTTAAACGACATAAATATCTTACGAATGCTTGGCATCCAGAAGTTACCGCACTTTACAACCTTACAAAAATTTGTAAGCAAGATTAGTAAACATATTTTACAAAAAACTAGAATATTGTTGGGACAACATTACTGTTCATGTCCCATTCAGAAAACCACCAAGTTATCAGCCTATGTCTGATAACAGAATAAAAGCAATGAAACGATTTAGAACAAAATCTTATAACAAAAGATC
>CAYXAY010000042.1:0-3186 GCA_964463155.1 uncultured archaeon | reverse complement strand
CAAACACAGCACACAACATTTTTACAATTTTTCCGGGATTTAAAAAAAGATATCCCAAAGGACATTTCTGGAGCAAGTATACTTATTACGAAAGTATAGGAAAAGTTACTGCAGAAACCGTAAGAAAATATATTAACGAAGGACAAAAAAAGTATGAACAGTTACATGGAAATTAATTAGTAAGGGAGCCCGCTTGTAATACTGCACACTTGTGTGCAGATAAAGGCTCCCGATAAACATTAAATCGCGAAGCGATTTGGTTCATATTTGGTTATCTTCTAGCCACCAAATCTTTTCAATATATTCATCAAGGTCTACCCAAAGATAGTCTGTATTTTCAACAATATCAAGAGCAACCTTATCAGAATTAATAATTGATAAAAAATAATGTTCAAGACAATCTTTTTTATCATATTTGCAGTAATATTCGCTTTTGATATTAAGATTAATTATCTTGATTGGAGCAATGTCAATCTCTTCAAGTAACTCTCTTGCCACAGCATCTTCCAAACACCTGTCTTCTGGCGCCACAGAGCCGGTAATCGTAAACCATTTCTCCCCACCGTGTATTGGTTCTGCTCCATTATTCTTTAAAAGCAACCATTTATTGTTTTTTCTACAATAAATAAACGAAAGAATTTTTGTTCTCATAGGCATATAATTTCTTCCAACCATAATCTTTTTAAACTAAATTATAATATATTTGGGGCCGTAGAAATCCGGTTACAATATTAATCGTTAAAAACGCATTCAATATTTAAAAAAGCATTTAAATCTATTGGTAATTATATATTTAACACAAATTTTCAAATATATATGTCACAAGACAGATATATTATTTATGTTACATAAAAATTAGGAGTTATAAAGGGTTTCTACAAACTACAGAACCACACATAAAACAACATAAATGAGGGGGATATAATGGCAGATTTAAAGAGTAAGCACATGGGAATAAAAAAAATAATTACTGCTTTGGCTGAACTTAAGAAAGGAGAGATAGTTTTGATTTACCATCCTGAAGAAAGAGAAACTGCCATGGTGGTAGCTGCAGAAAAAATAAATTTAAAAACAATGGAAACTATGAAAACATGGGCAAGTAGTGATGTATCTTGTGTAGTTGATTATTCACTTTCAAAAAAACTAAGCTTATACTTTTTAATAGATATCTTGAAGTATGCAGAAAGAAAATTTATTTTCCTTAAAGAAAAAATTAAAAGTAAATCTTCTTTGTCGATTCCGCTAGATCATGTTAAATGCAAGACTGGCTCTTCACACAGAGACAAGCTTCTACTAATTAGAGAATTAATCAAGATAGTAAAAAGCGAACAATATGATAGGTTTCATAACCTTGTTTGCGCACCAGGACATTTAAAGTTTTTCATAGCTTCAGAAGGGCTCTTAGAAAAGAGACAAGGACATACTGAATTATCCATGGCGCTGATAAGGATCGCTAAAATGTGCCCCGTTGTAATTATTTCTAGTATGCGAGATCCAAGAACAGGAGAAATGATGTCAAAGAAAAAGGCTATGCAATATGCTCAAAAACAGAACCTTATTTTCTTGGAACATAAAGACATAATCAAATCTTGGGAGAAATTAGGATGATTAGCCAAAAGTATTATTTTGATTTGTTGAAGAATATGATACTTATTAGAAGATTTGAAGAACTTATAACAAAATCATTTGAGCAAGAGAAAATGCAAGGGACGGCTCATCTTAGTAAGGGTCAAGAAGCAATTCCCGTTGGTCTTTGTTATAATTTGAACAGGAATGATGTTGTAACAGCTTCGCATAGACCCTACCATGTAATGATAGCAAAAGGATTGGATGTAAAGAGGTTGCTTGCAGAAGTTATGGGGAAAAAAGATGGATTCTGCAAAGGTTATGCGGGACCTATGCATCTTTTCTCAAAGAAAGATAATTTTTTTGGGTCTAATGGTATTGTTTCAGCAAACATTGCAATTTCAGCAGGCATGGCCTTGGCGATTAAGAAAAAAAAGGAGAAAAGAATTGTAGTGACCTTTTTTGGTGATGGCGCGACTACAGAGGGCATTTTCCATGAGACCATGAATATGGCAGCACTCATGAATTTGCCAATACTTTTTGTATGTGAAAATAACCTCTATGCTCAGAGCACAGCACTAAAAGAACATTCTTCAGTAATTGATTTAGCTGGTAAGGTAAAAGCGGCTTATAACATAGAGTCAATAAAGGTTGATGGAAATAATTTACTAGAAATCATAAATATTTCAAAAAAAGTAATAGACTCTGTGCGAAAAAATAGAAAACCTTACTTTATTGAATTTTTGACATATAGATTGTGTGGGCATTCAATCAACGATGTGGAACAGGGTTATAGAAAAAGGGAGGAAATTACCGGGTGGAAGAAGAAAGATCCTATCAAAAATTTTAAAGAGTATCTTTTGAGCAAGAGGATTTTAACGAAAAATCAGATACAACTAATCGAATTAAAAGCAAAGAAAGAATTAAAGGAAGCAGTTTTATTTACTGAAAGATCTGAAATTGCAGAGTTAAAAGATTTAGAGGTTTCAAAATGAAAATATCTTATATTGAAGCAATTAGGCAAGTAGTTGTTGAGAAAATGAAAGAGGATAAAAGTATAATTATAATAGGGCAGGATGTAAGAGAGTGGGGTGGTGCAAGTGGAGTTTTTAAAGAATTTCATAAAAAATTTGACAGCAGAATAATTGATACTCCGATATCTGAAGCAGCAACCACTGGAATAGTTGTAGGTGCTGCCATGTGTGGGTTAAAACCGATAGTTGAGTTTACTTTTATGGATTTTATTTTGCATGCAATGGATCCACTAATTAATCAAGCCGCCAAAATTAAACATCTTTCTGCAAACCAATTTAGAGTTCCTTTGGTTGTAAGAGTGATCATAAGCTCTGGTAGAGGTTATGGGGCAACACATTCGCAGAATTTAGAATCTTTGTTTGTGCAAATCCCGGGACTGGTGGTTGTCTATCCATCAACACCTAATGATGCCAAGAGTTTGATGAAGGCAGCCATAGAGAACGGGAATCCTGTAATTTTCATTGAACATAAATTGTTGCATCTTTTGAAAGGCGATGTTTCAAGTGAAAAGATCAAAATTGGCAAAGCTGAAATCAAGAAAAAGGGTGACAAGCTAACAATAGTGACTTATGGTCGGATGGTTCA
>CAYXAY010000041.1:0-3438 GCA_964463155.1 uncultured archaeon | reverse complement strand
ACGAAGGCCAAAAGTATGAGCAGTTACATGCAAATTAATTAGTAAGGGTGCCAGTTTGTAATACTGCACACTTGTGTGCAGATACGGGCTCCCAATAAACACCAAATCGTTAGGCGATTTGGTTCATTTCTATTTTTCCTAATTTTTGTATTTGTTTTGCAAATGCATCATTGTATTCTTCTTTGTAATTGACTTTCTTAATACCAAACTCAATCATATACCTAGAGCAAAAAACGCAAGGGCTATAAGTTGTATATAGTTCTGCGCCTTTAAGGCTATGTCCTTTTTTAATAGCATCAATCATAGCCCTTTGCTCAGCACAGATTCCAGTACAAAGTTCATTTCTAAGCCCAGATCTAAACTTAAAATAGTTTTTTGCACAGCCTATAACTGAACAAGGAGGAATATCTTTAGAGTTACCATTATGCCCTCTGCCAATAATTAAACCGTTCTTTACAATAACTGCTCCAATCTTCTTTCTAAGGCAAAGAGATGCCTTTTCTTCCTGCTTTATTGCTTTCTTATAGTCCATAATATATAGAAAAGATAAATCTATTTATAAAGGTTTCCAGGTACAAATATAATATACAAATAAAAAACTTTTTTCTAAAGAAAAAAGCCGATGAAAAAACAAACATTTTGGAGGTTTTAAAATGGCAGACTATGTTAAGTTCAGTGTACCTGAGGATTTAAAGAATCTTCAAGCTGACATTATTTCAAAGATTTCTAAATCAGGAAAAATAAAAGTAGGAATCAACGAAGTAACAAAAATGGTAGAGAGAAATACAGCAAAATTAGTTGTAATTGCTAAAGATATAACACCAGTAGAAATTGTAATGCATTTACCAGTTATCTGTAAGGAAAAAGGAATACCATTTAGTTATGTTTCAACAAAAGAGGAACTTGGAAAAGTTTCAGGAATAAACGCTAAAGCAAGTGCTATAGCAATTGTTGATGAAGGAGTTATAAAAAAGGAGTTTTCAGCATTAATTTCAAAGATAGAAGAAATTTCAGGAGTTGCACCAATGGCAAAACCATCAGCTGAAAAGGAAGCAAAGGCAGAGAAAAAGCCTGTTGCAAAAAAAGAAAAACCATCAGCCGAAAAAGAAGCAAAGGCAGAGAAAAAACCAGTTGCAAAAAAAGAAAAACCAGTTGAAGAAAAACCATCAGAAGAAATAGTTGAAGAAAAGATAGAAACACCAACTGTAGAAGAATAAAGGAGTTGATTGATAATGCCAGAAGAAGGAGTTCCAGCAGAAATCGTAGAAATTGTTGGAAGAACAGGTTCAAGAGGCGAAGCAACCCAAGTTCTTTGCAGAATATTAGATGGCTTTGAAAAAGGAAGAATTAAGAAAAGAAATGTAAGGGGACTTGTAAAGAAAGGAGATATTCTAATCTTAATGAATCCAGAATCAGAAGCAAAGGACATAAGGGGCCGTTAAAAGGCGGGGGAATACAAATGAATTGTACATTCTGTGGAAAAGAAATAAAAAGAGGCATTGGTATAATATATGCTAAAAAGGACGGCACAGCTAGTTATTTTTGTTCAAGCAAATGTAAGAAAAACCAACTAACCAAAAAGTATAAGCCATTAAAGACAAAATGGACAGATACCTATCATATAGAAAAAGAAAGACATAAGAAAAAGCACGCAATTGCTTAAAATTCTTTTCGACCAAATAGTTTTATCTATAAAAAGTGTGATAAAAAATAGTTTATAGACAACCAATAATCACTGTTATGGGTCACATAGACTCCGGAAAGACAACTTTTCTAGATAAAATCAAAGGTACGACAATAGTTGACAAAGAAGCTGGAAGAATAACGCAACACATAGGAGCAACAGAGATAACAATTGAAACCATTCAAAAACTCAGCGGACATCTTGCAAAGAAATACAACTTTGAATTGATGATTCCTGGTTTATTATTTATCGACACACCAGGACACAATGCATTTGACAATCTTAGAGAAAGAGGAGGAAGCCTTGCTGACCTTGTGGTGCTTGTAATGGATATCAACAAAGGATTACAAGTGCAGGATATTGAAACGCTCAATATTCTAAAGATGTATAAGGTTCCTTTCATTGTAATTGCAAACAAGATTGATTTGATCCAAGGCTGGTACCAAGAAGGCAAAGACATAACTTACAATCTTAACACACAATCAAAAAACGTTTCAGAAAAGTTAGATGAACTAATCTATAGGGTTGTTGGACAGCTTTATGACAAGGGCTTTCAAGCAGAAAGGTTTGACAGAATAGCTGACTTTACAAAACAAGTTGCAATTATTCCAGCATCATGTGAAAACTGCTGGGGTATTTCTGAAGCAATATTGTTTTTGTCAGTTCTAAGTCAAAAGTTCTTGGGGAAGAAAATAACAGTTGAAGAAACAGACTTCATGCAAGGAGCTGTTCTTGAAGTTGGCGACCTTAAAGGCTTTGGTTCAACAGCAGATGTTATAATCTATCAAGGAAACCTAAAAACTAAAGATGATATTGTCTTTCCAACAAGACTTGGCTTACAAACCGCGAAAATAAAAACAATGCTAAAGCCAAACTTCATGACAGCGGTTGACAAAAAAGGCAGTTTTGAAAAGACAGACCAAGTTTATGCAGCAGCAGGAATAAAGATTGTCGCACCAGGCATAGAGAATTGTCTTCCAGGAGCAGTAATTGTTTCTAGTTTTGATAAAGAAGCAATAGAACATCTAAAAACAAAATCCTATAGTTGCTTTAAAAGAGAAGGGATAGGGGCACTAGTAAAGGCAGACACATTAGGATCATTAGAAGCATTACACAAATTGTTGGACAACGCAGGAATTTGCGTGGCAAGTTCAGATATAGGAGAATTCACAAACAAAGACTTGATAGAATTAAAGATATTGAACGAAAAGGACAAGGAAAAGGGGGTATTGTTCCTCTTCAATGTCAAGATATCAACAGAGTTTGAAGACGAAATAATAAAAAATCAAATCCCTATATTTAAAAACAATATTATCTATAAATTAATTGAGGAATACCAAGATTGGCTTTCCAAAACAAGAAAATGTCAAAAAGATAAATTATTAAAAGAAATAATATATCCTTGCCGGTTTAAGGTTCTTCCAAACTTCATATTCAGAAGCTCAAAACCAGCAGTAGTTGGAGTAAGAATATTAGAGGGAAGGCTTATTTGCGGAGCAAAGGTAACAATTGCAGAAAACACAATAGGAACAATAGAAGGAATACAGACAGATGGTAAGCAAGTAGATATTGCAACAACAGACCAAGAGGTTGCAGTTTCAATAGATGCAGCCACTTATCTTAAGGATTTCAAGGAAGGAGATGTCCTTGAAGTTTCATTAAACTCAGAAATGATCTCAAAGCTTGAGTTACTTGAAGGAGATTTAAGTAACCAAGAGCAAGAGATGATTTCAAACATCAAACAGGAAATTTAT
>CAYXAY010000040.1:0-4111 GCA_964463155.1 uncultured archaeon | reverse complement strand
GATTAATTGAAATCCCAAATTCCAAAATATTTATGTTGCCAACAATATATATATACTATCTGTCATTTGCTGTGCTTTTTGGCCCATTTTTTAGAATAATATGTGCATATATTGTGGGTGTTGCTATGTTTGAATATATTTAAGGAATAACGAACAATTAACGGAAAGTGGTTATATGTAACTTAAATAAGTTAAATCTAAGAAAAAACAAGAATAAGGTATATTGCTACATTGTAAAGAATATGCGCAAGTATATTTGGCCAAAGGTTTCCTGTTTTTTGGTACATTCTTGCAAGCAAAACCCCAAGAACAAAGGCGCCAAGCACTTCTATGATTGAACCATAGGCAAGATGACCTAAAGCAAACAACAAACTAGAAAAGATCACTCCAATTCTTGGCATAAGAAAGCCCCTAAAGAACCATTCTTCTAGAAACCCTCTGATAATAAAGAGATAGAGAATAAGAAATGGGCTAAACTTTAGAATCTTTTCCCCAACAAGATTTAAATCTGAAACTCCAAACCATAAGGCAAAGAAACCAAGAACATAACTTAAAGAGAAAAGTAAAAATAAGATTATCATTGTGTTTTTTAGAATATCTATGATTGGTTTCTTTGTAAAACCCTGCATTCTAAATATCTCTGGAATAACAGTTACTCTGTTTACAAGAAATATGAAATAAAAAGGGATGAAAAATAAAAGAACATCTAAAATGAAATCTTCTGGAATATATAACATAGTTTATCAGAGAAAAAGAATGTTTTATTCAAAAACATTCATTCCGCATTTTCCACAAGCAAATCTAGCTTTCCCGTCTTTTCCCTTGTGAAGTCCCATCTTGACTGCCGTACCGCACTTAGGGCAGTCTTTGCCTTTTTTGTCAACGTGTTCTCCGCTAACCGAATAAAATTTGCTTACTTTAATATTTACTGTTGACTTGTGCTTTGTCTTTCCTTTCTTTACACCGCTGCCTTTCTTTTTACCCACCTAATATCACTCCTCTTTCTTTTCGGCTGTCTTCTCTTCAAGATCTCCGGTTCTTTTAATCTTGTATTTTAATTCCAGTTCATTTAGAACTTTTGCATTGTCATATAATTTTAGATATGCCTTGCTTGATTGCTTTCCTGATTCTTGACTAATCTTGTCAATAACAAGTAATTTTTCATCAGCGCCAAGCATTGCAGCAACTTTCTTTAAAAGTTCCTTTCTGTTTGGTGTTTTTGCGTTCTTTATCTTTGCGATTACTGCCGTTCTGTGTAATAATTCGTTTCTTTGCTTTTCTATCTCTACATTCATATTAATCTCCTTTTTTATCTACTTAATCTTAATGCATATCTCCCTGGTGTTTTTACTTCCATTGCTTTTGCTATGTCTGAGTTTTCTGGGTCAACAATTAAGGCGTTTCCTTTCCAAAAAGTTGTAAATGTTGTTCCACCGCAGATTGGACAATCCTTTATTGATTGTTTGTCTTCATCAGCAATATCATCCTCTATTATTTTTCTACATTTTCTACATGCTTTGTATACCACAAATATCACCTTAGTTTAATTTCTTTACCGAGGGGTTCTTTGATAAAGCCCAAGAAAAATTTATTTTTCTGGGACCTAGAAACGTATTTGATTTTCTGGGGAAAATCTCTATCACTTTTTCTTTGATCTAGACTTGTTGTCTGCCTTGGCTTCTTTTCCCTTGCCTGTTGTTTTCTTAATTGTTTTCTTTTCTTTCTTCTTTTCTGTTTCTTGCCATTCTTCTTTTCCTAGGCCAAACTGTCTCATTGTTAGACCAATCTTTGTATCTGTTATGCTTGGTTTTAGACTGACATTAGCAATCCTTGCTAGAACTTCGTCTCCAACAACTAATGTTTGCTTTGATTCCTTTCCTGTAAAACCCGGAAGTTCACCATTATAAGAATTAAAATCCTCCATAACTTGGGAAACATGGCAAAGCCCTTCAAATGGCCCAATCTTAATGAATGCACCAAAGTCTGTTGCTTGGGAAACATTTCCTGAAACAATCTCGTGAAGTCTTGGAAGATAGGTTATAACTGAGAATTTAACTTTAAAAAACACATTTGGATCTGCAGGAACAATTTCTCCAATATCATGAGAAATGACATCAATTACTGCAACAATCACTCCTATGTTTTTATCAATCACTCCTTCAAAGTCATTACATAGTTGAGCAAGGATAATGTCTTTTAGTTCCCCTGACAATCTTTGTGGAGCAATACTAACAATTCCTTCCAAGTTGTATTTTTTATATCCCATTTTTTACACTTCCCTTTTTTTAGTTAAAGAAAACATCATGTAGCCTTAATGTTAAAACCTTATTTCCTTTTTTCTTAATTTTTGATTTTAATATTTTGTCATTTGTGTATATTATATATTTATTGCTGAAATATATTAATAAATTATCCACTTTTTTGTATTTTTCTATTAGTTCTTTTTTTACTTCTAGTATCTCAAACTTGTTTTTTTCCCTTAGCTTGTCTATGTAGCTTTTTAGGGTTTTTAGTTTTCTTGGCTTATCCTTGTAAACTTTTTCTATTTCTTTAATGGATTGGTCAAGCACAAAAAACTTCGCATTTGGCAAGACATTCAATGCAAATTCAAATATGTCTCTTTTTAGTTCATACATGTATATGAAAACATTTGTATCAACAATCACATTTGTTATCCTATATGATTTGTGCATATCCGGATAGTCTCCAACGTCCTAAAATTAATCTGCTTATTGCTATTGTCTCTTCCTTGTAATAGACTGCGGTATTTCTTAATGACACGCTTAAAGTGTCTGCTTTTATTTTTTTTACATTGCCTAGATGCGCTGCTGTTCCAATTATTAGAACAATATTTTCTCCAAGTTTTATTGGCTCTTTGTTTGATTCTAGTAGTCTTTCTATTTTTGTGTACTTTAGTTCTAGGTCCTGGTTTAATAGTGGTTTAGAGGATTCATCACAAACAAGTTGTCCAATCATCTTATCACCTGCAACAAAGAAAGGATCAAGGCTTGTTCCTATTGCTATAAGCCCGCCTGCATGTACTTTCTTGTAAGGGATTCCACCAGAATTTAGTGATTCAACGGTAACTTCTATTGGCTTGTCTATTCCTGGGTATAACCACACCTTTTGTTTTTCAGATAAAGTTCCTTGCATTATAGCTCCGCCAAGCACTCCCCCTTTTAATTTATCTATTGCACTACCTGGTTTGTTGATATCAAAAGACCTCACTATTCTCATTTTCAATGGGGCCTTTGTGTCAAGCTCAGGAACTGGTATTGATGTTAATAATGCGTAAACCAATGCGTTAATGTTTGCATCAAAATGCGCAGATGTTGGAACTATTGGAACATGCTTATAACCTTCATCATCCAAAAACATTCTAATCTTTTTATAATTTTCAAGTGCTTCTTTTTTTGTTACCAAATCTAGTTTGTTTTGGGCAACAACAAGATTTTTTATGTCATGCATCTTTAATGCTGAGAAATGTTCAATGGTTCTTGGCTGTGGGCATTCTTCATTTGCTGCAACAACAAGTATTGCTCCGTTTAATAGAGTTGCACCAGACAACATTACTGCCATTAGTGTTTCGTGACCAGGGGCATCAACAAAAGAAACTTTTCTTACAAGTTCTCTTTCCCCACCGCAAAGATGGCATTTGTTTGTAATACCATAAGCTTGCAGGCCTTGACAGGTTTTGCATTTATAAAAGCAGGCATCAGCATATCCTAGTTTTATTGATATGCCTTGCTTGATTTCATCAGAATGCTTGTCTGTCCAAGTTCCAGTTATCTTTGAAGTTAATGTTGTTTTTCCGTGGTCAACGTGTCCGACCACCCCAATGTTTATAACTGATTGAATATTTTCCATTTTATTTACTTCTTTTTCTTTTTAGGAGTTGAGTCTTCTTCCTTCTTTTGCTTGGGGAATCTTTCATAAAAGCCTGTTGTGTCTCCTGCAGTTAACTTGATATTAACTTGAGCAGTCTTATCAATAATGGTTCTCCCAGAAACTCTAACTCTTCTTCTTTCACCGCTTCTTTTTGTTTTAAAGCCTGTTCCTTTTGTTGTTAGAATTCTTTTAGAAACTTCTGAATCAAGCTTTGTGTGCATTG
>CAYXAY010000039.1:0-4965 GCA_964463155.1 uncultured archaeon | reverse complement strand
TATTATAATTGAAAGGTGGTGAAGCAGAAGAAATTGTAGATGAGTCCATTGCATCTGCTACAAAAGACCTTGTCATTTCTGGTCGGGCATAATCTTTATTTGATCCTCCAATTGTTGAAGTCATTATTAAAAACAAAGCAAAACCTATTACTCCTACTATTGTTAAAATTAAAGCCAAAAATAATCTTGTCTCATATGGTTTAAGCAATTGTTTTCCTTTTAAAGTCAAAGAATAATATTTCCATTTTCTAACAGAATCTTCTTTTTTTACAAGGCCTGCTCTTGAAAGAACTTCTAAATGTTCTTTTATTGTTGGATTTGATAACTTTAATTCATTAGATAAATCTGAAAGGGTTTTTTTCTTTTTATCTAAAGATTTTAAAATATTTAATCTTGTGTCTGATGCTATTGCTTTTAATGTTTCTTTGTCAATTGTTATCTTTCCGTCCATATAAATACTTTAGATTATTAGTGTTTTTAAATATTGGTTTTTTTAAAGGCAAAAAACTAAACGATTTAAATTATATTTTGATTAATAATATTACTAATCTACTTTAAATTAAGTGCGGATATGGTTTTAAACTTCCAGCAAACACATAAACAGCAAAGAATTGATTTTAGGTATTCTGCGCTGGATGGTGCCTTTTGGGCAATAATGTTTTACCTTACGTCTGTCTTTCTTGCACCATATCTTATAACGCTTGGGGCAAACAGTTTTGAGGTTGGTTTATTGTCTTATGCCCCTCTTTTGATTGCAGCAATTGTTTGTTTTTTCTCTTATGATATATTAAGATTTTTTAATTCCAAGAAACAAATGGTTGTTTTCTTTGTTATGGCGTCTGCTGCTCTTTGGATACCAGTTGGCTTTGCACATGTCTTGTTTATTGGGAAAGCGCAAATCTGGTTTGTTTTGATTCTTGCAACCATCTTTACAATTATCAGCCAATTTCTGGGACCAGTTTACACTGATTGGATTGGAAAATTGTTTAATCTTGAAAAAATTGGAGACTACAATGCTAGAAAAAGCATTATCTTGCAATTGGTGTCAATTGTTCCATTGATTCTTGCAGGATATCTTCTTGAAGCAATCAGTAGCAAAGATGCACTTTTGGGATTTACAATAATTTTTATCTTTGCGGGATTTTGCAGATTTGTTTCTGGATTGTATCTTAATATGATGAACAAAACAGAAGACAAGGAAGAGATTATACAAGAGACCGGTCACACCAAAAGGCCAATGTTTTCTGTGTTTAAAGAAGAAATAATGAAAGACAAGACTTATCTTTATTTCATGATTGTTATTTTGATTTATTATTTTAGTCTTTATATCACTGTGCCCTACAATACATTTTACATTCTTAATATTATCAATCTAGGATACACCAAATATTTAATCTTGTCAATAATTTCAATTATTGGAGTAATTGTAAGTCTTCAATATTGGGGCAAGGTGTGTGATAAGTTTGGGGCAACTAAAGTTTTGAAGGCAACAATGCTTTTCTTGCCTCTTTATCCTTTGGCTTTAATCTTGTTTTCGCATAATATTGTCATACTTACAATACTTGTCTTTATCGATGCAGTAATCACCGCTGGTCTTGGACTTTCAATAACAACATATATCTATCAAAATCTCAAGAAAAACCTAATAACACATTTTACTTTCTTTATGTTGTTCCAGGCTATCGCGTTAACAATTGGTGCTCTTCTTGGTGCATTTATCAATAAGATAGCAACAGGTTTTTATGGGACTGAAAGCAAAGGCATAATTGTTATCTTTGTTGTTGGTATTTTCTTTAGATTAATCACCGCAATATTTACTAGCAGGATAAAAGACAAGAGACAACCACATAAAGAATACAAAAATATTGTTAAGGAAATAATTACTTTTAGACCGGTGATTTATGGAGTTGGAGAATTCTCAAAGGCATTTTCCCATAAAAGAAAAATAATTGCGCGAAATGTCGGACACAAAACCCGTACCCTTTTCTCCATAACCCGAAAAATATTAAAAAAATAATTATTTAAATACTTTCTATATTATATTTAAAGGGATTAATATATGTTTAATATAAAAAAGAAGCTATTTCATATTTATAAAGCAGAACGCGCAGTAAACAAGTTAATACTTATTTTAGGAGCGTTTTTACTTACAATAACAGCAACAGTCATGGCGCAATCAAAAGGGTGGATAAGTCTTAATCCTAGCGTAATAACCACATTAAAGACAATTTCTATTATTATTTGGGCATATTTTATTGCAACCGTGTTCGTTAGGTTGACGCAATCACAAGTTCATAAACTGTTTGATGAAAGTGTAGATGCAGAGCAAAAGTTATTATTAAATAAACTATATATTTCTATTATTTATGTTTTAGCAACTGCCTTTGTGCTTTGGACACTTGGTTTTACATTATCAAACATAACCATATTCTTGGGACTTGCGACAACCGGTATTGCTTTTGCTATAAGAGATATTATACTTTCATATTTTGTGTGGTTTATGCTTCTTACAAAAAAACCATTTAGGATTGGAGACTATGTTAAAATGGGGGAAGAAGAGGGAATTGTTAAACATATTGGAACATTTTTCGTTTTTGTTGACCCAATCAACACAGAGATAAAACAAACAATGAAAATTCCAAACAAACTTTTCTTGGAAAAACATGTGATAACTTTTGGTAGCATAAACATCCCTGTGATTGTAAAGGCACCTGTGACTTCTGTTGAACTTAAGGACGTAGAAGAAAAGATTAATCAGATTAAAAAAGATCTAAAAAAGACATACCCTAACTATGAAATAAATCCGAAACTAATCTCAGACAAAGAATTTGTCTATCTTTTCTATGACTTTACTGTTCCGCCAAAGGAAAATCTAACAAAGATAAGACACAAATGTTTTGAAGAAACATACCTGTACTTTAAAGGAGCTAGATAGTGCAGAAGTTTATCTAGAAGAACCTTACAACTTAAATGTCGTAACGTTTTTTTTCTTTTTTTATTTTACACATATACTTGGACACACTCTATTTTATAAACCCATTGCCTCTTGAGATGCTTATCTTAAAAAAACTCTAAAACCAAAAACCAAAAGACTAATACTTGTCAAATCATAAAATGCAATTTTGTAAAAGGAAATATTAGAAATCCGGTCTAATCCCAAGATGACTGCTTATAACGAGATAAGAGGCAAATACACTGTCGCAATAGTCAAAAAAGGAATGAAATCGCTAATCAAAAACCAAGGAAAGACACAACTTTCCTTCTGCCCCCCTCTAAAAGAAAACAAATATTTGATTGGCTCGGCAGGTCTTAACAGCTCTGACCACAATTACTCGGCTGAACATAGTTATATGGCATTGATGTAAAATATTGGGATAAAAGCTATTACACAGCGCTTGTTAAAGCCGCGATTGATTTTGCGTTCCCAAAAACAAAACGTCATAGGATTTGGGCAACGCCTGCTGTTCAAAACAAAGCATCTTGGGAAGTCCTTGAAAAATGTGGTTTTAAAAGAGAAACCATTCTAAAAGATTATGCAAGACACAATGGGAAATACTACGACGAAACCTACCATACTATCTTTAGAGAGGACCATCTTAAGAAAAAGAAGCATTAGCTTTGATTCTTTGCTTTTTGCTTTTCAACATACTCAATTGCCTTTCTTACAAGCTTGTTTGTCATTAATCTTGAAAGACGAAGATAAAATATATATTCTCCAATTGAAGACGGAGTTGTTTCATCAAGAAAAGCAATGCCTCTTTTAAATTTTGTAATTTCGTGGAACAATCTTATTTTTTGTTTATAATTGGGATCATTTGAATCAAAAAAGAAACTTCTATTTAATTCTTGAAAAGAAAAGTTAGAGTTTGCTTTTCTTAAATCCTCCTTTATACCATTAATCAAATCAATATATTCTTTCTTTGTTAAAAAAACATCAAAAAGCTTTGTGTCGTTAAATTCTTTATTTCTACTAAGGTTGCTTTCCCGAAATGTTTCTTTTGCTTTGCCATGAACACTACCTTTCTCGTACATTGTCCTGTATGGCTTGAAGTCTTGATTAAATCTTGTGTCATTAGATTTTTGGCCGTGTTCTGTTCTAAAAACTTGAATTATTGGAAGGTATTTTGGGTTTTCTTTTTCTGGTTCATGTAATCTTGTCTGGAGCCCCCTTCTTATTGTTCTATAGGTTGCTGCATGGATTGTTGCGTGTAGTTTTTCAAGCCACTCCTTAGAATTTATTTTGTATCTTGGCTGAATAAGGTATGCAGGAATCTCAATACCACATACGCTGCCTTGAACAAAGGCATTCTGGTTATTATTAAATTTGTTTTCTCTGACGTCTCCTCGGAGATGGAACTGCGTTCCTACATTTCTAATAACATCTTTTCTAAACTTTGTGATTTGTTTTCTTATTGGCATATTATTCACACAATTACTTGGACAGCTAGAATTTTATTTTTGCTTTAAATCTCTTGATTTTATTTCTTTTTTCAATTTCTTCTTTTCTGTCCTAATTTATCTTTTGAATTTTAATTAGGTAGTTCTGTTTTTTTTAATTCGTTTACAATTATTGCGGTAAATTCTTTTGTGGTCAATTACGGAGTCATAAATAAATCTAATATCATTAGATTTATAAATTCCGCACTGGACACCCGCCCCCCCGAAAATGACCCCCTTTTCTAAACACACAGATATCTGGTGATGTAAAATGTTTAAAAGAACAAATAAGTTTAGAGACAATGTAAGCGTTATGTATAAATCGGTTGATGATCTTATACTAAAGAATAAAGGATTGGTTGGCAGAACCAGAATTTCCAATTACTCTAATCTTCAGAGAAGATATTTTGCTAGATGTTGATTTTTCAGAAAATACGGGTTGGTGGTTTCTACATAGCCTTTTTCTTTCCCCTTAAAAGAAACACCCCCAGAAACACAAACCAATTAATATATCTCAACACCCCTAGA
>CAYXAY010000038.1:0-5764 GCA_964463155.1 uncultured archaeon | reverse complement strand
ATTTTTGAGATACAACATTAAAAATATCTTTTACTATTTCACTTATAAAAACACTACGGAATGTATTATATCTATATTTTGAAACAAAAACAAAGTGAAACGAGTTTCGGCGTGCATCCGAAATGTTTTTATTCTAATAGCTATATAAGTCATTCATATATGATACACTCCTATTGGTCTCCGACCAATAGGCATATACTTATTAGAAAAAGATTAAAAACAAGTCGTGCGAGACGCCATTCACCCGCTACATAAATGTGCGGTGCTCTGGCTCACGACTTTCTATAGTAAATACAACAATATTTTTGTTTTAGAATAAAAAGAAAATAGAAAGCGCTATTTATGGAACACTATTTGTTGGATTCAATAGTAATCATTTGCATTCTAGTATCTATTATTTGATGTGCTGGGACTGTAACCCAGCAGTTTGGTACTGCCTGGTCATATACGGATGGCGGAGGGCAATATACCACGTCTTTTGACATGGCTTTTGCTTGAACATATACTAAATAGGATTGGCCATCTTCAAAACCATAGTAAGACAATTGGTTTCTTTCAGATAAGCCACACCGATAATCATTGTATATGTGCTGTATTTTATAATTGTCTAAATTAACAAAATACCAACTACAACCAATTAAGTAATCAATATTGTGTCCAAGCTCTACTATATTATTAAATTTAGCAATAGTTTCTGTCGTTATTGGATCTTCTTCTTTTTTAATAAACGAAATTATTTCTGAGTTAGGATCTCCACTTAATATTTTATTTTCTTCAGATTCGCTTGTCTTTATTGAAATTTCATCTTGATAACTTATATTTAAATTACTTTGTGCTAATAGGGTTGTTGTTTTTGGAATTTCCCCCCAAAAATAATTATTTGTTGCTAACTCTAAACCATTATCTACAAACCAATTTACAGTAAAGCCTGCCTCATTAATTTCTTTTTTTTCGTCCTTTGTTAATTCAATTATTGATCCATTTTTGTTTCTTAATAGTTTAGCATAAAAAAATACAGGGGTGTTTTCTCCCACAAAACTAAAGTAATAATTGTCGTTATCTGAAATCGGAGATATAATTTTAAAAAATAAATATTCATAACAATCTTTCGAACAATTCAGGCGATTTTCCCCTGTATCACATCTATTGTTACCACAATAACAATCTGTTGAACAATTGGTTGTGTTTTCACCGTATCCACAAAATTCATCTCCACATCTACAATCTTGTGGGCAAGTCGAATGAGTCTCTCCTGCATCACATGTTCCATTTCCACAAGTTAGATAACCTATACCACAATCTGTTGGGCAATTTAAGGCAGTCTCACCTAGATGGGGTTCACAGATTTCATTTTCATTACAATTTGGGGGGATTATACAGCTGTTAGGACAAACCCCCCCACAATCAATATCTTCTTCGTCTACATCTAATTCTCCATTTTCACAGGAGTCTATTAGAACACAATTATCTGGACAACAAATATTACATTGACCATTACTACATCCTGAAGCACTACAACAATCAGAACAATTAAGTGAATTTTCGCCTATGTGTGTTTGACAAATTCCATTATTATTACAGCCTGTTATTTCGCCAGTTATTTTATTAACAAATGAACTGCCACCTGTCATGCTTGTCTGGTTTATTATCCCGTCATTGATTATTGTCTTATCGTATTTTGTTTGAATCAGGGTTGTTGGATCTTTGTCTCCTGGAGTGCCAGCAGGACTTGAAATCTTTGTTCCAACATTTTGCAGGTAAAATGCTCCAAACACAACAACGCCAATAATCATAACGCCAAAAATAATTAAAACTTCCATTGCCGCCTGTCCTTTCTTAGATCTAAACATAGATATCACCATAAAAACAAACATATAAATAAATACCGAAAAAATATTTAAATCTTTGCTTGTGTATAATGGTTCTGTAGAAATCCTTTTACAATATTAATATTGTAAAAGAAATGGCTTTTTTGTTTTTACTCAGAGGTTCTAAATTATAAGTTAACACTTTTAGGATAACCTGCTTTTGCGGGTTATCCAGTTTAGTCGCAGTTACATATTCACCAGTTGTTCGCTTGATTGCAGAGATTACTGATTCAACTATTGATCTTTTGTTATAAGATTTAGTTCTAAATCGTTTCATTGCTTTTATTCTGTTATCAGATACTGACTGATAACTTGGCGGTTTTCTAAATGGTATGTGTACTGTGATGTTATTATCCCGACTAGTTTTTGTAAAATGTCCTTACTAATTTTACTTACAAATTTTTGTAAGGTTGTAAAGTGCGGTAACTTCTGGATGCCAAGCATTCGTAAGATATTTATGTCGTTTAACAATTCTGTTAAACGACGATAAGAACATTTGTGTCGTTCTTTTAAAATGAACCAAATCGCTTCGCAATTTAATGTTTATTGGGGGCCCCTTATCAGCACATAAATGTGCAGTATACTGCCGAAAATTTAATTAAAAATTAGTGATTGTTGTTATTGCTCTTTTTCCAATAATCATCAAAGTGTGAGAGCAACGCTTTTGCAAGGCATGGATTATTCTTTAGAATTGTCAAGTGATATGTTTCTTTTGGTGTTGTCAAATCATTTAGAGACATAACAACCTTATTCTTGTCAATAACAAAAGCATCCATTGAATGGTCTTTTTCCTGTATTGAAAAGTGCTTTGGAACAGAATGGTTTTTTGCTATTGGCTTTGAAATAAGTTTAACATTTAATTCAGGCTTTTCATAAATGCTTTTAAAAGCATCGATTCTTTCATCAAAATGTGTAAAACCAGTAATCTCTTTTTTTGCATCATCAAATTCCTGAGATAATAGTTTATTGTAATCTTTAATATTTTTAACTTGTAGTATCTTTTCTTGAGCGCCTGTTACTTGTCCAGTCCATGTCTCTTTACTTAAAATGTCTTTTACTTGCTTGTCAAGAACTGAAAGCTCTTTTTGCTTGCTGTAAAGAAGATAATTGAATATCTCGCTTGGCTCAATTACTTTGTATTTCTTAGGTCTTCCGTAAACCTCTAGAACTAGTCCTTTTTCTTTTAGTTTATCTAAAACATCATAGATTCTTGTCTTTGGAATTTCTGCATTTCTACTAATATGAGGAGCATCTGCTTCTACAAAATTAAATAATGTAGTTAAAGTTCTTGCTTCATACTCTGTAAGCCCAAGGTCTAACAAAAGACTTAGTATTTTACTATTCTGCATAACCTTTTCACATTAATCTATTATATATATATTAGCGATAATTAAATAAAGCTATTCTTTTGAACCGTTGTCTGTTGTTTCTGTTTTTACTGACCCTTCTGACTTAGTTTCTGTTGCTACTGGAGCTGGTGTTATTGGTGGTCTTCTTATATATGATCTTTTTGGAGCGTCGCCTGTTAATGGTTTTCTTTCAGCGCCGATTGGTCTTCTTGTTGTTCTTACTGGAGTTTTTCTTGTTCTTTTTCCTGGAAGTGGCTGTTCTTCATCAATTTCTTTTTCTCCAAATTCTGAATTGTAAATCAAATCCTCAATTGCATATGCAAAATCCTTATCTGATTTTATTACTCCATTCTTTAATTGTAATTCCCTTATCAATAACCAAAAGAACAATGCAACGGATTTTCTTCCTTTGTTGTTGTAAGGAATTATCAAGTCAACGTTTCTTGTATTACTTGAAGTTGTACAAAGAGCAACAATTGGGATATTTGCTTTTGTGCTTTCAACAATTGCTTGCCTGTCAACATTAGGGTCTGCGATAAATACTAATTTTGGTTCCATGAAGTGTTCTGATTCTGGGTTAGTAAATGTTCCAGGTATAAATCTGTTTAGCTTTGACTTATAGCCAAATGTCTGCTCAAGAATCTTAACTCCTGGAAGAGCATATTTCTTTCTTGATATGAAAACTATGTCTGTTGGCTCATACTTGGAAATGAAATCGATTGCGATTTTTATTCTCTTGTCAATCACTTGAACGTCCATGACATTTATCTTGTCGTTTCTTGACTTGAAAACGAATTTTCTCATTGGGCCATTTTTATATTTTGTTCCAATATGTATTCCGTTCTTTAGAAATAAGTCAATGTTTACAAGGGTTTTTCCTTGTGTTTGTTTTTTTTCTATTTGAGTTTCTTTTTTTGGTTTACTATCCATTATTTTTCACACTTTAATTATACTTCATAATATCATCAATAACCTCAACATGTGTTAATAGCATTCTTCTACAACAATATTTGGTTATGCCAAGTATGTTTAATGCCTCTTCAGGGGTTTTCTTCTCCTGAGTTGTAAGTTTAACATACTCATCATACTTGTCAGCTACCACCTGACCACAGGTAAAACATCTCACTGGACATATCATAAAAAAATTCACCTTTTAGAATGTTGTTTTTTCTTTCTTGCTCCTTTACCAAGTTGTTTTTTCGGTTCTTTTTGTCTAACATCGTCAACAAGAAGATGTCTGTCGTATTTCATAATCTTTTCTCTGACTTTTTCTCTGTTGTTTGCTGCCAGCACTGCTTTTGCAATACATGATCTTGTTACCTGAACTTGGGACATTACTCCTCCGCCAGAAACATTAACAAAAAAATCAAGCTTTGCTGATTCTTCATTAAGAAGTATCAATGGTTCCTTTATTAGTCCTTGCTTGTAACCTGAATACATTGCTTCAAGTGGAGTTCCGTTAATATGGACCTTCCCAGTTCCTGCTTTAGCCATACATCTTGCAACAGATGTCTTTCTAGAAGATTTAACAAAATAATTCTTTACCATTCTTTTCACTCACTTTTTTTTTATTTTTGCGCCAAGTAATACGCAAATCTCGTTTAATGTCATTCCTTTTAATTTTGGTCTTTCTGCAACTTCCTTTGGCAAGTCTTTTACATATGTCTCTGGCATATCAGTAAATACTTTTAGATTCTTTAATGTCATAAAGCCTCTTGCATTTCTTGGAAGCATTCCTCTAACTGCAAACTTTATCATCTTGTCTGGGTATCTTGGATATTTTGCGTTTTTTAATTGGTTACCTTTTCCTTTTCTGTGTGTTCTTTCCTTGAACCTTGCCATGATGTCTTCTCTTGATCCTGTGATAAATGCATCGTTTGCATTTACTACCACAATCTTTTCAGAGCCTCTTAAAAGCCTAGAAGAAATCTCTGTGCAAAGTCTTCCAAGTATTTTGTTTTTTGCATTTAATACTATCATATTTTTCACCAAAATAAATTTTACTTAATCAATTTTACTTTTTTGTAATCAACATTATCCTTGCAGAAATCCTTTAATGTCTTTATTCCCTTAAATTTCTTTTTTGCTGATTCTGATGCGTTCAAGCAATAGATTGTTATTTTCTTTTCCAAGTTGCCTGTGCCTAGAAGCTTTCCTGGAATTACAACTATGTCTTCATCAAAAACACAAGTCATCTTTTGAAGGTTAAAAAGGTTTTTGGATGGTTGTTTTCTTGTTGAAGATTCTAAAATCCTTGCAACCACTGAATAGATGTCCTTTTTCTTATCCTTTGACAACTTATACAAGTTTTCAATCAACTTTTGAGTTTGTAAATTCTTTAGATCTTTTTTCATAATCTTTCTCATTTAAATTTTTTAATATTAATCTTCTATGGTTTTTATGTAATTAATTTTCCGTGTGGTTTTCTTTTGGTCTGTCGCGGATAACCATGAAAACTACTGCACATTAACCGAGCGAAACCAGTTATGCTGGGGGCAGGATTCGAACCTGCGAAGCACTAAGCACTGGATCTTAAGTCCAGCCCCT
>CAYXAY010000037.1:0-6821 GCA_964463155.1 uncultured archaeon | reverse complement strand
TAAACTTTTTTTTGGAACTGCTGGAATTCCTGGAGTTGGTAATCGGATATTGCCAAAAATAAAAGACCAGACAACTCTTGGTATACATCAGGTTTCTTCTTATGGTTTAGAGGCTCTTGAAATTGAGTTTGTTAGAGGGGTTTATCTTAAGCTTAATAACAAAGAACAACTAAAAGAGATTAGAAAGACTGCAGAAGAAAAACAGATTTTACTTAGTATACATTGCCCCTACTACATTAATCTTTGTTCTTTTGATCTAGAGATTATTAGAAACAGTATTTGCTATATCACAAACACACTTTTAGTTGGACAAGAGATTGGTTCAAAAATTGCTCTTTTCCATGCGGGTTATTTTCAAAAACAAGAGAGACAAGAGGCTCTTTCTAAAATCTCTAATGGAATTGGGGAGATAATTGAACAAGTTAAAAAAAAAGGAAACAAAGAAAAAATAAACATTGGTTTGGAACTTACAGGAAAAGAAACACAAGTTGGTTCCTTTGAAGATGTCTTTTATTTTTATGACAAATATAAATCAGAAAATGTACTACCAGTAATTGACTTCTCGCATCAGCATGCTCGTGGAAATGGGTTTTTCAAAGAGCAGAAAAACATTTATTCTTTTTTTGAAAAGCTGAACAGTTATCCTGATTACTTAAAGAAAATACATTGTCATATGTCAGGGATTGAATACTCCCCAAAAGGCGAAAGAAACCATGTGTTTTTGAAAGACTCGGATTTTCCTTACACGAAAATTCTTGAAAAGCTTGTTGAAAGCAAGGCCTCTGGGGTCATCATCTCCGAAAGCCCTGTGCCACACACCGATGCTTTAGTTTTAAAAAAAGAGTATGAAAAAATAAAAAAAGAATAATTTAATCTTTAAAGATTAAATTATTTAATCCATTATTGAAAATGTGCCTCTATAACCAGTATTAATACCACAAATTTCACAAAGGGTGTGTGAATTTATTGAACTTTTTGTTCCTCTCATTTCTCTATTATTACAATATTCGTTATCTCAACAATGACAATTTAAATGAAACTTTAAATAGCAGGTATCCGGGTTATTAGCTTAATTGTTGTTTTTGATTATGTGCTTGATTACTTATTGCTTTAGTTGCATTACCTCTGGCAATAACCTTAATTAATATTAACTAAATAACTAAAGCCAATAATGCCCAAAGTATTAATTACTTATTGTGTTTACTGTTTGTTTTCTTTTTCAGATATGTTTCCTCCAATTTACAAAAGACCCCAGTCTTTTCCACCTCTTTCCTTTAGTCTTTCCTTTACTGAACGATTGTCTTTCTTAGAAAGACCATATGATGGAAGGTTGTTTGCTGGTGCTGCTCTTTTTTTCATGATGTTTGATTGTCTAGATTCTAGTTTGTCTTCTTTATCTTCAAAATCCTTATCTGAATAGTTTCCTTGAGGAGCATCTATTGCTTCAATTTCATCATTGAAGGGGTCGTCTTTTTTTATCATAACCTCACAGTCATTTCCTAGACTGCCAGTTCTTAGATTAGATATTGAACCTTGATAAGATGCGGAAGATCTTTGAGTATCCTTTGACTTTTTCATAACATTTATTTTATCAATGCTGTCTTGAGCAATAACTCCTACAAAACCACATTGTTTACATTTGTGATTCATAGTTCCTGGTTCAATAACAACATTTAAAGAATAACATTTTGGACAATATTTGTATAATACCATGAGTTTTCACCTTTTATAACAATAATATGTTTTTCAATAAATATAGAAAATACAAATATTTAAAAGCATTTTTATTTACTTCTATTTGAGGATGACAAATTATGAAATATAAAAAAGAAAATATAGGAGTAATTGCATACGGTATAAAGACAGGCATCATAATACCAAAGGATAATTTAATTGAAGTTATCAAAAACACATTTAAGAAAAACAAAAACTTGATTGGTAATGGAGACATTGTTTGCGTAAAGGAAGCGGTGACTGCAATAACACAAAATAACTTTGTTAGTGTTGATGACATTAAAACCGAAGTAATTTCTAAACTTAAACTAAAAGACAACTCCACAATTGGAGTAATCTTTCCAATAACTTCCAGAAACAGATTTTCTTTAATACTTCAAGCAATAGCTAGTTGTGTGCCAAAAGGCAAGGTAGTTGTTCAATTGTCTTTTCCTGCAGACGAAGAAGGGAACCAAATAATTTCGACTAAATTTTTAAAAAATAAAAAAATCAAACTTGAAGATAAGATAACTTTAGAGAAAATAGGAAAAGAAAGATTCAAACATCCAGAGACCGGAATAGACTATATCACGTTTTATGAAGACATTATTAAGAAACAAAAAGCAAAAGCAGAAATCTATCTTTCAAATCAAACAACATACATCTTGAAACAGAAGCCCACTGGAATAATTGTCTCAAACATTCATGGAAGAAAAAAAATTATTGAAGAAATTAAACCACATTTAAAAAACACAATAACCTTACAGGATATCTGTTCAGACAAAAATAAAAAAGCATATTCAGAGTATGGTCTTTTGGGGTCTAATATTCTTGATCCTGAAAAAGGGATATTGAAACTTCCACCAAGAGGTGCTGACAAGGTTTGTCTTGACATCCAAAGAATGATTAAAAAAGAATTCAAAAAAAACATTGAGGTCATGGTATATGGCGATGGTGCTTACAAAGACCCAGAATCGGGAATCTACGAGCTTGCTGATCCTGTATGTGCTTTTGGAGTAACTCCCGGCATTGAAAAAATAAGAAGGGTTGGTGTTAAAACAAAATACTTGATGCAAAAACTTCTTAATGAAGGCAAAACCAAAAAACAGATAGAAAAAGAAATTGAAAAGGAAAAAAACAAAATCAAATGCAGCACAGACAAAGGTAAGATATCTTGTGAAGGAACAACACCAAGAAAGGTAAGAAATCTTGTAGCAAGTCTTGCAGACTTAGTTTCTGGGAGTGCTGATGCTAATACTCCTATCGTTATTGTAAGAGGGTTTATATAAATTTTTTCTTATTTTTTAACAAATTCACAAAAAAATAAGGGGTATGAATTTATATATTTCTTAAATCACATAATTATTATGAATGAAAAGGTTTTAATAAAATTAAGTGTTGGAATTGGACACAATCTTTTAGAAGCCGAAGAAGCTTTAAAAATTGCAAAGAAAAACAAATACAAACACAAAAAATTTAATGTAGAAATTTACAACGGACCAAAACTTAAATATATAAATATTATTCCATCTGAAATTATTAATGCATATATAAGACTTGAAAAAAAATTATCTAATTTTCCTAATGCACTCAAAGATTTAGAAATATTAAAAAGAGATCCTAAAACTAAATTACTAAATAAATTAGGATATTATATTGAAAAGAAAAGATTAGAAAAAACAAAAAAATATAATATTAAAAATAGATTTATCTTTTTATTTGATGCCGATTCTATGCACTATTTAAATAAAAAATATGGATATGAGACTGTTGATAGATATCTTGAAGCAATAGGAAAAGCACTATCTAAAAATATAAGAAACTCAAAGGATCGAAAAGAAAAAGACATGCTAAATAGTAACGATTTATTAAATAATAGAAAAAATGATGCGGCCGGTGATGAATTTATTATTGATCTTTCTTGTAATAGGAAATATTTAAAACAAATTGCGGATAGATATATTACTTATTGTTATGAATATCAAAAAAGATTAAAATAATTTAATTGATTTTCGTTTTTCTTTTTCTAAAATTCCTTCTGCTGCAATTATTCCTGTTATTGCTGCTCCAACAATGTTTCCAGAAACCCCCGCACCGTCCCCTGCCATATAAAGATTATTAATATGTGTTTCTAAATGTTTGTTTGTTTTAATCTTTGTAGATCTAAATTTTACCTCCGGGGCATAAAGAAATGTGGAATCTCCATCAAGACCTGGAAAAATCTTATCAAGCAGCTCTATTCCTTCTATTAGATTTTTTGTAATTCTATATGGTAGAGCAAGACCAATGTCACCAGGAATAGCTTCTTTTAAAGATGGAGTAATGTGTGCGTGTTGAAGTCTTGAATATGTACTTCTTCTTCCAACTTTTAAATCTTTAACTCTTTGAACAATTGGTTTCCCACCACCAACTAATGTTGCACCTTGGGCCACAAAGTTTGCAAAAAGTCTTGTATTTTCTAAAGGTTCTGTTAACTTTACTTCTGTAACCAAAGCAAAATTTGAATTTTTCCCATCTAAGCTATGATTACTATGCCCATTAACACAAACAAAATCATCATATTCTTCTGTTGCAACATATCCGCGAGGACAAGGACAAAAAGTTCTAACAACATCATCATATGTTTTGGAATACATCAAATAAACAGTTTCATACATTAATTCTGCGTGTTCTTCAATTAAAGCTGCTGGGAATTCAACCCTTACCCCCACTTCTATTTTTTCATACATTTTTTCAAGATTGTGCTTTAATGAAATCTTTTCAATCCACGAAGAATTATATCTTCCTGGTGCACAAACAACATATTTAGATTTAATTTCGGTTCCATCGGCAAGAATTACTCCGTGAATAATATTATCTTTAACTAATAAATCCAAAACTTCTGTATTCGGTAATAATATTACATTTTTCTCAATTAAATAATCTTGAAATTTCTTTATTACTGCCGGAAGTTTGTCCGTTCCTACATGTATTGTTTTTCTTATAAATAATTTTATGTTATGCTTTTGAGAAAGATCAACCAATTCTTGGGTTTTCTTAAGATCTTTTGGATAGTATTCTGCAGGAACTCCAAAATTTAAAAATAATTTTTCAACATAGTTTAAATAGTCTTGATATTCTGATATTGTATAAAGATGAAACAATTTTTCATGACTTAAAACCGGAGTAAAATGAAGTTTGCCATCAGAAAAAGTTCCAGCCCCCCCAAAACCAGTCATGACATCTGTTTTTTGTCTATTTTCTACAAGTTGTCCTTTGTCTATTAATAAAATTTTTAATTGAGGATTATTCGTAGAAAGTTCATAAGCTCCAAAAATTCCAGCAGGTCCAGCACCAATAAATATTACATCATATTTTTCGTCCATATCTTATCCCACAATAAATTAGATACAAAACACTTTTAAAGATTTTTGTATTTAACTAAATTAACTTTGAAAAATCATCACAAATAAATCCACTAGATTTGGGATGCCCATTTCCGCCGTATTTTTTAGCAATAATTGAACAATCAATATTTTTTGATCTTAGACTTATTTTATCAAAATCTTTTTGCGTTTGTCCTTTTGTATAATATCTATACCAAACAATTATCATTTCTATATCTTTATAAAATTCGGAATTAAAAATATATTCTGAAATATATCCTGCTTTAAACTGAGAATTAACAACATAAGTTTTTATTCCATCAAATACTATTACCTTTCCAGTAGAAACATCATCTTTTACTTTTGTGTTAATATATGTATTCATTAATTTTCCATATTCTTTAAATATTGGGAAACACTCTTTAAAATAATCATCGTTGAATAGTTTTAAATACTCATTAATTATTTCAAATTCACGATCTTTATCTTTATCATAAATTTGAAGATATAAAAAATCGATATATTGCAAGACATCTTTTGAATCTGGTAATTGCCAAGTCCATAGATCCATGTCTTGAATATATTGTGAAAACAAAGTTGGTTCTGTATTAAAATATTTCCAAACTAAAACACTTGATGAATGATTAATATCTCTTAATCCTTCAATTTCTAAATCGGACATTTCAGAAATAATATTTTTATGGTGGTCAATCCACACAAATTTTTTTTTAAAAACAGTTAAGAATTTAGACATTGTCTCTTTACTAAAACTATAGTCTAAAACTATGGCCCTTTCAAATCTATTTATATCTATGTTATTTTTTTCTAATATTTCAAAAATATTATCCATTCCATAATGGACTTCATAAAAATAATAATGTTTTTTTAATTTTTTATAGGTAGGAATAATTTTAGAAAATCTATCTAAATAATCATTATATACAAAACCTAAAGCCGAAGATAAGCCATCAAGATCATTATGATAAAAAATTATTGTTTTCATTATTATTATCCTTTGATTCTGCGGATTTCTATTATTATTTTTTGTTTTAATAATTCTATATCATACAATTTACTTTTATATTCTCTTAAAATTGCATTTGTGTTTCTAATATTTCTTTTCCAAAACTCTAAAAAAGACAATAACTCTTTCTTTTCTATAAGATTAACAGAATTATCTTTTAAAAAAGAATCTATTTCTTTGTTAATATTAGTTGCTCTCTCTACATTTTTACTTACTTCTGTTTCAAGAATTCTAATTTTATTCCCTATTTCAAATCTATTATAAACAGAATCTACTTCTTCAAGTAAAGATGCAAGTTGTTTTCTCTTTTCATGTGCTGAAAGCTTTTTATTTTTTAAAATAAGTGTTAACTTTATTTCAAAAACATTTCCTATTTTTTTTGGATTAATTCTATTTGTTAATCTTAATGCTGTTTGATTAGCAAGAAATTTACTTTTTTCATTATACAATGGATCTTTTGGATTTAATTTAATATCTCTTGGGTTAATGGGTAATTCTTTAGATTTTAAAATATCATTTAAAGCATAAAACTCTGAAGTAATTTTTTGAATTCTGTTATCGAAATATTCTTTAGGAGAACTATATTTTTTCTCTATTGAATTTAAAATTTGTTTGGTCTTTGGTCTTATTGCTGTTTCTCTGGTTTTAAATTCATTTATTCTTTTTTTAAGAGTTGAAATTATTCTTTTAGCCATCTTTTCACCGTATATAAATAATTT
>CAYXAY010000036.1:2876-7132 GCA_964463155.1 uncultured archaeon | reverse complement strand
AGATATTGATGCTTATCAAATTAGAGAGTTTACAGAAAACATGCTTGATTCTTCTCAAGCAGGTATGGGAAAAACAAGTACTTTTAATTCTGAGATGATTGTTAAAGATGCGTTAAAACTAAGTCCAGATAGAAGGAGAGCAGCAACAGATGTTGCGCAGATTTATGCTGACAAATATTACACATCAAGTGCTTTATTAAAATCAAAGCTTTCTGATAAAACTACTAAAACCGCAGTTGATGCTTTCACCAGTGGCATATCTAACGGAAAAAACATAAATGAAATCTATAAGGGACTATCAAGAGAACAATATGATGCTCTTGAAGATTTCATATATACAGCATCAAGGCTTGGAAAGACATTAGAAGACACCAGCTATGCTAAGTTTGCTTGGAAAGATGGTTTTATGGAATCAGGAGTTTTAAAAGATAGAGCAACAACAGTAAAAATAAATGGAATTGACACTGATTTAGAACTAATAAGATATCAAGCAGTTGATGGTAGGATTTCTCCATTATCTGTAAAAACGGCCGACACAAAAACATATGAAGATGCATTTGGGAAAGATTTAAAATTATTTGAATTTGAAAGAGGAAGCGACGCAATATCAATAAAAGGAAGTAAAACCCTAGTAACATCTAAAGCAAAAATACAACTAGCAGACGGAACAACAATTGAAAGACAAAGATTAAAAACAATAGTGCATCAGATTGATAGAACAGGCGCAATTGATTTAAAAAGCAGTATGTCAAATGTTGCTAATTATGCTTCAAACCCAAAAGCTTATGTTTCTTATTTGGATAATTCTGTAATGCCCCCAAAAATTACAGAAGTGTCAATATCTTCTGTTGATTTAGCAACCTTACAACAAGCAATGGCTAGCGATATAAAAATTTTCCCAAAAGGAGCAAAAGACATACCAATAGATGATATTATTGTAGATACTGCTAACGGAACAAAATTAAAAGATGCAATCAATCCAGCAACTGGACAAAAATACGGCGAAGGTTATTTTGATTTGGATCCTACTGAGCTTGCAACTCCAATATTGATGGGTGGTCCTAACGGCACAAGTGTTGCAAAAAAGATTGATGACACCGCAAATAGAATGACTACTGTTCTTGATACTATGAGCCATAAGGAATGGGTGTCAGGAAGAGGAAGAGATGCTTTAAACCAATATATGAAAAACTATAACGGCAAAGCATATCAAAGATTTCTTGTAAAAAATCCAATGATGTTTGGAATTAATTTTGCTTATTGGGAATTAAAGACAGGCGGAGACACCTTGTTTGGAGACACTTTTGGTTTTACAAAATATGCAATGTATCAATTGCCTGAAACCTATACTGCTTTAAATATAACGCACAAGGAAAACGCAGAAATCTATAATGATGCTTATGTTGATTTCTTTGCTAACGATGGTTCAGACCAAGGAGATCTGTTCATGCAATTCATGAACTCAATGCTTTTCTGGTCAAATACAGTTTTAAAGCAAATTGTTGGAGAGATTGGAGCAGATTGGTCCGATTCTGTTCATGAATGGATGAGAAATGTTACTGAAGGTCAAATTAAAAGATCAAAAGTTGATGATATTCTTTTAATCACTGACAATGTTAATTCTGGTTGTGGGAAATCATGTAGCTTTACAATAGGTTCAGAATACTTGGAGAAAAACACAAGAAACGCATCAACTGCTCTTGAATCACAAGTTGTTGATACTTCAACAAATTTAAATAGCATGACAAATATTAAACCAGTAGGCAAAGATGAAGACACAATCTACACAGATCTTTATCAAAAAGCCGTAGAAAAAATTGAAAACAAACCAGTAATCCCGACTATAGATTACAAAAGACTTGGAATAAGCACTCTTGTTCCTGCTTCAGCTCAAGTAACAACATCAAATTACATTATTGAAAACACATCAGATAAAAATCTAAAAACAGGGCAAACAATAATATCATTCTCACATCATACAGACTATGATGGAACAACTGCAAACCAATCTTCAGAAAAAGCAATTGATTTATTGAATGCCCAAGAGAATGAAGAGACCTGTAGGCAAAAAGTTACAAATCTAAATCTTTTTGGCTTACCAATTGGTAAAGCACTTCCAAAATCATTTAGAAACCACCGATTTGTAACTGCATTAATAATTCAACAAAAACTAGCATACATAGTATATCCTGGAGCAGGATTCTTTAGTTCATTCTTAGGTCCAGCACTAATAAGTGATATGCCACAAATGTTTATAATTATGCCAGAGATACATGGTTGTGTTGATGATGAAGAAGGACTTTATGCTCATTTCTTTGTTTCAGCACTAGAATCTGACAGAATAGCAAAAGATTCAAAAAACAAGGTTGGTGAAGCAGTAAAGGATGGAACAAAAAAAATTGAAGAAACAATTTCAAAAATAACCGCAGGAACAGATATTGAAAAAGGAGTAAAGTTTGGTTCAGAGCAAGTTCAGAAATTTGCTGACGAAAAACTAAAAGAAGATCCAATGGTTCAAGCAACCTTTAGGACTTCAGGACAAACAACATCAGGACTAATCGGTCAATTATTCTTCTTTGAGATTGGACCAAGAGCAAGCTGTAGAGCAAGTGGCTATAATGATAACGGCGTTGAAGTCTTGGTTGATAAAGACACAGATATGTCAGTAACAATTGACAAGGAAAAAGGAATATTGTCAGTAACAGATAAAAGTGGAACAAAAACAATAATCGGAGAAAACAACAAAGACTTTGTAAGACTTTTTGCTGATAATCTTGGAATACCTGCAAAAGTTATTCCACATAGTCTAAGTTACATCCCTGTTCCAAATGACAGCAATCCTTTGTTTGAGATTGATTCTTATGGAAATCTTAGTGTTAAAAACTCAGAGTTCTTTGATTGTTTAAGAGCAGGTTATGAGGCGCAAACTGATCTTACCATGTCTTCAAACGCAAAGAACCTAACAAAATATCTTGGTGTTGTAAAGATATCTAATGACTTTCACCCACTCGGCTCATACACCACAAGATTCTTAGGTAATGAGATTGTTGCTGAAGGCGGCGGTCTTCCAAGAAAAATAACTAATGGAAATCCAGCAAAAGAAATAATCTTTGGAAACAGACTTTCAAGAATCGGACCAATAGATGGAAATTACCAAACAATAGGCAATAATGTTGCTATACAGTTTGAGAGAGGACAACTTGTCTATTATGAGGACAAGCAAGCATATATTATGTGGGTTGAAACAACAACAGTAACACATGGTAATGACATAGGGTCATTAAAGACAACTGTTGCAAAGACTCCTGCAACAAATGATTGTGACACAGAAGAAATAGGAATAAATTTTAAAACAAGCCCTGTAAAGGACAATGATCAAGCAAAGGCAAACACAGACAAACTAAACAAGGCTTTAGAAAAGGTTGGGCCTTTCCAGATGTTTGACACTCCAACAAAAACATTTATCTTCTATGTAAGCGATCCACCAGAATGTGAGCAAAGACTAAAGATAATTGACAAAGAGACCGGAAAAATTTATGATCAAAAGATATCTTCTTTTGAGGAGACCCCAAATGGTATTGTTGTAAGGACAGTAGACGGTCAAACACATAACTTAGAGTTTAGCGCAGAAGACGGTGTTCCAAGACTTACCTATAATGGAGACAAAGAAACTCTTCTAACAGCGCAAGGAAAGAACGGCGCCTTCTGGTATGATCCAGACACAGGTAACTGGCATACAACAAATGGTAATCTGATACCATTAAATGACAAATTTAAAAATGGTGTTTCATTTTCTTCTGATGCAAATGGTAAAGTCACAGGAACACCAGAAACACACGTATTTAATATTGGTACAACAGGCCCTGGGAGAGGAGCAGGTGGCTTTAACATACCATTGACTCCAGAATCAGTGTTGTTTTCAATACTTTATATTACAATAATTGTAAGTGGATTTATTCTTATATACATAAACAGAAAGAAAAGAAAATAAATCCATTTATATTTATTTTTTTTATAAAATATATTTAGAGGTGATTAAAAATTGGAAGATTAGAAGAATATCAGGAAAACAGAAAAAACAATTTTAATAGTATAGTTGATATGGGGATAGAGCCATATCCTTACACTTACAACAGAACTCATGTTTCTAAAGACATAAAGGAAAAATACAAAGATCTAGATACTGACAAATACACAGAAGAAACTGCAAGCGTTACTGGAAGAATACTTTCTTTAAGGTCTCTTGGTAAAATATC
>CAYXAY010000036.1:0-2839 GCA_964463155.1 uncultured archaeon | reverse complement strand
TTGGCAAAGATGAATGTTCTTCTGCAAGGACATTAGACATCCTAAAGAAATTAGATGTCGGAGACATTATTGGAGTTAAAGGGAAAATCTTTAAGACAAAAAGAGGAGAGACATCTATTGATGCTGAGGAGCTTACATTTCTTTCTAAATGCTTCTTGCCTCTTCCTGAAAAATTCCATGGTATACAGGACCCTGAACTTAAATATAGGCAAAGATATCTTGATTTGATGACAAACACGGAATCAAGGGACATATTTATAATCCGTGCAAAGATAATTAAGATTATTAGAGAAATTCTTGATAAAAAGGGGTTTTTAGAAGTTGAGATTCCTTTGCTTCAGCCTCTTTACGGTGGAGCAAACGCAAGACCATTTATTACAGAAAGCCATGTCTGGAAAAAACAGCTTTATCTTTCAATATCTCCTGAGCTTTATCTAAAAAGACTTCTTGTCGGTGGCTTTGACAAGGTTTATACAATCTGTAAGAACTTTAGAAACGAAGGAATAGACAGATCACATAACCCCGAGTTTACAATGCTTGAATGTTATGAGTGCTATAAGGACTACAATGCAGCAATGGAACTGATAGAGGAAATCTATGAAACTATAGCATTAGAACTTAATGGCACTACAAAGTGTGACTATCTTGCGCAAACCTTTGATTTCAAGAGACCCTGGCAGAAAATGACAATGGCTCTGGCATTAAAAGAGTTTGGTAAGCTTGATGTTGACAAATTAAGCGATGATGAGTTAAAGAATCTTCTTTTGGAGAACAAGTTGGAAATAGATGGAGATGGCTTTAAGAGAGGAATAGCAATAGCAGAGCTGTTTGAGCATTTCTGTGAAAAACACTTGCTTGGTCCAATACATATAATTGACCTGCCAAAAGAGACAACTCCCCTTTGTAAGCTTCATAGGGATAACAAAGAGCTAATAGAAAGAGACGAGCCATATATTAATGGAATAGAGGCAGGAAATATTTATAGTGAATTAAATGACCCTTTTTTGCAGGAAAAGCTAATGCTTGACCAGGCAAACCAAGGGAGAGGCAAAGGAAAGAACCATCCTGTTGATACAGAGTTTATAGAGTCCTTAAAGTATGGAATGCCTCCAGCCTATGGACTTGGTCTTGGCATTGACCGTCTTGTTATGATTTTTACAAATTCTGCAAACATCAGAGAAGTGATTTTATTCCCATTTATGAAAGAGGAAGAAAATCTAGATGAAAAAACTACAAAAAAGTAAGGTATTTAAATATATTAGATAAACATATTATTACAATATTTAATTAAATTAAAATGGGAAAGATAATAAATGGGTCAAAAATGTATAATTTGTGGAAGAATAATAGGCAACTTCGGAATCTATTGTTCAAAATGTCAAGAAGAACTTGAAAAGAAAATCCAAAAGAGAGATAGATTTGAGGAAGTATACAAAAGCGCTGATTTCTTTGAAAGAATGAAAATGAAAGAAACAAAGGACGCTCTAAGAGAAAGACAAAGAAGACTTAGCCAACCAAGAGAAAAAACATTAACAACTGTTTCTACAAAACAATCTAATAATAGATAACTGTTTTAAAAAGCCTTTTTCTTGTAAACCTTTGTCCTAGAATAAGTGCAAAATAAAGAACAGATTATTTTGGCGTTGATTTATGGAACATTATTTTCTTTATAGTTTGGGGCTTTATTGTTTTGTTTGTATTAATCTAAAAGATTATTCAAAGTATTTTTAATATCATCTATTGTTTTTTCTGAGCCACATGATCTTAAGACTTGTTTTCCGTCTTTGTCAAGAACAACATAAGCAGGAACATAAGAGCAATCTACCATGATTTCATCATAGCTTAAAGCAGGGTCAAAACCCTGTGCAATTCTTGTGACTGGAAAGGTTTTTCCTGTCTGTCCATCAATGACATTAACCCAAATATCCACCTTGTCTTTGTAGTTATCCCAAATTTCTTTTTCAAGTTCAGGGATAAGCACTCTACAATGTCCACAATAGGTTCCTGCAAAGACAATAAAGCTTGGTTTGTTTTCTTTTGAAGAGACAGAACTGGTATCAGGATTAACAATTGTTGGGTCTTTTCCTTTGGAATCGTCTTTTACTTGTATTTCTCCTGGATTTATCTTTATAGTGTCTTGGCTTTTCTCTTGTTTTCCATTATTAACACCATAATTAACATAAATCATAACTATCAATAATGTAACAATAATAGCAATAAGCAAAAGCAATTTTCTGTTTTTCTTTGATTTAGTTATTGGTTTGTCTTCAAATAACTTTGTTTGAATTAATTTATGTTTCTTAGTCATTTTTTTCTACCGTTTTTCTTTTTCATAATATCTGGTATAAGTGGCGGAAACCCATTAAAGCAAATTGAGCTATAGCTTCTTGTCTATACTCCTGTTGAAAGAATATAAAGTCTTTCTCCTTCTTTTACAAACTTAGGCATCAAGTATTTGTACTTTTCATAACGGGTGTCCAGGTAGTCACAAGCAGGTACCGCAAGTATAACTGCCCTATATTCTTTTTTCTTTGGTGGTTTTTTGTATTTTTCTGTAAATATTGGATATTTGATTGATTCATCAAGTGTTTCAATAAGCACTCTGAATTTACCAATATCCAAATACATCCCGGCATATTGGTTTGTTATAGATTTTTTTGAGATTAAAACAACCTCAGTGACTAAAACACCAGCATCAGCAACAATTGAATGTCCTGGTTCAATAATAATCTCCTGTTTTTTTGTAAAATCCTTTCCAAAGCCTTCTTCTAAAAACCTAGTTATTTCTTTAGAGTGTGTTTGAATGTTATGTGTTGAGTTTATGTAGTTTGCTGGAAAT
>CAYXAY010000035.1:0-7691 GCA_964463155.1 uncultured archaeon | reverse complement strand
TTGTCAATCTTTGATGACTTCGGGTTTAATACATATATTTTACTATCCAGATTAGTTCTTTTTAAATAGTTTTCTATAATTATATTTATTATATAAGACATATATTTATGATATATTTCTAATTTTAAAAAAATAAGTGATAAACAATGGTTGAATGGAAAAGAGTTTCAAGAAGAAAGAAAACCGGTGGAATAAACAATGCAGTTAATGCAAAGACAAAGACATTAAGCGAGAAAGGCGGAAAGTTTTCAAAGACGTCTGTCTCAAAAGAGGACAAGAGATATAAGACAAGAAAAGTAGGCGGCACAAGAAAAGTAAAGATTTCTCATGCCCAAACAGTTCTAATCTCTCAAGGCAACAAGACAGTAAAAGCAAAAGTAATTGATGTTACAGAAAACCCAGCAAACAAACATTTCGTTAGACAAAAGATAATAACTAAAGGCGCAATCCTAAAAGTTGATGTTGACGGAAAAGAGGCAAAAGTAAGAGTGACATCAAGACCAGGCCAATCAGGACAAATTACTGGTGTACTAGTTAAATGAAAAAAAAATCTTTTTTTAAACAATTCAAAAAAGACATAAAGGACAAAAGAGAATACCAAAAGGTTCTTTTTTTCCTCTTTTTGTTTATTTTTTTTTTCTCAGTATTTTATCTTGTTTTTGGTAAAACTCAGATAGCAAATTACATTAATTACTTCTATGGTTTATTAACAAGCCAAATATTGTCTTTGTTTGGAATAGCAAATTACTTTTCTTTTGACAGCATAGCAAAGATATCAATAATTCTAGTTCCAAGCCTAAAAGAACCAATAATAATTAGCTTTATGTGTTCTGGGATATTAGAGTTTTGTCTATTGTCTGCTGCAATCTTTTCTTCTGCAGGAATAGCAATAAACAAAAGAGTTATTGGCTTTTTAATTTCAGTGCCAATAATTGTTTTTTTCAATTTGACAAGAATAGTTATAACTTCTCTAATAATAATTAATGGCAATATTTCTTTTGCAAATTTCATTCATGGTTTTCTTTTTAGAACATTTTTGGTAATAATAGTTATAGGAATCTATTACTTTTGGTTTAGGATAAACACAAGGTGAAAAAGATGCCAAAGATAAAGATACACACAAACAGAAACCCAATGATCTATCTTCCGGAAAAAAACACACAAATCTTTAGAAAAGTTGCCTCTACAATAAGAAAGATATAAGCCCTAAAGAACGAAAAAGAGATTCAAGAAAGATATGCTAACTTAAACAAAGTAAAGTCAGAGATTCGCAAACCTGCAAAACAAGTATATAAAAACATAGATTCTAAAAACGAACTTGCTAGCCTAAACCACAAAACTAAAAAGCAAATCGTAGAATACATAGAATAAAAACTTTTAGCAACCTATCTAGAAGGAATGGATGATCACAAGAAATTCGATATTGCAGGATATACGAGAGGGATATTAAAAGAACTAATCTCAGAAACAAAAAAGCAAAACCAGTTTGTGAGAAACTCAATTATTAAAAGATCAATTCTTTAAAAGATAAAAAATTATAATCGTTTAGCAAAAAAAGAACCGCAAAAAATAAACGAGTTAATAAACTACAATCTAGTACTTATTAATAACAAAACCCATTTGACAATAAAACAAGCCTCTGATCTAAGACCAGAAATGTTTGATTTGTTTTCAAAACAAGGGTTAGAAATAAAAGAAAAAATTATTTGTTCTCTTTAATCAATTTCTTTACTTGTGAAACAGTAGTGTATTCTAAAGGATTGATATTGTCAACGATATATTTCATTTCCTTTAGGTCTTCTGCTTTTGCATATCTCTTAGAAAAGGTCTCTAAAGTCGATTCAAGTCCCTTAATCTTTATCTTTAGTTCCTTAATCTCGTCTTGTAAGTCCTTAAACTGTTGAGTGGTTGCAGCATTAATTCCAGACATGCCGTCTCCTTTAGCGGCGACTTTCTTATTAAGAACAAGTATATTTCTACTAAGTATCTTTTCATTATGCACAAGATATTTTATTTTCTCAGACAACACCAATATGCTTGACTGTAATGCCTTGATGTCCTGCGAAACTCCGGAATTGTCTTCAACCATAAATAATCAAATTATTAGAATATATTTAATAAATGTTTGAAATATTTAAAAAACAATTGTTTTTAAAGAAATCCCTAGTCATTATCTTTTTAAAGGTTTTGCCACACAATATATTTATTAATTAGACAAAGTTAATGCGGCCCCCCAAAAAAAAGAAAAAAAGGCTTAATCTTTTTTTCAAAAAAAAAAATTGGAGAAAATATTATGAGAAAAGAATATTTAATAACAATTTTATTTTTCTTTGCAGTATCTATTCAAGCAGTCTTTGCTGCCCCCTTTGCAATAAATTATTTCTATGCAAACACAGATTCACAACCAGAATACCTAAACATTCAATATGGTCATTTTCAGGATAACGTTAGTTTAAAACTAAGACTACAAGCAACAAACGGCTACACAAATGTTCCAGTAATTGTTTCTCTAAAGGTATATGGGATTTTAGACAACGGACAACTAGCCTATCTTTATTCTGTGCCAAGCACAACCAACTACGCATATTCTTCTGCTTATGATTATGTTTATCCAAATGTTTTTTACATCAATCCAAACTATTACGGATACATGGTAAAAATTTATGCTGAGTCTTTTGGGGTAGTCTACAGCACATATTCTCAAGCATATGTTTATCCAGTAAACACCGCGCCTTATTATTATTTTATAGATGACACAAACGATTCCGAAACAAACGACTCTCAAGATAACACAACAGATTGTTCGGATTTCTTTCTTTCAGGAATGCGTGACATTTATCTAGATGAAGGCGAGTCAAAAACCTACAACCTATATGTTGAAAACGAAACAAATGATCCTCTTTCAATTCTTGATGTTGATACGACAAATCCTTCAAACCTTGATATTGATGACATAGATTATCCAAGCACAGTACCATCAAACTCAGTAAGAACAATAAGAGTGTATGTTGAAGCAGATTCAGTAAGTGATGATTATGATTCAAGCTTTGATATAACAGTAAGTGCAAAATATGCAAATACACAAGTCTGCACAAAAACCTACACAGTAGAATATCACATAGATGAAAAGGATAGTGACAATGATGCGAGCTGTTCAGATTTGGTTATTAGAAACACAAGCTTTACAATCCCAAGCAACTACAGTCTAAGAAAAACAATTACTCTCGAAAACAATTCAGATGATTATGATTTTGAGATTGATGACATAATAATTGATGACCGGTCAGGAATAACTGCAAGAATTGTTAATGAGCCTGACGAGATATCTGCAGATGATTCCGAGTCACTAGAAATAGAATTTGAAACAGATGATTTTGATTATACAACAATAAAATATTTGCCATTGGAGATTACAGGAAACTTTACAAGGTCAGGACATGATGACAAAGAATGTACAAGAAAAGTAAACCTTGCGGTAACTATTGAAAACAACGGTTATTATTATCCAGACAGCATAGCAACCACAAGCTGTAAAAACATTTTAATCTATGCCAAGAACATCAACCAAGAAGAGGAAACAACAAAAAGCTATTCAAGGGAGGATGGTTTTTTTATACTTAACAACTCCAACTCAACATTTACAATAACAAACCTTTCAATCAACGACAACACAAACTATGCTTCAATAAGCAACCTTTCTTTTCCACAAACACTTACTTCAAGAGCAACAGGTTCAATAAATTTTACCCTATCAACAAACAATGTAAGCTCAACCCAAAACCCCAGAGGAACAATTTCTGTTTCAGGAAGATTTACAGATGGTAAAACCTGTAGCTATTCAAACATTGACACAAAATATTTTGATTTGACAATCTCTGAGCCAACAAACAAGTCCTGTTCAGCAATAAAGGTTGATTCAAAGACAGTAGCTTTTGGAAACAACCAAGTCTCAATCTACAATTCCTCAAACAAAAAATTCTATGTTAATGATGTGTTGTTCCAAAACAAATACGGCTTGTCAGCAAATGCAAGTAACAAGCAACTAACAATCCCAGCAAACAACAATTCCCAAATGATAATAGGGATAACAGGAACAGGAAGTCTTGAGATGTTAGTTTCTGGAAGATTTGAAGACGGCAAACAATGTACTTTTGTTGACACGGTTTCTGGTATTTTGACAACAAGAGCAAACCAAGGAACTCTTTTGCCAACTGATTGTGATTTCCAAGTGATTGCCCCAACAGCAATAGAGATAAACAACAGCCAAGAAACAATATCAGCAACCTTCAAGAATAACACAAGCAAGAACGGAAGAATAGAGATAACAGGCAGTGGTTTAATCACAGACCCAAGCATAATCTTCTTAAGCGGTTTTGATAATTTCACTAAAAACATTACTCTTTCAAATTTCAATAATCCTTCAGCAGTCTATTACACAGTAATGTTAAACAACTGTCCAAGCACAAGAACTTTCACAAACATAGTTAGTAACATTTCTGTTTCAGAAAGAATAAG
Source organism: uncultured archaeon (assembly GCA_964463155.1). Taxonomy (GTDB): domain Archaea; phylum Iainarchaeota; class Iainarchaeia; order Iainarchaeales; family CSSED10-239; genus JAKQTP01. The sequence goes on along the minus strand of CAYXAY010000035.1, from coordinate 3,176 downwards.
TCTTGTAAGCTATCCAACATTAATAAGTCCAGTCACAAACAACGTGGCAATTATAACAAGCATAAACAACAGCTTTACAAGAAACAAAGATGTCACAATAAAACTATCTGGCTTCCCAAGCGATTTTATGACAAGCCCCAAATCAACAACTCTTTCAGCACATGAGACAAAAAACATATCACTTGAAATAAACATTCCAGAGAATGCAAAAAAAATAGAATACAAAGGTCACATAGAACTTTATTCAAACAACAAACTTCTAAACAAATATCCAATAACAATAAATCTTTCACCAGAAACACAGGCAATAACAATAAATTCTAAAGCAGAAAAGGTATTAACCCAAGACAGGACCTACAAGCTAACATTAACATTAAAGAACAACACAAAAATCTTACAAAACACAATAGTTGACTTTGGCCTTTCCGAAACCTATGTTATTGATGGAGACAAAGAACTAAACATCCTACCAGGAGAGGAGATAACAAAGATCTATAAGATTGTTTCTCCAACATTATTAAAGGAAGACACGACTCTAAACATAAAGATAAAAGACAAAACAACAGGTCAAGAAATAACAAATCAAAAGTTAACCCTTCAATCAGGAGTATCGCCATTAAGTGCTTTCTTTACTTTAGCAAACACAGGTTTAGTAATTCTTGGAATAATAATCATAATAGCTCTAATTCTAATCTTTAAAAAGAAAAAATAATTTTTCTTTTTTTTTAAAGGGAAAACCTAAAAACAGATTGCATAAATATAAGGGGTTATAGAACCAGTTATAATTCCTTAATTATAACATAAATAATATATAGGTCTTACGACCTATATATTATGATTTTTCAGGATAAATATATTACAACCAATATCTTTTAATAGTTTCTATAAGCAAGTTAAACGAGTTTTTGGTGAAGTAAGATTGCCTTTTCATTTTTCTAAATATTCTAACAAGCTTTACAATAACTTCGTTCATGTATATTTGCTTATATTAAAAGAACGACACAAATGTTCTTATCGTCGTTTAACAGAGCTATTAACTGACATTAATGTTATGCGAATGATTGGTATCCAGAGACTACCGCACTTTACAACCTTACAAAAATTTGTAAGCAAGATTAGTAAAGACATTTTACAAAAACTAGAATATTGTTAAGACAACAACATATTGTTCACATACCATTTAGAAAATCGCAGAGTTATCAGACAGTATCTGATAACAGAATAAAGGCCATGAAGCGATTTAAAATTAAATCTTGTAATAAAAGATGGGTGTTGAATCAGTAATATCAGCAATCAAGCGAACAACAGGCGGTTTTGTAACCGCAACAAAGCAAGATAACCAGCAAAAGCAGGTTCTGCTAAAAGTATTAACCTATAATCTTTAAAAATTAAGTAGAAACAAAAAAGTTGTTTCTTTTACAATATTATTATTGTAAAAGGATTTCTACAGAACCAATGTGATAACAAACACATATATTAATTGGAATTTTACAAACAGTTGGGATCTTTATCTTTCCAGAAACAGCGGTTATCCATATCTAAGAAATAATGCACAAATTTCTCCTCCAAGACCGCAACAAATAACTTTGTCCAGTTAATCATAATGACAACAATTTAAATACTATTGTTTCTTAATATATTAATGCTAAAGCCTAGTTTATCTAAAATAGTTGTAAGTTCATTAGTAATCATCTCATTTATCTTTCTTTTAAATTTTGTTTTTTCTGATAATCTTTTTGAAAGATTTAATATCAAGCAACCGCCAATAGTTGAAGAAAAGCTAATAGTTTCTGAAGACGGTAAAGTCTATAATGATGTTTTCTATCCTCCCGACATAGAGTTAAGAAAGCAAGGAACTACTTTAGAGCAATACAAAAAATCCTTAGTCAAGAATGCTCCAAAGAACAACGATCCAAGAGCAACAACTGTTGCAAACATCTGGGGGACTAGTCCCTTAACCGGCACCGTAAGAATACCAGTTTTGTTAATAAGATTTAGCGACGCTCCTTCCACTTACACTCAAAGTTTTATGAACGACGCCTTTAACAGCCCAAACTACCTAAACGGTCAAGGAATAAGTGTAAGCAGATACTTTGCTAAGCAATCCTACAATCAACTAAACATAATCTTTGATGTCTATGATTGGAGACAAGCTCCAAACACCTATGCTTATTACTCAGCAACAAGCGGTAGAGCATATACTCTCGGAATAGACACCATAAACACCTTCAATCCCCACATCAACTTCAGTCAATATGACAATGACAATGATGGAAGAATAGACGGTTTTGTAATAATTTATACCGGTACTGCTGGATATCCGCCATATGGTGTTTGGCCCCAGGCACGAATTTTAAGACAAAGCACAGTTTCAGTAGATGGCAAATTCCTAGGCAACTTTGCCTTAGTCCCAGACAGAGGTCCTTTTGGACATCTTTCAGACAGAAATTCTTTTGAAATGCCAGTAACAACACATGAGTTTGCACATGTTCTCGGTCTTCCTGATTTATATTATAATACTCCGACAGGTGCGGGTAATGGCCCATTAGCAGATTTTACAATGATGGATTTCCAAGATGGTCCTTTTTGTCTTAATAAACCAATCAATCTTGATGCTTGGTCCAGATATTTCTTTGGCTGGACCAGTCCAACAATCTTAACAACAGACAGTAACAAGCAAATAAGTCTAAGAAGCGCAAACGATTATCCAGATGTCGTAATTCTAAAAAACAGCAATCTAACCTCAAGAGAATTTTTCATAATTGAAAATAGATATACTGGTGGTGGGGCTTCAAACTTAGATTCTTGTATGTTTAATAACGCATCACAGAATTGGAGTGGTTTTGCAATCTATCATGTTGATGAAAACAAGATAGAAGCACATTATCCAAATAATTGGATACAATGGGATCCTGACGGAAATTGGTGGGATGATACAATAAGCCATCCAGGATTAGTATATGAACAAAACACATTGTATAATTATACAGAGTTACCTAATAATGCCGATTTTTATTTTAATAATACAGTCAATAATTGTTATTATGGTTATTTTGATGAAAACCAACACACCTGTCCAGGAAGATTATTTGACACAACAACTCGTTCCTATAGCGGAATACAAAATCCATTAATCAGGTTCCAAGCATTAACTTCTGCTAACCAATATACAATGA
>CAYXAY010000034.1:0-7753 GCA_964463155.1 uncultured archaeon | reverse complement strand
ATCAAGACCAAAACCTGCGCCGCCATGACTTGGAACACCATAACTAAGCATCTTAACATAGTAGTCCATGTCTTCTAAGGACATTCCTTTTTCTAAGATCTGTGTTTTTAAGATTTCAGTTCTATGTTCTCTTTGAGCACCTGTAGATATTTCACAACCTTTCCAAATAAGATCGAAACTTTTAGTAATTTTAATTCCTTCTTCTTTTTCTTCTTTACACATATGATAGAATGGTCTTTTAGTAAATGGGAATTCAGTTAAGAAAACAAATTCGCTACCAAATTCTTTCATAACAATATCTCCAAGCATCTTTTCGCCTTCAGAGTCAAGATCTTCTTCGTCTGGAATTATTTTTCCTTTGGTTTTAAGAAGAGCTTTAGCTTCTTTCATTTTGATTCTTGGAATCTTTTCTGGTATTTTAATTTCTACCTTTAATAATTCAAGTTCTGTTTTACATTCTTTTTTTACTTCTGTTAGAACAGATCTCATAAGTTCTTCTAAGACAGTATATACTTCTTCTGGGTCTTTAATATATCCCATTTCCATATCAATTCCTGTAAACTCAGTTAAGTGTCTTGTAGTGTGGCTCTTCTCTGCTCTAAACACTTCTCCAATCTCATAGACTTTATTAAAGCCACCAGCAATCATCATTTGCTTATAGACTTGAGGAGACTGTGACAGATAAGCTTTATTTCCAAAGTAATTTATTTCAAACAACTCTGAGCCACTTTCTACCCCCTTAGAGACTATCTTTGGAGTATTAATATTAATAAAGCCCTTAGAGTCAAAGAAATCAGTAACAGCTCTAACAATCTTTGATCTTACTTTAAAGATTGCAAGATTTTCTGGAACTCTTAAGTCTATATATCTGTAATTGATTCTAGTATCAAAACCGCTTTCAATCTTTCCAGAGATATCAAGAGGCACCGGAGCATCAGAAATGGAAAGAATATCTAAGGTCTCAGGAATCACTTCATAACCATTCATTGCTTGTTCTGAATCCTTTTTAGTTCCAGTAACAACAACAACTGATTCTTTAGTAATTTTCTTTGCCTTTTCAAAAAGCTCAGGATTACCCTTCTTAAAGAAAGTAATTTGTTCCTTCTTGTATTGATCTCTTAAGATAAAGAACATTAGATTTCCAAAATTTCTTATCTCTGAGACATAACCTCTTGCTATATATTTTTCCATTTTTAATTTCTCCTTTTATTTAATACCTTTAATTAATGTAAAAGTTAATATTGATTCTATTTCTCTTTGTTTCTTATATACTGTAAGATGGTACTGTTTTTTATACCAGCCAGGTAGGTTTTCACAAATTTCTATTACTTTTTGCTTTTGTTTTTCAGTTGCGTTTTTAGATTTACAAAAGGATTTTACCCATTTTGTGTGTAATCCTTCCACTTGTTGTTTAATTTCTTTAGTTTTTCATGAGTTGGGAATTTTGGCCTAAAGGGGTCTATGCATCTAATGATTTTGGTTAGATATTTTTCCTCTTTATTATACACCGCACCCTCTATAATTACTAGTTCCCACCGTTCTTTAGAACTCTATACATTTCTTTAAATGCAGGTTTAGGATTTACAAAGTTTCTAAGATAGTTTCTTTCAAAGACAATATCAAATGAATTATCTTTGTATGGCAGTTTTTCGGCATCTCTTACTATTAATTTAAATTCCGGGTTGTTTTTTTTTGCAGATTTTAATCATTTCTTTAGATATATCAATTCCGTAAATATTTTTATACTTTAATTTAGATTCAAAATCTCCTTTTCCTATACCAACACTTAGAAACTTAATATCTGTTTTTGAATTATTAATAAATTTTATAATTCTAGAATTATAATTCTTTGATTTTGTCCAGACTTTATTCCAATCTTTAGCTGTGCGCTTATATTTTTCTTTAATTTTTTGAGTGATGGGTTTCTCTTTTTTCAAAATTTCGCCATATTTCTGTTTTTTAAATAAAAAAGAAAGAAGAGTTACTTCTTTCTTGAAATTCTTTTTATCAAAAAAGAAGAACAGAAAAAAGTTCTACTTTTTCCTTGTAATTCTTTTTTCTTTGATTTCTTCGTTTAATGCTTTGATTAATTCTGATACTTTCATTTCTCCAAGAATCTCGTTATCTCTTGTTCTAACATTAACTGTTTGATTATTTTCTTCTATGTCGCCGATAACAAGAATGTAATTTATCTTTGAAAGCTCAGCAGTTCTTATCTTTTTGTTCATTGTTAAAGCATTGTCATCAATATCAACAAAAATACCTGCTTCTTTTAGGACTTCAGCTACTGCTCTTGCATAATCATTGTGTCTATCAGCAATAGGAAGCACAATTACTTGGACAGGAGATAGCCACAAAGGAAACTTTCCTTCATATTCTTCAACCAAAATTCCAAGGAATCTTTCAACACTACCAAGAACTGCTCTGTGTATCATTACTGGTCTCATCTTTTCATTGTTTGGTCCTTCGTAAGTTAGATTAAACTTTTCTGGCATTTGAAAGTCAAGTTGTATTGTTCCACATTGCCAAGGTCTCCCTATTGCATCCTTTAAATGGAAATCAATCTTTGGTCCATAGAATGCTCCGTCTCCTAGGTTAAGCTGATATTCTTTACTTAAGGATTCTAAAACTTCTTTAAGAGTATTTTCAGCTAAAGTCCACATCTCTGGATCGCCCATTGCTTTTGCTGGTTTGGTGGATAGTTCCATATGGTACTTAAATCCAAATGTAGAGTATACTTCGTCCATTAAATTAATTAAATCAATAATCTCATCTTTCATTTGTTCTCTTGTACAAAATACATGAGCATCGTCTTGAGTAAAGCATCTAACTCTAAAAAGTCCAGAAAGCACTCCAGAAAGTTCATGTCTATGAACTAAACCAAACTCTCCTGCTCGAAGTGGTAAATCTCTATAAGAGTATTGATGAGATTTGTAGATTAAAAGATGTCCAGGACAGTTCATTGGTTTAACAGCAAAGTCTTGGTCGTCTATCCTTGTAAAATACATGTTGTTCTTATAGTGATCCCAGTGTCCTGATTTTAACCATAGAGATTTGTTTAGAATTAGTGGAGTTTTATAAAGTTCGTAATTTCTTTCATATAGTTTTTCTGTTAAAAATTCTACTAATTTATTCCAGATGATTGTTCCTTTCTTGTGAAAGAAAGGCATACCAGGTGCTTCTTCTTGGAAACTATAAAGATCAAGTTCTCTTCCTATCTTTCTATGGTCTCTTTTTGCTGCTTCTTCAAGTCTTGTTAGATATTCTTTTAGTTCAGTAGCTGAATTGTAAGACACACCATAGATTCTTTGAAGTTGTTTGTTCTTTGCATCTGCTCTCCAGTATGCTCCTGATGCTTTTAGAACTTTGAAAGCTTTTATCTTTCCACTTGATGAGATGTGTGGGCCTCTGCAAAGATCAATAAATTCTCCAAGCTTATAGTAGGAAAGCTTTTCGCTTTTGTCTTTTATTTCATTTATCATTTCTAATTTGTATGGCTGGTCTTTGAAAAGCTCTAAGGCTTTATTATAATCTACTTCATATCTTTCAAACTTTATGTCTTCTTTAATTATTTTATTTATTTCTTCTTCTATCTTTTGTAGTTCTTCTTCAGTAAAGGCTCTATCAATATCAAAATCATAATAGAAGCCTTCATTAATAGCAGGCCCTATAGCAAACTTAACGTTTGGAAATAGTCTTTTTACAGCTAAAGCCAGGATATGTGAAGAACTATGCCAAAAGATTTCCTTACCTTCTCTGTCTTTATAAGTTATTACTAAAAAATCTGTTGTTGTGGTAATTGGTGTTTCTAAGCCTATCAACTTCCCGTCTATCTTTGCAGCAATTGCTGCTCTTAATAATCCTTCTCCTATATTTTCTAGGATTATATCTTTTGCTTTTTTTCCTGATTCTATTTCTTTAACATTACCATCAGGAAACTTTACATTTATTTTCATTTCGCTCTTCCTCCGTTTTGTTGACACACAAATTTCCCTATTACCACAGAGTTAATTTTAGGTAAGGTCAATATAATATATTATATAAAACAGAAATAAATATAAATAAACAAGAAATCGCGTTAGAATAACAGAAATTGCCGTCGCTGTTACCCTAACTGAACATTTGTGGTTTCGTTAATAATATAGTTATAGTTTAGCTTTATTTTTGGGTCAATAGCTTTAATTCTTTTTATAGTTAAATCCAAATATGTTTTATCTAAATCAATTCCTATATATGGCGATTATACATTTTAGATACTACTCCCGTAGTTCTAGAACCATTAAATGGATCTAATACTATATCTCCTTTATCGGTTGTTGAAAGTATTATTCTTTTAAGTAATTCCAGTGGTTTTTGAGTAGGTGTTTTCCTAATTTTTTGTGGAGTTAAAGATATGTTCCAAACACATCTCATTTGCTTTTATGATTCACTTATCTTATCTTCCCATTTTTTTATGAGTTCATAATTGAATTTGTGTTTTGCATCTTTTTTTTGCCCAAATTAAAGTTTCATGACTGTGTGAAAAATATCTACAACTTAAATTTGATGGAGTATTAGGTTTATACCAATAAATTTCATTAAGTATTTGATAATTTTGCATTTGTAATGCATAACCAACTTGATAAATATTGTGCATAGTTCCAGAAACCAATATACTGCCCATATCTTTTAGAACTCTTCTGCACTCATATATCCTATTAAAAGTAAATTCAAACTCTTTTGCTATTCCATTTTATTATTTCCTTTAATAAATGGTTCTTTCCGCCAGCCCATTTAACAAAAGGTTTAACCACATTTATGTTATAATCAAAATAAATATAAAAGGTCTTATAGAAAGAAGAAAAAATTGCATGCGAGTCTGAGCATAACCGGCTAAAAAAAAGGGAAAGAAAAAAGGGGAAAGAAAAGATTTTCAAAAAATATTGTTACTTTATTGACTATTCTTCATACTCATATAACAATCTCTACAATAAACTGGTTTGCCTTCAATTGGTTTGAATGGAACTTCGCATTCTTTATTACATTTTGAACAAACTGTTTTATGCATTTCTCTAGGTCCCTGGTTTCTATGGAAATTTCCTCTGTTGTTGTTTCTTGGACCTCTGTAGTCATCACTCATACTTTTTTCCTCCGATACTAAATTATATGTATGAAGAACCAATATTCTTGAAATCTTCTAGTTATACATATTTACTATTATATTTCTATAGTGAAGGTATTATAAATAAGTGCCTTTTGGTTATTTTTGATTAAAACTAGTCAAAAACCAGCTAAGTTTCGCCACAGAATAACGCCCAATTTTAAGATTAGAGTGCAAATAACTCTTTTCTTATTTTTGAGGGGATTTTGAAGGGAATTCAAGAAAAGAATACCTATATAAAGACTTTCCTACTTAAATATATTGGACAGGTCGGGGGGCTTGCGGTCTCTTGTAACCAGAAATCCGCATACGCTGGGGCTATTGCCTAGAGCGAGGGAAATAAGCAATATTTTGCACTTTGTAAGGTTGCCGACAGTTCGTCCAGTAAGAGTGGATGATTTAGCTAACCCTGTGAGGCCAGGAATGGAGCAGCAGTATTCTTGACACCCATTGCATATTGGGTTGCGAACTCGAGATCTTATGAGGTTCTACAAAGTATTAAACTGTTTTTCGAACTTTAGGTGTCCATACTTGTTTTTTTGATTTTCTCTTTTTCTAAAAAGTAGTGTTTATAAACCGTTTGGTTCATATAAATATAATTTAAATGTATTTTTCCAAGAATAAAGCAAATGGAGCGTAATTATTGCTCTTTTTATTCTTTTAAATGAATTTCTGTTTGAGAAGTTCTATTGTGGAAAAAGAAAAAATGAGGTGTAAAAAACATGAAGTCATTAGTAAATAACGCAGTTAGCGCAAAAGAAAGTTCACACGCTGACTACTCAAAAGACGGAGAATTTGCAGCACCAAAGATTATGGTAATAGGTGTTGGTGGTGCAGGTAACAACTCCGTAAACAGAATCTCAGCAATGGGTGTTGCAGGAGCTGAATTAATAGCTGTTAACACAGACAGAGCTCACTTAGGTATTATCTCAGATGATATTACAAAGCTATTAATAGGAAAATCAGTTACAAATGGACTAGGTGCAGGTGCTTACCCAGAAGTTGGTGCAAAGGCTGCAGAAGTCTCAAAGGCTGCTTTAGAAGAAATTCTAGACGGTGTTGATCTATTATTCATTACAGCTGGTATGGGCGGTGGAACAGGTACAGGTGCTGCTCCAGTAGTTGCTCAAATAGCTAAACAACAAGGTGCAATCGTTGTTGCAATTGTTACATACCCTTTCGCTTTAGAGAGAGCAAGAATGAAGAAAGCTGAAGAAGGAATAGACATCTTAAAGGATATTTGCGATACAGTTGTTGTTATCGATAACAACAGATTAGTTGAATTAGTTCCAAACTTGCCAGTACAAGACGCATTCAAGGTTGCTGATGAAGTAATCGCAAGAGCAGTAAGAGGAATAACTGAAACAATAACTCAACCATCATTAATCAACTTGGACTACGCAGACATTAGAACAGTAATGGGCGGCAAAGGATTATCTGTTATTGCTGTTGGTGAATCACAGTCTGTAAACAAAGTTGACGAAGTAGTTGAAGATACTTTAAAGAACGCATTACTTGATGTTGACATTACAGGAGCAACAGGATGTTTAATACACATCACAGGTGGAACTGAATTAACATTAGGTGAAGCAAACGCTGTTGGTGAAATGTTAACAGAGCAAATTGATCCTAATGCGCAAGTTATTTGGGGTGCTAGAATTGATCCAACATTCGAGAACAAGTTAGAAGTAATCGCAATCTTTACAGGCGTAAAGTCCCCATTCATAAAAGGAAGTAAGAAATTTACTGGTGGCGCTCAGCCAGCACACGGTGGGAGATCAGGAAGATACCACGACGATTTCGGAATAGACATGTTATAAGTGAGAAATCACAAAAGATAGATAGACTTCACATCTATCCTCTTTTTTTCTTTTTCTATAGTTTCTTAATAATTTCTAAAGATTTTTTGTTCATTTTTGAGAAAGCAAACCCTTTCTTTCCAAGATCTTTAAAAGATGCTCCAAAATGAAAGATTTCCTTATTGTCAATAATCAAGAATCTGTCGTGACATTTAGTTAGTTTCTTTATTTCTATAGGGTTATATTGTTGATTGTATTTCTCAAGGTCAAGTTTTAGTTTTTCTGTTAGGTTTTCTGTGTATATTGTAATCTTGATGTTTTTTCTGAGAAAAGAGTTAAAACAGATTCATCTATGTAATTGTCAATCAAGATTATTGACCTCTTTGCTTTCTTTAAGATATCATTAACAAACTTATATGCATCAAAGATCTGCCCATCATAAAAAATATTTTGTTTCTTTACAAAATCTTTATCTTCTATGATTTCAAACACTTTTTCAAATTTTTTATCTGATTAAATCCTCGGCAGAATACTACACATTAATGTGCTGATGAATGCCGAATAAATATTTTTAAACTATTTTTCCAGGTTTTCAGTTTTAATGGTTTTTATTTAGGTTAAATAATAATATATATCTTACATTTTGTTTTTAAATAAATAGCAGAACCTACAAAATGTCACTAAACAATCAGTTTAAAAGCCCTATCTCTCTAAGTAGATATATACCAATAGTGAGGGGGTATATATGACAGTTGGTGCGATTTTACATTGTGAAGGTTGTAAGCAAAGCATAGTCACATCCGGCATACCTTAC
>CAYXAY010000033.1:0-8043 GCA_964463155.1 uncultured archaeon | reverse complement strand
GACGCCATCTTAAGAGAAGAAAAAGAAGACATAGAAACAGAATATTCTCCTGAGGACTTTGAAGACGAAGACGAAGAAGAATTTGATTCTGATCACGATTATAGTGATGATTAAAAACACAAAATGGTGAATACAAAAAATGTATGTAATAAACAACGATATTGAAGACCAAATCTACAAGATGGATGATTGCGAGGAAACAGACGAAGACTTTGAGGACTTTGATGACGAAGAAGACCTTTCCGAAGACGCCGAAGAATCAGAAGACGAAGACTTCGAAAATGATGATTTTGAGGAAGAAGAGGAATAGATTTCTCTCTTCTCTTTATTCTATTTTTATACTAAAAAACAACATATTTAAAGGCTTCTATGCTTATATATATTATAGGTAAAACAACTATTTTTACAATAAAAAAGAGGGGTCAAAAAATGAGTGCAGAAGATATTAAAAACCAAGAAGAAATTATTGAAGACGAAGTTTTAGAAAGCGAAGTAGAAGATGAAGGTATAGAACTTGATGATAATAAATTACCGTTCCCAAATGCAACAGTTGTAAGACTAATGAGAAAGAATCTTGATAAGCACAAACAAATTAAAGGAATAGTAAAAAAGGAAATGAATCTTTTCATTGGAAGAATCGTTGAAACAGTCTGTAAAAAGATGAACGGCTACGAATACACATCAGTTGATTATGGCATGTTCAAGCAAGCAGTTGAGACTTTTGAAAACATCCAGTCAATAGAGCTTGAAAAAATAAGAATAATTAAAAATCTAGAGAAGATAAAAGCAGAATGTGATATCTTGATAGATGATGTTGAAAGAAAATTCCATCAGTGATTTTTTTCTAAAATAAGAAGGTGATTAAATGAGTAATAATCAAAGTCAAAACACCGTCTTCTTACCAGACGGCTCAAAAAGAGAAAGAGGAAAGGATGCTCAAAGAATGAATATTCTTGTAGCAAAGGCAGTGGCTAATTCTGTTAAGTCAACTCTTGGTCCAAAAGGAATGGACAAGATGCTTGTTGATGAGATGGGAAATGTTACAATCAGTAATGACGGAGCAACCATCCTAAAGGAAATGGCAATAGAGCATCCAATAGGAAAGATGCTAGTTGAACTTGCAAAGAACCAAGACGACGAGGTTGGAGACGGAACAACAAGTGCTGTTGTTATTGCAGGAGGTTTAGTTTCAAAGGCTGAAAACCTTTTAGATGAAAACATTCATCCATCAATAATAATCAAAGGATACAAACTTGCTTCAGAAAAGGCAGTTGAATATTTTACAGAAATCTCTGACAAGGTAAACAATGGAGACAAACAAGAATTACTATATATTGCAAAAACCTCAATGACAGGAAAAGCTTCAGAAAACAGTGCAGACCTGGCAAACATTGTTCTTGACGGAATACTAAAAATTTCAAAATCAAACAAGGAATTAGAAAGAGAACAGATAAAGATTGAACAAAAGATTGGTGGAAGCCTTTCTGACACAAAGCTAATTGATGGAATTGTTCTTGACAAAGAAATAGTCCATTCAGAGATGCCAAAGAATATCAAGAACGCAAAAATACTTTTAATCAATAATGCTTTAGAGATTAAGGAACCAGAAACAGAAGCAAAGATACAGATAACCTCTCCAGACCAACTTCAAGCATTCATTGATCAAGAGGAAAGCTATCTAAAAGCAATGGTTGACAGAATCCAAGCAACAGGAGCAAATGTTGTTCTTTGCCAAAAAGGAATTGATGATCTTGCTCAGCACTATTTAGCTAAAGCAGGAATACTTGCAATAAGAAGAGTAAGACAAACAGATATTGAAAGACTTGCTAAAGCAACTGGAGCAAAGATTATAACCAGAATAAAAGACGTTTCTGCAAAAGATACCGGAACAGCAGAGCATGTTTATGAAAAGAAGATAGCAGGAGACTGCATGTTGTTTATTGAAGGCAGTCCAAACCCCGGCTATGTTACAATACTTCTTAGAGGAACATCAGAACAGGTTCTAGCAGAAACAGAAAGAACATTGACTGATGCAATTGGCGCAGTAATCTCAACAATCAAAACTGGAAGGCTCGTTGCAGCTGGGGGAGCTTCAGAGATTGAAGTTGCATTAAAGCTTAAAAACTTTGCAAAGACTGTTGGAGGAAGAGAACAACTAGCAATTGAGGCTTTCGCTGAAGTTCTAGAAATAATCCCAAAGACATTAGCAGAGAGTGCAGGTCTTGATGCCATTGATACAATCGTGTCTTTAAGAAGCAAGCACCAAGACCCTATAAACAAACACTTTGGTATAGATGTTGTTAATGGAACCATTGCAGACATGAAAAAAAAGAAAGTAATTGAACCAATCAATGTAAAGACTCAAGCAGTAATGTCAGCAGCAGAAGTTGCAGAAATGATTCTAAGAATAGATGATATCATTGCAGGACAATCCAGCAGGCCAAGGGGACCACCAATGGGAATGGGTGGACCAGACATGGGAGATATGTAGTATCCCCCCTTTTCTATTTTTCTTAAAAATCACAAGGTATTTAAATAACTTCTTAACTAAATTATATAACAAAACCAAAAAAACTTTGGTGAATTATGATACTAGAAAAAATCAGAGACATAAAACATTTTCAAAAAAAAGTATACCTAGTAGCTAAGGTTATTGACAAGACAAATATCAGAGAAGTAGTTTCAAAACTTGATGAAACCAAACACAAGGTGTGCGAGGTTTTAATTGGCGATGAAACAGGAACAATCTATTTAACAATGTGGGATGATGCTATAAGCAAAATCCAGATTGGAAAAACATACTTGTTTAGAAATCTATTTTCTTCAGAGTTCCAAAAATCAATGAGGTTAAATATAGGTAGATTCGGAGAGTTTGAAGAATTTGAGAAACAAATGGATGTAGCTGTTGAAAACTTCAGGTCTAAAGTCATATAAAATAACCTTTAAATAGATTTCTACAATTATATTACTTATTAGACTTTTTGATTTTTATAAATCGCTTTTTTGGGAGTATAGCTCAGCCTGGTCAGAGCAGTGGTCTTATACACCAAAGGTCGCAGGTTCGAATCCTGCTTCTCCCACTTTGGTATTTCTTTAAAAACAGATATATAATCTATTTTCGTTAGTATGATCCTACAAGACACAAAGAAATTGTTTTTATGGATATTTGGTCTAGCTAAATCATATCTTGGAAAATACACAAGAAACGAACTTCAAGAGATTTTATTGTCGCTTGGTTATTCCTTGCCAACCATTGATGATGTCTTAATGCTTGTTGAGGAAAACAATATGAATTTATAAAAGAGGAAGAAAAAGGCATTATACCTTTTGTTGGTAACCTTGTTGAAAGAACAATGAAGAAATAGCCTCAATTATCCTATTTTAAAAACTTTTTCCTATCATAAATATATATTAATTCGGCTTTTTAGACAAGCGAAATATCTAATATAAATATTGAATAACTATGCCAGAGCAATTTTCAAACAAAACTGAAAAAGAAGTTAAAGATTATTGGGAAAAGAATAATGTTCCTGAAAAAGTAAGAACAAAGAAAGGAAAGAAAAATTACTACTTTATAGACGGTCCGCCATACGCTTCAGGAAGCCTTCATCTTGGGACTGCAATGAACAGAATCCTAAAGGACTTAATAATTAGATACAGAAGAATGTCAGGTTACACTGTTCTTGACACCCCGGGCTTTGACACTCACGGTGTTCCAATAGAAGCAAAGGTTCAAAAGATACATAGTCTAAAATCAAAAGAAGATATTGAAACATTTGGAATTGATAAGTTTACAACAGAATGCTATAAGTTTGCAACAGAGCATATTGAAGACATGTCAAAAGAAATATATGAGCTTGGACAATGGATGGATTTTAAGAATCCATACAGGACTCTTGACAAAGCATATATGGAGACCGGCTGGTGGGTTTTTAAAAAAGCAGCTGACAAAGGTCTTTTATATCATGACAAATATCCAGTACATATTTGTCCAACATGTGAGACATCAGTTTCTTTTAATGAGATTGAGCATCAAGACTTGACAGATAACTCAATATATGTTAGATTAAAGTCTCTTGATATGCCTAATATCTACTTTGTTATATGGACAACAACTCCATGGACTCTTCCTGCAAACCTAGGAATTATGGTTCATCCAAATTACACTTATATAGAATTGATTAAAGACAACAACAAATATATTGTTGCTGAAGAACTTGTAGAAAAAATTACAAACGAACTAAAATGGCAAGATTATTCTCTTGGGGAAAAATATCAAGGAGAAGAACTTGTTGGAAAGAAATATGAGCCAATCCTTGGCGAATGGCTTGAAAAACTAGAAGAGCTAAAAAAAGACAGTTACAAAGTAGTATCTTCAGCAAGATTTGTTCATCTTGAAGAAGGAACGGGACTTGTTCATTGTGCCCCCGGTCATGGTAGAGAAGACTATACTGTTGGTAAAGAAAATAAGATGCCAGCATATTGTCCAGTAACAGTTGAAGGAGTTTATGATAAAACAATCAATTGGCATTCTGGAGAAAAAGTAAAATCTCTTGACCCAAAGATAATTGAATACCTAGAAGACAAAGGAATGGTTCTTGGAAAAAGATCAATAACTCACGCATACCCAACATGTTGGAGATGTTTTTCTCCATTACTGCAAGTTGCTCTCCCGCAATGGTTCTTAAGAATTGAACCAATGAGAGAAAGATTAAAAGAGATAAATAAAGAAGAAGTAATCTGGTATCCTGACTGGGCAAAAGACAGGTTTGACAATTGGCTTGATTCAATATCTGATTGGCCGATATCAAGAGCAAGATATTGGGGGATACCAATTCCAATTTGGCAATGTGATAATTGTAAAGAGATTGGTGTGTTTGGTTCTTTAGAGGAATTAAAAGTCAAGGTTCCTTCAATTGACACAAATATGGATTTTCACAAGCAAGAAATTGATAATATTACTTATGCATGTATTTGTGGTGGAACAATGAAGAGGATACCAGAAATCTTTGATGTTTGGTTTGATTCAGGAATTGCTTCTTTTGCAAGCCTTGGTTATCCAAAGAAACAAGAATTGTTTAATAATTTCTGGCCACCAGACATTAACCTTGAAGGTGCTGATCAGATAAGAGGCTGGTGGAATTCTCAAATGATTGTTTCTGCAATTTGTTTTAACAAATCACCATACAAGTTTGTTGCGCTTCACGGAATGGTTCTTGCTGTTGATAAAAAGAAATTATCAAAATCAATGGGTAATGACAGACCGCTTCTTCAAAGGTTCTCAGAAACATCAATTGACTATTACAGATATTATTTTGCAAGAGAATACAATGGTATGGATGTAATAATTGATGAAAAGAAGTTTGTTGATATTAAAAGAATATTTAATCTTTTAGAAAACATCTATTCATTAATGGCATTAATGGATGAAAGTCAAAGATTCAATCCAACAATAGAAAACGACCAGCTAGAGATAGAAGACAAATGGATTCTTTCTAAGTATAACTATTTAGTAGAAAACTATCACAAAAACTACCAAGGTTGTAACTTCTCAAAAGCAACAGCCGATTTGGAAAGGTTTATACTTGAGGACTTTAGCAGAACATATCTAAAATTAATAAAGAAAAGAGAAACCAAAAACAATGTCACAAACCATATCTTTTCAGGGTTATTATTGTTATTGTCTCCTGTCGTTCCACATCTCACAGAATATCTTTTCTTGAAGTTTAAAGACAGGAAAGAAACAATACATCTTGAGGAGCTCCCAACAGCAAATCAAAAATTAATCAACAAAGAACTTGAATACAACTTTGAGATTGCTCTTTCAATTGTTCAAGAAGCACTTGCAGCAAGAGAAAGAACAAAGAAAAGACTTAGATGGATTCTTCCAAGACTTGTTGTTGTCTCTCCAGATGCAGAAAAACTAACTGGCGTAAAAGACATAGTAAGCAATATGGCAAACATAAAATTTGTAATTCTTCAAACGACCGCACCGAAAGGAAACTTTGAGGAAGGAAAGGTTTCTGATATCCTTTCAATCTATCTTGACAATGATATCCCAGCTGGCCTTGAAGACGAATGGGAACTAAGCGAACTAACAAGAGTAATACAAGCAGAAAGAAAGAAAAACAACTTGACTCCAAGCCAAATAGTTGATTTAAGCATCTCTTGTTCAGACAATGTTTTTATTGAAAACAACAAAAAACAGATAGAGAAAGCAACATCAACAAAGCTTTCAATAGTTCCATTTGATGCAACCACCTCAACAAAGCAAAAGCTAATAGAAAGAGACGTTTACTTTTCTTTCTAAGTTTTTCTAATTTCTTATTTTTTGTATTTTTGCAAACTATTCAATTATTTTTAGAGTTTTTCCAAAAAACAGTGTAGTTTGCTTTTAATGATCTGTTTAAATCAAATATATCTTATGAAAAATAACGAATTAATTATTTCTAATAAAATAAAACAGAAAATATTTACTATTAGAAATGTGCAGGCAATGCTTGATAGCGATCTTGCAGAACTATACGGAGTTTCTACAAAAGTATTGAATCAAGCGGTTAAGAGGAATATTTCTAGATTCCCTAAAGATTTTATGTTTCAATTAACAGAAGTTGAAAAAGAATATGTGGTCGCAAATTGCGACCACATAAATGAATATAATTCAAATTCTCCCGGAATACCCGTATTTATGATAATCGTTTGAGGTCACAAATTGTGACCTCAAAAAGTGGACGCGGAGGAAGACAATATCTACCGTTTGCTTTTACTGAGCAAGGTGTAGCTATGCTTTCTGGGATATTGAAAAGCGATAGAGCCATAGAAATAAATATTCAAATAATGAGGGCAGTTGTATCAATGAGAAGATTTATTCAAAAAAATGCAGAATTATTTTTTAGAATTGATGCTGTTGAAAAGAAACAATTAGAATGTCAAATTAAATCAGATAAAAACTTCAAAAAATTATTTGATGCTATTGAAAATAAAAGCGCTGTTAAGACACAAGGAATATTTTATGATGGGCAGATATTTGATGCATATAAATTTATATCTGATTTGCTTAAGACTGCACGAAAATCAATTATTTTTATTGATAACTATATAGATGAATCAGTTTTAGTTTTATTTACAAAAATAAATAAAGAAGTATCTGTAAGAATTTACACGGGAAATATAACTACACAATTAAAATTAGATTTAGAAAAATACAATCAACAATATTCTGCAATTGAAATAGATGAATTAAGAAAATGTCACGATAGATTTCTTATAATAGATTATAAAGAAATATATCATATTTGTGCATCCATTAAAGATCTTGGAAGAAAATGGTTTGCAATTTCTAAATTAGACAAAGAAGCATTAGAAATATTAAGCAAATTATAATTAATATAAGTAGCAGATAATTTCCGCCGAAGAATATATATATATCGGTTCTCTTTTTTTATATTAATTTAATTAATTAACTTAAAAAAGGAGATGAAACCAAAATGAAAATTAAAAGCGAAAAAACAAAGCTAATAATTTGGGCATTAGTTGCTTTAGTTGTTGGTGTAGTTATTGGTATGTTAATAACCAATGCAACAACAGGAAATGCAACACGCACAACCTCAAATAGAAACACAGATAATTTAAATTCAATAAAATATCATATACGGTGTAATTGTGAGAACGCAGCAGGCGCTAGAACAGGTTGTCATTATACTACTTCTTCACCAACAGGACCAGATGCAATTAATGGATTTTGTAGGGGCTGTTGTGTAGAGGGTTGGGTAGATGACACATATACTATTAGTTAATTAAAAGGAGGGATATAAATGGAAAATATAAAAAAATTATTGCTTTGGATAGTAATTTCATTAATAATCGGGTTAATTATTGGTTTTTTATTGCAAAACACTATAATTGGAAATTCTAGTAAGGTGTTAAATAAAAATATTGCTACTTCCGAAAATTCAATAAAAGCCCGCATTTTCTGTAACTGTTATAGTAGTGATGGAAATCCTTGCAACGCAGTAATCGATGGGGGGGGGGCAACAGGAATTG
>CAYXAY010000032.1:0-8099 GCA_964463155.1 uncultured archaeon | reverse complement strand
TTATTCGGCATTCATCAGCACATAAATGTGCAGTATACTGCCGAGGATTTAATAAATTGCCCTTTTTTGTATTCACTATAATGACAAATATCCTTAGAAATAATTTTATTATCCTTAACAATAAATGCGGCACAGGTATTCTTGTTCTCTTTTGAAAGCTTTAGAACTTGTAGCATTATTTCCTTATTTGGATGTTTCATATTAATTAGATTAGTTAAAACTCTTTAAATAAGTAACTATTTTAATAGTTCTAGGAATTCTTCTTTTGTTATTCCTAGGTCTTTCTTTATTATCTTTAGAAGAAGCCCAGGCCTTATTGATTCAGAACCGTGGTTTGGAATCGTTATCTTCTTGTTTTCTTTTAAATTAATAAAGGTCATATGGCTTCCAGAAGTGTGGTCATACTTATAACCTAGTTTAACTATTACCTTTCCTAATTCTTTTCCAGTTAACAAAGGTAATTCTTTCAAAAGGATTTACACCCTTAATTGTTGTATTCCGATAAAATTAGAAACAGGAACCTCTATCTTAGATTCAAGTAAATGACATTTAATTGCTTCTCTTGTTCTCTTAACTAATTCATCCATGCTTTTTGCTTGAGAATAACAGCCAGGTAATTCTAAAACTTCTGCAATATACCAACCAGCTTTGTCTTTCTCAATAATTATATTATATGTAGTTTCCATTTTCTTTCTCTTTCCTTTCATATAGTTATTAAACTAGTAAATCATTAAAAATATATGTAAATCATGTATCTCCACCTATTTAAATCTGCCGTCTAGATTTTTTGTAATTGTGTTAAAAAAAGTTATGTTTTCTCAATTTTACAAAATTTCAAAAACTTGCTTTTAAATATATTAGAATGCACTACTAAAAATGTGCTGAAAACCGAATCATTTATATGTAGTTCGGATATAAATATACTTATGTTTACGAGAACTCAATTACTTGTGTTTTATGAAATCTGTCAAGGAAATAACAGATTAAGTAAAATACTTGAAAATATTAAAATGAATAAAACACATATAAGTGAAATGATTGGTGTACTTATAAGAGAAAAACTAATAACTAAAGATAAACAAAAACTTTCTGTCTCAGAATATCCTTTTGCTTTGAAATTAAGAAAACTACTTGTAAATAAAAATCTAATCGAAATATTACCTAACTCTGGAATAAAAATACTAACTACTGCCCTTGATAAAAAAACAATAACAGAAATCGTAAAAGAAACAGGACTAAAAGAAATAACTATAAAACAATTTATAAAAAAAGCACAAGGAAGATCTATATTTATTAAAGAAAATAAAGAATATATAGTTAATTATAGTGTTTGGCCAGATTTAATTGATTTTTTAAAAGAATATAAAAGTTTTCAAGATAACTATGATTATAGAGTGCCTGTTGGTTCAACAATTTACTACAAAAACGAAAAAGAAATAGTGTTTTCAATAAAACAAAATATAGATGCAACATTAACTTCCTTTTCTGCGTTTAAAGACTATAACCTACTTATCTATACTCTTGAAAACTTCTATTACCTACCAAAGAAACAACTAACTAAGCAAGATATACTACTACACACCTTAGCAATTGTAGAAAAAACAAAAGAATTTAGAGATAGAATGTATCTTGCTTTCTATTACTATAAATATAAAAATGAATTTAAAGATATTAAACACGAAATACTAGATAATCTAAATAGAATCTTTTCTGGAGAAAAAATAGAAAGATATCCTCCACTAAAAGAAATAAAAGAAAAAGCAAAAGTATATGATATAAAGATGTGATTAATAAAATGGAAAAATATATAACTGATTTTACTCAAATATCTGAAGCATTCGATGAAATTAACAAAAATATTAGAAATAAGATAAATGTCTACCTGATAGGCGGAGCAGTACTTCTTTATCACAACCTTAAACCAGGAACAAAAGACATAGACTTGATTGTTAATTCTAAAGAAGAATATGAATCATTGATCAATACACTCAAGAAAAATGATTTCACACTTGAAAAACCAACAAGAGAATACCACAAACTAAATTTAGAAAATATACTAATCAAAGACAACTACAGATTTGATATTTTTAATAAAATTGTATGTAATAATCTGTTTCTTAGCGATAACATGATTAAAAGAGCTAAACTAATAAAAGAATATAAAAACATAAAACTATTTGCTTGTTCCTTAGAAGACATCTTAGTTTTCAAAAGCATCACAGACAGAGATGGAGATATTGGCGATTGTCAATCAATTGCTAGAACAAACCCTAACTGGAATGTTATCTTAGATGAAATCAAATATCAAGTGAAAAAATCAGGAAAAGATGTTTGGATAACTTGGTTTGAAGAAAGATTAAATCTTTTAGAGGATAGAAAAATTGTTATTCCAATACTAAAAGACATAAGAAAGCTAAGCTTAGAATACTATGATCAATTAGAAAAGAAATTAAAATAGTAAGAAAACGTATTGTGATTTAAATCTCCATAAACAATATTTTTCGGTGATTCTAATCGCGATAATTATTTACCCGAAAATCAATTAAAACACAAAAAGGGAGTTATTATAAAATAATTAATTTATTGTTCTAATTCTATAATCTTATTGTAATAATAACCAGAACTATACCAATGACTTTCTGTATTATTGCTATAAAGAATGGAATTGTGCATATAATAATCAGCACTTGTGATTATTTGCCCAACTTGATTTTCTGAATTTTTTGTTTCAAATATTCCATTGTTTTTAGCTTTTCCAATATATAATCCGTTTTGTGGTTCTAGTAATTCTATGTCGTCTAAGTCTTCAATATCTTGACTTTCATTTATTTCTTCTTCTGAAAGCATTATCAAACAATGTCCTCCAATCTCTTGAGTATTAGGATCAAAAATATTACCACCAGCAACATAAGGATAACTATATTCTTTAGAAATTATTTTTTTTTCTATACCTTCAGGGTAATACCATCTGCCAACAATTTCATAACTTCTGGAAGTATCTGATTCTACAATTGCTTCAATGATTGGTGTTTTTTCTTGAGAACTAACATACTCAATCAAATATCTTAACTCTGCAGCAAAAAACAAAGAAAAATCCTCACAGTCTCCTTTTTTTTGTAAAAGAAATTGCTCAAGTGTTTGTAATTTGTCTTCTTGTCCTGAAGTTTGAGAATCTAATGCAGATTTTAGATTTAGTTCTTCTTGATTAATAACATAAATACATGCTGTTTTTATATAACATAAATCATCTTCACAAGTTACACATTTTTTAAGATTATTTTATAATTCTTTGATTTGAAAGATTATCAAGAGTAGAATTATTCTTAAACCAATCCATAGATTCTTCTATTCTTGTTTTAAATATTCCTACTTCGTTATTAAGAGTTTGATAGTTTTCTAAAACATTATTATAGTTGTTTGTTAAAGAATTAATTTCTTGATCTTTTTCTTTGTTTTCTAAGACCTTAGAATTGTAATTTTCTGTTAAGTCTTTAAAATCAGCTGTAAGATTATTAAATTGATCTTCTAATTCTTGCTTTTCTTCAATAAGTTGCTCATGTTCTTGATTTAGTTTTATATATTTATTATTTAGAATATTATATTTGTCTTCTAGATCATTAATTTTATTATTAAATATA
Source organism: uncultured archaeon (assembly GCA_964463155.1). Lineage (GTDB taxonomy): Archaea > Iainarchaeota > Iainarchaeia > Iainarchaeales > CSSED10-239 > JAKQTP01. The sequence continues at coordinate 4,461 of CAYXAY010000032.1, read as the reverse complement.
TAAACAATAGAGATAAGTATTATTGCTAATAATACAATTACAAAAATTTTAGACCCTTTATTCATATTAAATATAAAGAGAATAAGATTTATATATGTTTTTAGAATAAAAAGAATTATTGTCTTGTTTTTTCTTTAATTTTAGATTCAAGAATAGCAATAATCTTTTCTGATTCTTTCTTTTGTCTTTCAAAATTAGTTATCTCTATATTCAAGCCAGCAAGATTGCTTCTTTCTAATTTTGCTTTCTTTAATATCTCTATTTCTTCTGTTATTTTTTTTAGTAAATCAGAAATATTTATTTTCATCTGCTCTAAAGTGTTAACTGTAAATCCTTTCATTAATTTAGAATCGTATTCTGAAATAATCTTAAGAGCTTTAATTTCAGCATCAACTCTTAATATTTTTGTTTGATAATCAATAGGCACTTTTGGCTTTGATTTCTCTATTCTCTTTTTTTTCATATCTTCAAGGACTTTAGAAGATAATCTTCTTGCTGGTCTTAATGTTGGCATAATTTAAGCATCATTTTTTTTTATCTTTTGGTTTTGTATTACATTCACAATTTGGACCACAAGAACAATCTTTCTTTGCTAGTGCTATTCCAAAGAAACACAAAGTTAATGTTGTAAATATAATTATCCAAGCATAATTTTTTGCAAAGATTACAATTAAAGCTGCAATACCTACTGCAAAAGCACAAATAGTTCCTGCTAAAGCAACTGTTGGGTTTTCATTTTTTTCTTTATCCACATTTTTTTCTCCTCTTATTATTTTTATAATTGTAAATTTCTTTGTATAATATATATACTCCATATATTTAAATTGCTTTTGTTGCAAGAATAGATATATTTATGAGTGATATTTTATGAAAGATTATTGGAAATTTCCTGTGTCGATTTTAATATGCCTGGGGGCAGGATTTATTGGCTCTTTAGTTACAGAAACCGGGCCTGGTTCTTGGTATGAGACACTAATCAAGCCACCAATTACTCCACCAAATTTTGTTTTTCCAATTGTTTGGACAACTCTTTATATCTTGATGGGTCTAGCACTTTACATTGTCTGGTCACAACCACAAAAATACAGAAGAGATCCAGAAATAAAAAAATCAGCGATGCTTTTCTTTAGCTTACAATTAATACTCAATATTGCTTGGTCATTTCTGTTCTTTGGCTTAGAATCACCAGTCTTTGGTTTAATTTGTATATTTGTTCTTGTTGGTTTTGTTTCAATAACCATAATCAAGTTCTATCAACTAAATGAGAAAGCAGCATATCTTTTGATACCATATCTTGTTTGGTTATGTTTTGCAACAATCCTGTATCTTTGGATTGTTCTTTTAAATTAGTTTTTTATAATAAGCTAAAAGTTGCTTTGTTCCCCATGGCAAGACCTTTTCTTTTGGAACATCTAATTGCTTTAATATCTTATCTATGTCTTTATAGGTTTTTGTCTCTATCTCATAATAGCAAGGAATCTTGAATGGTTTTGATATGCTGTCTATGTCAAAGGTTGTTGTTCCAAGAATATAGGTTGTTCTTGTTTTTTCTATCCTGTGATATCTTTTTAGGCCAAGAAAAGTGAAAATATTTTGAATCGTTTTAAAATCAGAAACTGCTTGAAACTCTATTTCTCTACAACATTTAATATTATTTTTTATTTCTTTAAATTGCTTAAATGTTATAAAAACCTCTTTGCCGAGTTGTCTTACTCTTATTGCTGCACTTTTCTTTTTTAGTTCAGAGTTCTCATAGTTTTCTTGTATAATTTTTCTATAAGAGAAAAGCCTCTTTGCACCTATTTCTTTTAGTTTCCTTTCTAGTTCTTTTTTGTTAATCTCTAAAACTTTAACTTCAATTTCATAATGGTCTTTCATTTTTAATCAGTTTCTTCTTTTTGTTTTTTCTTTGCAAGTTTCATTCTTTCAATAAATTTGATTTTTCTATCCATTGTCTTTAGACCTACACTTACTTTTTTTTACTTTATTATCAATATTTGTATTATATTTTTAAATCTTCTAAAGAAATAATGCTCAGCAATTATTCCAATACAGAATAAAAAGGTGGCGACACCAATAAGTGCATAAACAGACATTATTAATTTGTCGGCAACAGTTTTTAGAACAATGCCCACAAAACCAATTATTGTTAAAGTCATAATTGTAAAATAAACAGAATCTACATTGGTCCAGTTTTCAATTTTACTTAATATAAAAATTCCAGTAAAGATAATTATCACCACTAAGAAAAATGCCAATATTAATTTTTTATTGTATTCTTTTGTTTCTGGATTTGTTGTTTTTTCACTCATATAATTCCTTCTTTTGTTAGGTCTTCAAGTGCTTTTATCATTGCAAGTGGGAATGTGATTGTAACATCTCCAATAACTGTTACAGCATCTGCTTCGTCTTTAATCTTACCCCAGGATTTTGCTTCGTCTGTTGTTGCTCCGGAAAGGCTTCCTGAGCGAGAACCAGCAGTTGTCATGTAAAGGGCATAGTCTGCTCCTCCGTTGATTAGTGTTGTTAAGATGACGTGGTGCTTAGCAATGCCACCACCAAGCGCAATAATTCCTTTCTTCTCGTCATGTGTTGTTGAAAAGATTATTTGTTTAAAGTCAGAGATTATGTCAACCATAAAATCCTTATGGTCTTGCTGGAAAAGATATAAGTGGAAGCCAAAAGAACCGTCTGTTATTGCTGGGCAAAATACTGGTATATTGTTTTTTGCTGCTTGGTACAAGAAAGAGTTTTCGTCATTTAACTTAAGCCCAATCTCTCTTAAAAGTTCACAAGTAGACCAAACTTTCTTTTGCTTGTAAAGCTCAAGGAGATTGCCCTGCATACTACCTTCAAATTTTAAGTAGCTTTCGTTTGTAATTAAGATGTTACCGACTCTGTTTTCTCCTTTCTCATAAAGCTCTTGGTCGTCTACCTTAAAGGATGCTAAGATAAACTTTTCGCCATTTGCCTTCATTATATCCTCTTCAACAGCCCCAACAGTTGTACAAACAACACTAGCAATCTTTAGTTTCAATATTTGTGCAAAAAAACCGCGAAGACCCGAAGTAACCATATTAGAAGTAAAAGACAAGTAAACCTTTGCTCCTTCTTTTTTCATCTTCTCAATTAATGTTGCTGCCCTTGACACCTCTGCTGATTGAAAACCAATAGAAGAAAATCCATCAACAAGCTCAGAAACAGCCATTCCTTTAGTCCATAGTAGGTCTTTAGTATATTTCATAATTATTCTTTCTTTATAATTTCATCTGTTTTCAATTTATTAAATAAAATTAAATTGTCTTTTTGTAATTTAAATCCAGGAACTAATAACCCCCATTTTGCATCATCAAAAGAATTTATCTTTTTATTATAGATTGATTCTATTTTTTCTGCAGTTTCTGGTATAAATGGAAACATTAATATTCCTGCAATTCTAATTATTTCATTTAAATTATATATAATTGTTTGTACTCTTTCGATTTTTCCAGATTTTGCAAGATTCCAGGGCTCTGTTTTATTAATATAAGCATTAGCATTATCTAGAAGTGCCCAAATGTCTGTTAATACAACATTAAATTTAAAATCATCCATATTTTGATTATAGATATTAATAACATTATTTGCTTTTTCAATTAGTTCTTTATCTACTTCTTCTAGTTCTGCAGGTTTAGGAACAACTCCATCAAAGTATTTCTTTGTCATTACAAGTGTTCTGTTTACTAAGTTCCCTAAATTGTCTGCTAAATCAGAGTTCTGATATTGTATAACTCTATCTTCTGAGAAGTCCCCATCGCTTCCAAAGCCAATTTCTTTCATTAGTATGTATCTGAAAATATCTTTACTATACTTTTTTACTATATCCCCTGGATAAACTACATTACCTAAAGTCTTTGACATCTTTTGTCCAGAGATTGTCCACCAACCGTGTGCAAATACTTGTTTAGGTAGTGGTAACTCTAAAGCTAATAAATAAGAGTGCCAAATAACTGTGTGAAACCACAATATGTCTTTACCTATTAGATGAACATCTGCAGGCCAATATTTTTTAAATTTCTCTGAATCTGTGTTTTCAAGGGCTGATAAGTAATTGAATAAAGCATCTGACCACACCCATAATACATATTCTTTATCCCAAGGTAAAGGAATTCCCCATTTGAAGTTTTTTCTACTAATATATAAGTCTTTTAGTTCTTCATTTTTTAATCTATTTAATATTTCTGTATTTTTTCCTTTTGGAACAATTAGTTCTGGGTTTTTATCATATACTTCTATTAGTTTTTCTTTAAAATTAGATAATTTGAAGAAATATCCTTTTTCTTTAATTGCAATTGGTTCTTTTTGATGTATTGGACATTTGCCATCTACTAAATCTTTTTGTGTGAAGTATCCTTCACAACCTACACAATATAATCCCTCATAAACGGATTCATAGATATATCCTTTTTCATATAGTTTTTG
>CAYXAY010000031.1:0-8636 GCA_964463155.1 uncultured archaeon | reverse complement strand
TTATTCGGCATTCCTCTGCACATTAATGTGCAGTATACTGCCGAGGATTTAATAAAAAAGAATAATTATGAATTTGACAATAGAAGAGAGGCTAAAACTAATTAAAGAAGTTGGAGAAGAAATAATTGGAGAAGAAGAATTAATTGAAGTTCTAAAATCCAATAACCCAATTATTGCATATGATGGTTTCGAACCATCTGGTAGAATACATATTGCTCAAGGTTTAATGAGGGCGATAAATGTAAATAAATTATCAAAAGCAGGAATTCAGTTTAAATTTTGGGTGGCAGATTGGTTTGCATTAATGAATAATAAAATGGATGGAGATTTAGAGAAGATAAAAATTGTTGGAGAATATTTTATTGAAGTTTGGAAAGCATCAGGAATGGATATGACTAATGTTGAATTCTTATGGGCTTCTGAAAATATGAATCAAGATTATTGGTTAATGGTCTTAAAGATTGCGAAATTAAATTCGGTTGCACGGATAACAAGATGTTCTCAAATTATGGGCCGAACAGATAAAGACGAATTAAATGCTGCTCAGATTTTCTATCCGTGTATGCAAGCAGCAGACATATGGAATTTAAAAGCAGACATTGCTCAACTTGGGATGGACCAAAGAAAAGTAAATGTTCTTGCAAGAGAAACTTTTCCAAAACTTGGGTTAAAGAAACCAATTGCGATACACCACCATCTACTTATGGGGCTAACTGAACCAAAAACAGATGGCATAGATGCTGTAGATTCCGCAATAGCAAAAAAGATGTCAAAATCAAATCCTGATTCTGCAATATTTATGACAGATACTAAAGAAGAAGTTAATAGAAATTTAAGAAAGCTTATTGCCCTGAAGGGATAATAAAAGATAATCCTGTTTTAGAATATTGTAAATACATTATATTTGAAAGAATAAATGAATTTAAAATAGAAAGACCAGAGAAATTTGGGGGTAATATTGTATACGATAATTATGAAAGCTTAGAAAAAGATTTTGTAGAAAAAAAGCTTCATCCAATGGATTTGAAAATATCAAGTTCGAAATATATTAATGAATTATTAGAACCTGTAAGAAAACACTTTGAAGAGAATCAAAATGCAAAAGAAATACAGTGTATTGTAGAGGGTTATGCAATTAAAAAATGATTTAAAAAATATATTTCTTTTACTGTTTTTATGTTTATTATACTTTTATAACTTGGGATTACCGCCCGTAGCATACATACACTACACAAGCTACACTTTTATAAAAGCTATCAATCATGATATTAATATAAACTAAAAGGAGTTGGTAAGAATGAAAGGGAAATACCTACTACCAACTTCTAACAACGAACCAATAACCAGTACCTCCCCAATGTCCGAATCTGGAGGAGGGATTATAAATTTTTTCTCTCTTAATTTTATATATTATGGAACCATTAAAAACATCTGAGTTTAATATATCTGAAAAGAGAGGGATGGTACATATAATAGCAAAAGAAAGAAAGATGTAATCCCAAAAAAAGATTTTTAAAAAATAAAAATAAAATATATATGGGATAATTATTTAAATTAAAATGTGAAAAAAAATGTTTAAAGAGTTTGCAAAGAAATTTAAGAAATGGTCATTGACCTTGCAAATTATACCTATAGTCCTTGCAATAATACTTCTTAAAATCGGTGTGCATTATTTAGGCTGGGAAATAATAAAAACAAATCCTTTCCTTCCAAGCCTTGTTAGCGCAGCTGTCTTTCTTTTAGGTTTCTTAATCGCAGGAGTGCTTTCAGATTATAAGGAAAGCGAAAAGTTACCAGGAGAAATAGCAGTAAGTCTAGAAAACATTGCAGATGAACTAACAATGATATATAAAACAAAGCAAGCAGAGAGCGCAAAAGAATTTATAATATATGTTAAAGACTTCTCCCATAGTCTTAATGACTGGTTTTATAAAAGAATAAAAACAGAAGAAATATATTCTAAACTCAGAGGGTTTAATGATTATTTTATTGAACTGGAAAAAATTTCTCCCGGCTCAATATCAAGAATGAAGGCAGAACAAGGAAATATTAGAAAGACAATAACAAGAATCAACACAATAAAAGAAACAAACTTCATATCTTCTGGATATGCTATAGCTGAAGGAATATCTGCTCTTGTAATACTTGCAATGATATTAACCAAACTTGAACCATTCTGGGAAGCATTGTGTTTTGTTATTCCGGTAACTTATGTTTTGGTTTACATGATTGCATTGATTAAAGACTTAGATAATCCATTTGAATACTCATCAAGAGGAGAAAGAGGAGATGAAGTGTCTTTAGAAGTTATACATGAAGAGATAAGTAGATTAGATGAGAAAGTCAAAGAAATGGAAAAAAAGGTAATTAAGAAAAAATTGCCTTAATCCCCTTATTCTTTTTAAAATTATCTTTAATTTATTAGGTTCTGTAGATTATAGGTTAATACTTTTAGGATAACTTGCTTTTGCTGATTATCCTGTTTAGTAGCAGTTACAAATCCGCCAGTGGTTCGCTTGATTGTAGATATTACTGATTCAATAACCTATCTTTTGTAATATGATTTAGTTATAAATCTTTTCAGGGCTTTTATTCTGTTATAAGACATAGTATGATAACTAGGCGGTTTTCTAAATGGTATGTGAACCGTAATGTTGTTGCCCCAACAATATTCTAGTTTTTGTAAAATGTTTTTACTTATTCTGCTTACACCCTTTTGCAGAGTTGTAAAGTGTGGTAGTTTATGGATACCAAGCAATCTTAAAACATTTATGTCGTTTAACAATTCCGTTAAACGACGAAAGAAAAGTTGTGCCTTTCTTTTAAAATCAACAAATATACATAATAAAGTTATTGTAAAGCTTGTTAGAGTACTTAGAAAAATGAAAAGGCAATCTTACTTCACCAAAAACGCGTTCAACTTGCTTATAGAAACTATTAAAAGATATTTGTTGTAATATATTTATCATAAAAAATCATAATATATAGGTTGTAAGACCGATATATTATTTAGGTTACAATTAAGGAATATAGAGGTTTCCACAAACCCAATTTATTATATAGGTAATTATGGCAAGAGTAACTGTATCTTTTAGAAGGCATGCTCAAAAAACAGCAGATGGTAAAGAAATTACGTCTAAGGGAATAAAAGACACTATTAGATTATCTCGGGATTATAAAGAACCGACAAAAATATATTACTCCCCTGAAAACAGAACAAAAAAAACAGCAGAATTACTTGAAGCATTAATACCAACAGATTATGCGATCAGAGCAAAAAATATATTGCGCGGACATAAATATTTTTCTGGCAGAAGAATAAAAGAAACCAAAAGAGACAATTTTCTTACTTTGTTTAGAGATATTGCTAAAAGAATTGGCATTACTGATGAGCTTTTGATTAAAATTTGGCTTAATGATAAGTTTCCTAAAAAGATTATTCCAAGACCTGAAGTAATGGCTGACGAAATACTAAAAGATCGGTTTAAACTACCAAACAGGATAAACAAAATAGGAAATAAAGAAATAATTTTTGAAAACATCACTCACGATGTAATTATTGCGGCATTATTTCAAAGACTTTCAGGAGAAAAATATTGCCACCAATTTGTAGAACTGCCTGGGGAATTAGAATTTTTAAAGGTAGATGTCTCAAAAGAAGGTAAGGCAACAATGCAATTTAGAAATTACAAAAAAGATGTGACAGAAAGATTAAAAGATATATTGTCTTTCTAAACGCCATTTATAAAGTAATTGTTCATTATATAATATGTAGTATATGCAATTTAAATATATAAAAACAATAAAAAAAGAGAAAAAATGACTAGTTCTAATGAAAGCTTTGATGGCTTGGTCAAAGACAAGCAAATACTTCAAGCAATACACCATATTGGCATAAAAACACCAACAGAAATACAAACAAAGGTGGTTCCTTTGATAACTGAAGGAAAAAACATAATTGCACAGTCTGCAACAGGAACAGGTAAGACTATTGCGTTTTTAGCAGGAATTTTGCCATCAGTTACTAGAAAAAATAAAGTTCAATGCCTGATAATTGTTCCAACAAGAGAGCTTGCAAACCAGGTCTTTGAAGAAACAAAAAAGATTGGAAAAGTAAAAGAATTGCAGGCTTGTGTAGTTGTTGGAGGAGCGTCAATTGGACATCAAGCTAGACATCTAAGACATTCTGATATAGTTATTGGAACCCCCGGAAGATTAATCGACCAGATTGAAAGAGGAAACCTTAAACTTGAAGACATTAAATATCTAGTTTTAGACGAAGCAGATAGAATGTGCGACATGGGCTTTCTTGAAGACATCTCACGAATTATTGGACAATTGCCTAAAGAGAGACAAGGCCTTCTCTTTTCAGCAACAATAACACAAGACGTTTCTACTCTTGAAAAGAGATATATCCCACACGCTCAAAGAGTTGTTGTTCAAACATGTGTTGATCCTAAAAACCTTTTACAGGAATACTATATTGTTAAGCAAAATCAGAAATTTGCATTGTTTTTACATCTTGTTAAGCAACATAGCAAAAAAGCAATTGTGTTTTGTAATACTAGAAATGAAGTTGATGTAATATATAATAATCTTAAAGAACATAGAATTGAATGCTTTAGATTACATGGTGGCTTAGAACAAAACAAAAGAAGCGGAACAATTGAAAGATACCATCAACACCTAGATGCGCTATTGATATCTACAGACATTTCTGCGAGAGGGATACATATTGATAATCTAGAGTACATTTACAATTATGATATACCCAAAGACCCTACACAATACATACATAGAATTGGAAGAACTGCTAGAGCTGGAAAGAAAGGAAAAGCAGTGGCAATAATTACAGGAAAAGAAGAAGATGATTTCTTAAAAATGTGTAAGAAATTTGGATATTCTGTTTCTTCTAAAAAACTACCGGCAATAACTCCAATAACACTAAAAAGAACACAAAAAGAAAAAGACGGATCCAAAGAAAGAAACAAAGACAATAGAAACAGATTTAGAGAAAGAAAAGAACATTTTAGTAAACATGGAAGAGACAGGCAAAGAGAAAACAAAAAGAAAGCAATTTTTGGAGAACACACAGAAGAAGAAAGAACAAAACAAAGAGTTGATTTCTTCAAACATAAGAAAAAGACAAAACAAAAGAAATACTTAAAAAGAAGATAGATTGAAGGTAATATTCTGACAAAAACCAGAGAGAAAGAACAAAAAAACAAAGACTTAAAGGCAAAGGTGTTTGATGTTGCTATTTTAATTTTAATAAAATATTTCTGTCTGAACCGGATTACAATAAATGTAACCCTGGCTATGACTATGCAAAACCAGTTCCAATAACTGAAATGAAAGATTGTAATTTTTCAGAGGCAGAAATGAATACTTGCGGTAGCCAAGAAGGAAGCCACATCTGTAAAGAGGGGGTCCCAACAAGTGATTTCTGTTATCAACAAACAGATAAGGAAAGACAAGACAATGAAATAAAAACAAGCAGGTTTAGGATTATCTTTTATTTGCTGGTGGCTTTAATTGTTGTTAACATTAACTTTAAAGATAAGTTAATCTACTACGCAATAATCACAGGAGCCCTAATCCCAATGATTGCTGGAATAACCGCAGTATATGGTATGTTAAAACTATCATTGTTCCCAATAGTCACGACAGTAAAAATATTGTTTGCTCTGTTAATATATAACACCATTTTAACGAAAACAAAACAAGCAGACAAAAATAAAAAGTAAAGTCATTTTGTTTTACTTCTTTTTCTCTTTTTTTATAATGTTGATTCTGTCTTCCGTTTTTACAGGATGAACCAAATCGCTTCGCGATTTAAACAAAAGAGGACTGTGAGTAAAAAACAATTTTTACTAACAAAAGATATATAAATATAATTTATCTATATATAATAGAAAAAACAAACATAATGGAGAGATATTTATGTTCCCAGGATATTGGAGCGAAGGGGGGGGCAACGAATGTTGCTCAAACTGTAAAAGATATAAGCCAAACGTCACAAATAAGAACAAAGGCACTTGCATTGGAAGAGATGTTGTTGCTAATGGCGGTTGTGAACAGTTTGTAAAAAAAGGAAAAGAAACAACAAAAAAAAGAAGGCAATAGATAAATGGTGATCAGTTATTCATTGATTGGGTTATCCATAATATTTATTTCTTGCAATGCCTTGATAATGCTTGCTGCGATATGCATTTTAATTAAATTTTCTTAACCTCAACACTAAACTAAAGAGCAATAAATTATGGATAAAGCACAAAACAAATCAAAAATAATTGGAGAAATTCCAATAGACACAGTTAGGACAGAAATCATTGCAATTATTAAAAAGAAAACACCAGAGATATTAGAAGATGGATTTATAACTAAGGATGAATTAAAACAATACAGAAAAGAATATATAGAAGGGCTTTTGAAAAAAGAAAAAGGAGAATTAAACAAGATTGATAAAGCTGTCGTCAAAAGCCTTTTAGAGCACGAATCAATTGTCACAGAAATAATGCAAGAAAAGGAAGATAGGACCTTTGGTCAAAAACTCGCAGATAATGTTGCTAATTTTGGCGGTTCATGGATATTTATTGTTTCATTTTTCATATTCTTGATAATATGGGTAATAATCAACAGCATATATCTTATGACGAGACCATTTGATCCCTATCCATTTATACTTCTTAACCTATTTTTATCCTGTCTTGCAGCAATACAGGCACCAATAATAATGATGAGCCAAAACAGAAAAGAACAAAAAGACAGGTTGAGATCAGAAAACGATTACAAGATTAATCTTAAAGCAGAACTTGAAATTAGACACCTTCATGAAAAAATGGATAACTTAATTCAACATCAGTGGAAAAGATTACTAGAAATACAAAAATTACAATTAGACTTGATGGAAGAACAAGAAAAAGAAAATATAAAAAAGAAATTAAAAAAGAAATGGGGGGGATAGAAAATGGCAGTAAAAAAAAAGAAAGGCAAGAAAAAGGAAATCAAACACAAAGTAAAGAAGACAATAAAGACAACACATAAGCAAGTAATAAAGACAGACGGATATGATAAAAACAAGACCTATTGGAGTTATTTTTCTTTGGTAATGTTCTTGGTGTTTGCAGTTTTGTTTATTGCGGTTCTAATAATTGCAATGTTTGCAATATTTGGAGGCAAAGGTGTTTGGTTGGTGATTCCAGTAACTGTAGTGTTATGGGGAATCAGCTTTTTAATAGCAAAGATTCTATTTAAGAAAAAAAAGAAATAACATGGCAAAATATAAATTACAAAGCAGTAATCTTAAAACAAAAGCAAAACAAGCAGGCATTGTAGCATTAGCTGCCTTGTCTGGTTTTGGCTCACAAAAAGCAATCAATAACTCGTTAAACAAAAGAGACCTTGACAGACTAAACAAAAACAAAAGAGAATATGAATTAAAACAATTCAATGAAGAATGCTTGTCAAGTGTTAGTTCAAAGACAAGTAAAATTGAATATTTTGAAAAAGACGACATAAAAAGCTCTAATCTTAGAAAAATAAAATTTAAGCAAATAATTGAATTCATTCCGGAAAAACAAAGAACCGCAATTGAAAATATAATTAATAATAAAATTATCGCTGTAGAAAAAGAAATGTCAAAAAATCCTGTGTTAAAGAAAAAGATTTTGTCAAAATGTGGTAATTACAAAGAATACTTGTTGTCTTTAGGTCCAGAAAAACTAGAAAACATTTTTAGCAAAAAAGAACTTATTGCCATCAAAACAGAATTAAACAAAATTCCAACAGAAAGACTTATAAAATTAAGAAATGAATTGCAGAATAACTTTGGCTACTCTTTACTGGGGGGCCTATTTACTGGTCTATTGCTTGGTGGAATTGGTCTGGAGTCCTTGCCAAAAAAAAAGAAGGAAAATAATTTGGATTTTCATTATAAATTTAAATGATCGCACAGTTACCATTTTAGAGGAGAAAAAAAACTATGTTTTTAAACAGATCGCCATATGATTATATTACTAAATCAGAATTTGCAAGAATCAAAAGATTCTCAAAAGGCAAGAAAACACCTTTTCTTGTAATTGATATTGAAAAGATTTCGCAAAAATCTGATGAACTGACAGAGAACCAGCAGTTTGCAAAGGTTTATTTTGCAGTAACGTCAAACCCAGAAGACAAACTTCTAAAGATGCTTGCAAAGAAAGGTTCTTATTTTAATGTTGCAACCATCTATGAACTAGACCAATTATTGAAATTAAAGATATCTTCTAATAGGCTATCTTTTGGAAACGCAATTAAGAAAGAAGAAGACATTGTTTATGCCTACAAGAAAGGAATAAGAATGTTTGTTAGCGATTCAATTAGCGATGTCAAAAAACTTGCAAAGAACGCCCCAAAATCAAATGTTTTCTTTAGAACAATCACTGAAGGTGGTTCAGCTGATTAGCCATTATCTAGAAAATTCGGAGCACACACTGATATGATTTTTTATTTGATTTTTGAAGCAAATAAACTAGGATTAAATCCAGGGGGTGTCTTTCCAGGTTGGCTCACAACAAAGAGATATTGGACAATGGGATCAGGCAATAGCACAATGCAAATAGCTGTTTGATGCAGCAAAAGAAGAAGGAATTGAG
>CAYXAY010000030.1:0-9131 GCA_964463155.1 uncultured archaeon | reverse complement strand
AAATGTTATGTGCTGTGTTTGACTTCAACAAGCAGATTGCTTGTCGTATGCACATTGTTGTAGGTAATTCCAGAAACAGATGAATATGATCAACATCTGTTTCTTGTGTATGGATTTTGATATTATATTTTTGAGATACAACATTAAAAATATCTTTTACTATTTCACTTATAAAAACACTCCGGAATGTATTATATCTGTATTTTGAAACAAAAACAAAGTGAAACGAGTTTCGGCGTGCATCCGATTGTTTTTTATCTGATAGCTACATTAATTTGTCATATTATTCGACTCCTATATTTTATAGCCGCGAAGCGGCTTTTTTTAGAGGTATATAAGAAACAGTTTAAAAATATTTATTCGGCATTCATCAGCACATAAATGTGCAGTATACTGCTGAGGATTTAATTAAGTTGTTTGTAGAAGTCTTCGGAATTCACTATATGATAGGCAAAATTATTGCAATTGGTGTTGGCTTTCTTTGGAATTATTCAATAAACAAAAGAATTACATTTAAGAAAGAATAATTTCTTTTTTTATTCAATGCTCCAGAATCTTTTTTTGTGGTTGATTGCCTTTAAGACATCAAAGATTATAAGGAATACAAAGCCCATGATCGCTATAGGCAGCCACTCTATTATCCTTAATGGAACGGTGTCAAATATCTTGCTAACTGGGGTATAAAGAATAATTATTGTTGCAATAATTGATGCGCCAGAAGCAAAGAAAAGATATTTGTTTACAAATGGAGACCTTGTTAGTGTTGGTTTTCTAAATGACCTGTAGATGTATGCTGCAAATATCTCTATAACAATTAATGCCACAAGAGCTATTGTCCTTGCTTTAACCATCTCATAACCAAAAACATTAAAAGAAACATAATATGTTGCTAAAACAAACAAGCCCATCAAAAAACCACTGAAAATAAACAAAATTATTAGGTTTTTTGTTAATATCTCCTTTTTCTTTGGTCTTTCTTCCATTATGTCTTTTGAAGACGGATTAAAGCCTAAAGTGATTGCTGGTAGATTGTCAGTTACCATGTTCATAAAAAGAATATGGAGTGGCAAAAGCAAAGGTATTCCCCAACCAAACTTAAAAGCAATAGCAACGCCTACAATGATTATAAATAATTCAGCCATATTACAAGATAGTTGATATGAAGTGAATTTTCTCATATTTGCAAATATTGTTCTTCCTTCTTTTACCGCAAAAACAATTGTTGCAAAGTTATCGTCCTTTAGTATCAGATCTGCAACTGACCTTGAAACATCTGTTCCACTCTTTCCCATTGCAACGCCTATCTGCGCCTCTTTAAGCGCAGGAGCGTCGTTAACGCCGTCCCCTGTCATTGTTACTATCTCGCCGTTTGCTTTTAGGGCTTTAACAATCCTTAGTTTATGTTCGGGTCTAACTCTTGCAAAGATTGTTATGCTATCTATTATGTATTTTAGCTCCTCATCACTCATATCATCAATGTCTTGTCCCATTAATAGTCCTTTGTAGTCTAGACCAACCTGTTTAGCTATTGATATCGCTGTGTCCTTGTTATCTCCTGTTATCATCTTTACTTTTATTCCAGATTCCATACAAAGTTTTATTGTCTCTTTTACTTCCTTTCGTGGTGGGTCTTCAAGACCAACAAGCCCTAAAAATATCAAATCCTTTTCTAATTCTTTTCCATCATATGGTTTATAGGCTAAAGCAAGTGTTCTGTAGGTTTCTTTGTTTAAGTCTTGGTTTATTTCCAATAATGTTTTTATTTCCCTTTCTGTGAGTTTTTGAACAATTCCGTTTTTGTAGATTTGAGTACATTTGTTGATTAGTATTTCTGGAGCGCCTTTTACATAAACTGTTTTTTTATTATCCTCCAAAGAAACAACACTCATAATCTTTCTATCTGAACAGAAAGGAACTTCATCAATGATTTCTGCATTGTAGTCTTCTTTGAAAAGGTTTGCTTTTGCTCCAAGAACTAGAAGAGCAGCTTCTGTTGGTGTACCGTTTATCTTGTAATTGTCGTTTTCTATTTCTTTAACAAAAGAATTATTACATAGAACTGCAGACTTAATTAGCAATTCAAGGCTTTTTATGTGCTTTATATCTTTTATTTTCTTGTTGTCAGAGATAAAATCCCCATGTCTTTCATAACCAGAACCGCTAACATCTATGTGCTTGTCGTTAGTATAAATCTTTTTTACTGTCATTTCTCCTTTTGTTATCGTACCTGTTTTGTCTGAACAGATTACAGTTGTTTCTCCAAGTGTTTCTATGATTGATATTCTACTGACAATTGCGTTTTTCTTTGCCATTTTATATGCGCCAAAAGATAGTGCTGAAATAAGAACTACTGGAAACCCTTGGGGAAATGAAGACACAGAAACGGCTATAACAAGAATAAGAACATCAATCAAAACAGCTTTTGTTATTATGGGAGAATTTAATAATACCAAGATACCAGCAATTACAGAAAAAGAAAAACCAATTATTGCCATATACTTGCATATCTTATTTATTTTTTTTTGTAAAGGCATTTCCTTTTCAGTAGAGGAGATTAATCTAGCAATCTTTCCAAACTTTGTGTTCATTCCTGTGTGTGTGACTTTTGCTGTACATTTGCCATTTGTAACAAAGGTCCCCATAAAGACTATGTTTTCGTCATCATAGATGTCTTCTGTTCTTGCTTCAA
This sequence comes from uncultured archaeon, assembly GCA_964463155.1. Classification (GTDB taxonomy): domain Archaea; phylum Iainarchaeota; class Iainarchaeia; order Iainarchaeales; family CSSED10-239; genus JAKQTP01. The sequence continues at coordinate 6,442 of CAYXAY010000030.1, read as the reverse complement.
TCTTTTTTACTTCCTTTGATTCTCCGGTTAATATTGCTTCATTAACTAGCAAGTTGTTTTGCTCGATGATTGCTGCATCAGCAGGAATCTTTTCTCCTATCCTTAATAGCAGAATGTCTCCGGGGACTATGTCTTTTGATAATATTTCTTTTTCTTTTCCATCCCTTATAACTATGCTTGTTGCTTCAATCATTTTTTTTAAGGCGTTTATTGCCTTCTCGGCTTTATATTCCTGAACAAAACCAACTATAATAATTAAAAATATCACGCCTATGAGTGTATAGCCAGTGACTGTTTTTCCTACAAAAAAAGAAAGAATTGTTGCTATAAATAATAGGTAAACAACAAAATTACTTTTTATCTGTCTAAACAATATTTCATACCATGTTTTCTTGTTAACGTCCTTTATCTCATTTGACCCAAATAACTGTAGTCTATTTTTTGCTTCAATTGATGTTAGTCCAATGTTTCTCATAATCTCACTTTGCTTTTGGTTTTTTATAATCTTTATTTGTTATAATGTTTTGCTTAACTTTTTTGCTTTCAGAAGCGCGTTCATAAAAATCATATCTTTTGCTTTTTTCAAAAATCTTTCTTGTAATTACTTGTGTGCCTTTTCTTTATACCTGTTTATGTGTTTATATCCTCTCTTTAAAAGAACAGAATTTACGGTTTTTGCAATTAACCTTTTGCCATAATCTTTTTTTGAAATTCTGGCTTTGTTGCAAATTCCACTAAATGAAATGTATCGCTAAATTTCTTTTCATCTCCCCCCTGGCAACACTTACTAGTTTTTCTTTTTCAAAAAGCATAAAGATTTTTGGATTATGGTCAAGATATGTTTTTAAAAGGTCTTTTAATTTTTTAGCAGTCGTTAATTCTGCCTCTTCAAAAATCTTTCCAACAGCAGCAAGTATTTTTTCATTTTTTTTAAAATCATCTTCTGATGTTAGAAGCAATTTTTGAAATTTTGTGTCCTTTGACATATTAAAATATATCTTAGAATTGTTTATAAATATTATCTTATTACATATTATAGTAAATTAATATGATTAAACTAATTATCTTTGATTTGTGGCATACTCTTGCTGAAAGAAAAAACTACTATCATCGCGCAATAAGGAAAATTGAAAAGGCCTTTAATATCAATAAGCCACATAAGGAAGTTGTAAAGATATTTGAAAACGTTGTACATACTAAGATGTGGGAAAACTAATCTGCCGCATATATTGAATTATAAAGGGTATTAAAGATTAACCAAATAAAGTTAATGTTGTGAAAGCAATTGCAATTAGAGGAAATGCAGAAACACACATTGTTCTTTATGATTTTGTTATTCATTTGCTTACTGAGCTTAGAAAGAAAGGAATAAAGACCGGACTGATTTCAAATTGCTCTATCTTTATTAGAAAGATATTAGAACAAGACACCAAGCTTCTGTATTATATTGATTATCCACTCTTTTCTTATGAAATGGGAACAATTAAACCAGACCCTGTTCTTTTTTTAGAAATGCAAAGAAAATGCGAAGTTTCTAAAGCTGAAGAGATTATCATGGTCGGAAATAATCTATATGATAATATCTGTCCTGCTAGCGGCCGTGGAATCAACACCATACATTTTGATAGAAACTATGGTAATTTAAAAAAAGAACTAAAGAAGTTTAAGATTATTGTTAAATAATCTTAATAATCATGACCTGGGCAAAGAATTTCAAAGTCAAGGTCAGCAATAAGGTCTAGGCTTTTCTCCATTTTCTTTGCTTCAGAACTTGGAAGGTCCGCTCTTCCATGACCATCACAGAAAAGAGTGTCTCCTGAATAAAGGATTTTCTTTAAAGAATCAAGGATACATATTGAACCACAGGTGTGACCTGGAGTGTGGATTACTTGATATCTTTTTGGAAGCTTTAGCCTTGCTATATTCATTAACTTTGGAGTAAATTTCTTAACAATAACTGGATTTAGAATTGCTCCTTCCTTGTTTTTCTCAAAAAAAGCAATCTCGTCTTTATGTGCATAAAATTTTGCTTTTGGAAACATATTAAAATTTCCGATGTGGTCATAATGAAGATGAGTAAAAATTACTATCTTTATTGTTGCAGGATCAACAACACTTGTAAGTTCTCTTTCAACCATTGTTCTTTCCTGGTAATTGCCTGTGTCTATGACTAAACCTAATGGCTTTATGTAATACACATTAGAATCACATGCAATCTTATATACTTCATCATTTATTTTTTGTAACATCTTTTTTTCTCTCCCTTTTAGTGTGTAAACCAAAAATTATAAATTTTGTTCCCGTTTTCATCTTTAGTTATGGAATCTAATCTACAGAAACCAAACCGCTCAAATTGGATAATCTCTCCAATCTCTAATGTATCAATATTCTTTTCTGCGGGGCCTTTCAATGTTTTATGTTCGGGAGTAAAAATTGTAACATTATGGATTTGTCTTTCATTTGTTGGAAGATAATGTATTATTTTCTTTTTTCCTGCATGATTTTTAAAAGACAAATAGTCTTCTGAATGGAATTTTCCTATTTTTGTTTTAGTATCATAGATAAAATTAATATTATCCATTAATCTTATTAAAGTTACATCCTTAAAAGACTCAATGTCTTCTTTTTCTAGAAAATAAACACCAGAAGACTTGAATTCTCTTTTTCCAATATCAAGACTTGGATGCATTTCTAAACTAAATGTTCTTTCTTTATCCCCATCAATCTTTACTTCTACTGGATTTTTAATAAAGAAAAATCTTTTGGATGTATCATTTAATATTCTTTTATTGTATTTTATTAAAGTGTCCCAGGTTAATGCGGTTCCTGCTGCCTTTGTGATACCACTTTCAACAACAACTTGCTTGATTGCTTCTGGAGTAAAACCTCTTCTCTTTAGTGCCCTTAAAGTTGCAAGACTTGGATCGTCCCAACCAATCAATTCTCCATACTCTACTGCTTCTCTTATTTTTCGTCCACTTGTCTCTGTGTCCTCAAAGTTAAGTCTTGAAAACTCATAGGTATAAGTGTCATAAAGACCTAAGATGTTTCTAATATAATGATGAAGCGCACTTGCCATCTCAAATTCTACTGTTCTAAGCCTGTGTGTAATATTAAAATAACCATCCATTATTGGATTTTGGAAATCGTACATTGGATAAATATTATATTTGCTTCTTATTCTTGGATGAAGAGCATCAATCCTTCTAAAGATAGTTGGATCCCTCATTCTTGTGTTCTTGTGAGCCATGTCTATCTTTAATCTTAGAACTGCTTTTCCTTCAGGATAACTTGGAAGCGCCTTCCAGAACTTTAAGTTTTCTTCAACAGAGTGGTTTCTACAAGTACAATCTTCTTTTTTGTTTCTTTTTTCACTTGTGACTTCTGGTAAGCAAAAACACATATAGGCTTTGTCTTCTTTTATTAATTTTTCTGCACAAGAAATAAACAAATCTAAATAATCAGAAGCATATTGTACTTGATCCCACTTAACACCAAGCCAAGAAATGTCTTCAAGCATTATCTTATAAAACTCTGGAAGAACGTTCTCTGGATTTGTGTCTTCAAATCTTATGTAAAATTTTCCGTTATATTTCTGGGCTAAAAGATAGTTAAGAAGAATTGCTTTGGCATGACCTATGTGATAATACTTCTCTGGGCTTGGAGGAAAAGCACTTATTACTTTATCTCCTTGTTTGATGTTTAGGAAAGCAAAAATATTTCTTTCTTCTTTTCCCTTTTTCTCAAAGAAGTCAGGGTCTAACTTTTCAAGCATTTGTTTTTGAGTATCAATATCAAGAGCATTGATATCTGCAATCTGTTTGTCCAAGATTTCGTGCAAAACTTGTTGCTTGGTTCTATATTCTGGAAAGGTGGCTAATATGGCGCCAAAAACAAACATTTTGTCTGCTTTTCCCTTATACTTTACGGCATTCTCTAAAACTAGCTGTCTTATTGTATCATTGTTTGACATGTTTATCTTTTATTTATGGATAAGCTTCTTTAATTAAATTTTCTTTTCCTTTCATCTTCTCTCTTATTGGAGAAAGCAATCTATCAATTTCAATTGCAACTCCTGCCTTTAAATCCATTGGATGAAGTTGCTTTGAGACAAATGCTTTTTCTAAATCTTCTGCAGTTTTAAACTTTAATGGTCCCCCCCATTTTTCAGATATATCAATTATAAATTCTTCACCTTTATCTTGCTTTTGAGTCATAATTACAACTTTTGCAAAGTCCATTACTCCATTATCGGGGTCTCCTTCTGGACAATAAGCGAATTTTAGCTTATCTTGTATTATCTTTAAGTCATCAAGTAAATCAATCTTTGAATTTTGAACAGAGGAGGACATCTTGCCATCTTGTGTTAATCCTTTCACTAAAGGAATCATAACTTCTACTCTTGGATTATATCCTAATTTTGGTAAAAACTCTCTTGCAAGAACCATTATCTTTCTTTGGTCTACTCCACCTAACTGTACATCCACTGGTAGATATTCCTCGTCAAGAGCTTGCATCAACGGATATATCAATCCAGAAAGCATCGGATTATCTCCCGTCTTTACAACATCACTTGCTGCTTTTGTTGAATTTCTAACAGAAACATAACTGGACATTTTGTATAAATCCATTACATAATCTTTATTTAGTTGATAACTAGAACCCTTTATAACTTCAACATTGCCTTTTATACCACCCACTGATTCCACCATTGCCGGAATTACCATATTATAATATTCATATCTTTTTTCTAAAAGTTCCCAAGGTGTATTATCTAATGCGCCATGAATATCTGCGATAAGTACTTTAACCTTAAATCCTGCTTTAGAAAAATCCGCCAGTTTTTGAACCCACGCGATATAACCAATGTGTGGTTTTCCTGTTGTTGCTGTACCCATATATATACTGGGATTTTGTTTTGTTTTAAGAATATTAAGTAATTCTTCTTCGGTTAGAATTTCAGCAGTATTTCTTTTAATTAATTTAAGTCTTTCTTCTGTTGTTAGAGTCATAATTATCTTTTTTTAGAGTTTGTATTTTTCAAAAAATAATTTGATTAAATAGATTACTACAAATGCAAATAATAACTTTAAAATAAAAATTACAAGCGTTAATATTGTAAATTTAGAAAATTGCTTGATAAATCCAAGTATCGCAATTAGCAATATAGAATATATGAATAATGTTGAAAATATATGTGATCTTATATAACCTACAGTAAAAATCTCAGTAAACCAGTCAAGAGGTCGCCTTTTTGATAATTGCATATATAATATGTGTATAATTATATATAAAAAGAGTTTGCTCACATGAGTCTTGAAAGAATCTGGTCTATTTTTTGTTTTAAGATTAGCTTTGGTTCGAAACCAACAGCTCTACCAAGTTCTCTGCCATATTTCATGACAATAACACAAGGAACTTGGTCGATTCTAAACATTGTTGAGATTGGTTTGTTTTCTTCGCTATTTATTTTTAGAAACTTGACTTTGTTTTGGTATTCTCCGCTAAGTTCCTCAAAGGCTAAGTTTAGTGTCCTTGATGGTCCAGAAAGAGTAGCCCAAAAATAAATAACCACAGGTACATCTGACTCCGTCACTTCTTCATCGAAATTATGTCTGTTACAGAGTGTTACTGTCATTTGTATTACCTTGGTTTATTTTAAATAAATATAAAATCGTTTGTATTAAAAAACTTGCTTTTAAAGCTAAAATACAAAAAAATTCGTAATGGTGGTTCTTAAAAAAATAAGCGAAGAGATTCAAGAATTACCTGAATCCCTTGTATCTATAATCTTTTACTTTTGGAGGCTCGTTGTTACATTTTAGACAAACTTCCTCTCCACTCTCCTCGTCTATTCTGTGCCTTGTAATGTTCTTACAACAAGAGCACATCTTGGTTTCATATTTCATTTTTTATCACAATTTATTGCATTCAATTAATAGATTTCTGTATTTTGTCTATTGAAATATACTAATTGTTATATATCTATGAAAAGAAAGGTTTAAAATCACATTTTTTTAGTTTTATAGAAAACTGGTCTGATAGAGCCGATGAACAAAAAAAATAAAAGAATAAGAAAATAAAAGTTAATCAAAAAAATAAATCTGTTAGTTTACGATTTATTTTTTCTTCTTTACTGAAGCCTTTTTTGGTGCTGCTTTTTTCTTCTTTACTGCCATTTCATTTCACCTCTTTTTCAACTTTTCTTTCCCCTTTTGGAAAAAATATTATATATTAATATGAAACAACATATATATAAAGGTTTTTATTAGTCGATTTGTGAAAATTTTGTGTTTACATACAAAAAACACATGAAAAAAACCACATGTTTGGCGCATAGCATAAAATTTAATAATCGCAGTCAACAAAAAAACAAATGAATAATTTTGCCTATTTACTTGTTTTGCTAGCAAAGAAACAAAAATGCAAAAAAATCATTTCA
>CAYXAY010000029.1:0-9431 GCA_964463155.1 uncultured archaeon | reverse complement strand
CTCCTATATTTTATAGCCGCGAAGCGGCTTTTTTTATAGGAGTAATAGTAGAAATAGTTTAAAAATATTTATTCGGCATTCATCAGCACATAAATGTGCAGTATACTGCCGAGGATTTAATTAATAATGCTTTTTACACAAAACTTTTAATAATTTCAGTTCCTAATTCTATTTAGTTGTTGTTTATAAATTATTTCTAATACAATATTATTAGATTTATTATGGCTGTAGAAAAAGCGAGACTTACTGTTAGAGATGCAGAAATCTATGATGTAGGTAAAGACATAGCAAAGATTGATCCTATTATATTTGAAAGAATGGGTTTAACTACTGGTGACACTATTAAAATTAGCAATACTAAAATTGATAAGTTTGTGATTGCCTATGCAATTAGAGGAAAGGTTGCGGACACTGGACTTAATATCATAAGAATTGATGGTAATATTAGATTCAACTCTAATTCTAGGATTGATGAAGATGTGTTTATTGAAAAGATAAACTGCCAAATAGCTCAATCAATAACTCTTGCTCCGCCTGTTGAGATTCCTGATCTTAAAAGAAACGATATTATAAGTTATATTCATGATAGGATTATTAACAAAAACATACTTGAGGGAAATGTTGTTGTTGTAAGAGGAATTAAAATATTTATTAATGAAGAATCAAGAGATCTTTCCTTAACAGTAACCAAAGCTTTGCCAAAGGGGCCTGTTAAGATTACTGCAAACACAAAATTAACAATTTCTGAAAAACCAATTGAGACAAGTAAATATGGTATTACTTATGATGATATTGGGGGACTTAAAAAAGAAATAGAAAGTATTAGAGAAATGGTTGAACTCCCTATCAGAAGACCAGAAGTTTTTAAAAAACTTGGAATAACTCCACCTAAAGGGATTTTACTTTATGGACCTCCAGGAACTGGAAAAACATTGCTTGCTAAGGCTGTTGCTTCAGAGACAGATTCTAATTTTACAATAATAAACGGCCCAGAGATTGTTAGTGGAGTATATGGCAAATCAGAGGAAAACTTAAGAAATATTTTTTCAGAAGCAGAAAAGAACGCGCCTGCAATTATTTTTATTGATGAGATTGACGCTATTGCTCCAAGAAGAGAAAATATACATGGAGAAACAGAGAAAAGAATTGTTGCTCAACTTTTGACATTAATGGATGGATTAAAAGCTAGAGGGGATGTTGTTGTTATTGGCGCAACAAATATTCCTGAATCTATTGACCCCGCTCTTAGAAGGCCAGGAAGATTTGATAGAGAAATTGAGATTAATATTCCTACAAAAGACGCAAGAAAAGAAATATTTTTGGTGCACACTAGAGGAATGCCATTAACTGAAGATGTTAAGATTGATGAACTTTTGGAATTTACAAATGGCTTTTCTGGAGCAGACGTCTCTGCTCTTTGTAAAGAGGCAGCAATCAAGGCCTTAAAGAGATTGATGCCAAAGATTAACAAAGAAACGGGTTTAGAACTTTCAAAAGAAATAATGGACGCTCTTGTTATTACAAGACAGGATTTTTTGGATGCATTAAATGTTGTTGAGCCTTCGGCTATTAGGGAAGTGCTTGTTCAAATACCTAATGTAAAATGGGAAGATATAGGTGGACTTGAAGATACTAAACAACAATTAAAAGAAATGATTGAATGGCCAATGAAACACAAAAAATTATTTGAAAATGTAGGAATTACTGCTCCGCGCGGGGTTTTATTATATGGACCTCCAGGAACTGGAAAAACATTGCTTGCTAAAGCTGTTGCAACAGAAACAAATGCAAATTTTATTTCTATTAAAGGCCCAGAAATATTTAGTAAATGGGTGGGAGAATCTGAAAAGAGAATAAGAGATATTTTTAAGAAAGCAAGGCAACTTGCACCAAGCATTGTTTTTATTGACGAGATTGATTCAATCACTTCTGGAAGAACAGGATTTGAAACAAGTGAAGCAAAAAACACAGTTATAGCTCAATTGCTTACAGAAATAGATGGCATATCAAATCTTAAAGACATTATTGTTATTGGAGCAACTAATCGTCCTGATCTTATAGATCCTGCTTTTTTAAGGCCAGGAAGATTTGAAAAACTTCTTTTGGTTCCTTTGCCTGAGGAATTTACAAGAGAAAAGATATTTGAGGTTTATATTGGTAAAATGAGTGTAGATAAAAAAGTCAATGCTAAAGAACTTGCAAAAGAAACAGATGGTTTTTCAGGAGCAGAGATTGAAGCAATCTGCAGAGAAGCTGGACTTTCAAGAATCAGACTAATTATTGAAGAATCGGAAAACGGGGTTAAGGAAAAGAAAACAGAGACGCGGCCTGTGGTAAGTAAGGATGCGTTCTTAAAAGCTATAGAAAAATTAAAGATAAAAAAAGAAAGTCCTGAAGAAAAAGAAAAGGGTTATGCTATTAGATAAATTGTTTCTTTTTTAGGCTTTTTCTTGCTAGTTCTTCCAATCTTTTGTTGTTTAGAAGTATTGGTTTAAATGTCTTGTAAAGGTAAGGTTTCTGGAGAATCAAAGAAATTACAAAACCTGTGAAAAGAACCACCGTCGTGTATTTTAGATTTCTTGGTGTTTAAAAAAATATATTAATTACTGTAAAAACAATTAATGCAAGAAAAAAAGTCAATTACTCAAAAAACGGTTTTATTTCTTGTATTCTTTTTTCTATATCTTCTTTTGATTTCATACACATTTCTTCTATAGACTCATCATTCCTTTTCTGTTTTCGGTATTAAAGTCTTTTATGTGGGGATTTAATTTTTCTGGTAGAAAGCAAGTGTTTCCAATCTTGTGGCTTTCAATTATTAAATCTTTAATCTCTTGTATTGTGGTGTTTTCAGTAAAATAGGTTTTAAGATTTACTGTGCCGTCGGTGTTTTTTTCAAAAACGGATTGTAATCTAATAAAAAACCGCGAGGATATTGTTTTTGCAAGCGGGATGTTGTATTTTAGGTGATCAGGGATTGCTGATTCTAGCGCCTCTTCTGACCAGTTATTATTTAAGTAAGGAACCTGAAGAGATATCTCTTTGTTAATCTTTTCTGATTTGTAGCCGTTTATCCAATAGATTGGTTTGTAAGAACAGATTGGTTCTATAGCATTGCTTGTCTCGTTTGCTATAGAGTAAAAATCAGAAAATATTATTGAAAAAGTGGTGGCATTTCTTAAGCCGTATTTTTTTATGTTGTTTTTAAGTTCTATCCAATCTATATTTGGCATGTTTTTGTTTAGTTTTTTTGAGACAGAAAGGTCTGTTGAAAATAAAGTTCTTTGAATAGTGGTTTTTTCAAAAGAAAAATTAGATCGCTCGTATTTGCTTTTAATAAATTTCAAGAATGGGCCTTTGTTTTTAGCAAGTTCTGTTGAACGAAGTTTTGTGTAAAATGAAATGTAATCTGATAAAGAATCTGCAAAATAAATTGCGTCATCGCTATCATAAGCTATGTTTAGTTTGGATAATGCAGTTGCAAAACCAGTAATTGTAAGATATGTTTGTCTTGTTTCTTTAAGGTTTTTTGAGTGTTCTTCATCTACTTGTTCAGATAAATCTATCATATTGTCCAAAAACTCCAAAGAATCCCAGATTATGGTTTTTAATTTTGCCCAGTCAAATATTTTTGTTTTGCCGATGGTATTAATCAGTATTGATATGTCTATTGTTCCAGTAATAAACGTGTTATTTTCAAAACAAGGTTGCAAACCTATTGGAGATATAGCATAGTTTTTGTAGTTGTTAATAAACGGGTTTTTCTTGTCTATGGTGTCTTTAAAAATCAAATTTATTTTTTCTCCGGTTGTTATCTTGGAAGAAATAAAATCAAATAAAGTTGATGGTTGTATTCTTCTTTCTATTGTATTGTTTTCTATTGTGTATTCTTGATTGGTTAGTAATGCTTGCATAAATCTGTCAGGAACTATGATTGCGAAATTATCTGTTTTATTTATTGAAAAATAATTCATAACTTGTATGATATCAGGGTGTTCAATAGATATGTAAAATAGATTGTTGGAGGCATTTGTATTGTAACCGATAAGTGATTTAGCAGACACAAATAAATCAATGATTTTTACTGGGCCGCACGCATCTCTATTTATGGATTTTACCTTGTCTTTTTCAGACCTTACTTCTGAAAGGTCTATTGATACTGTAGCTCCAAATTTTTGGGCTTTACTTGATATTGCTAGAATATTAAAAATGCTTTCTAGGTTGTCCTTAATTTTAAATGAATAACCGGAGGTTATTTGGTTGTTGTGTCCAATTTCTCTTAATGTTGTGAAACTTGGATAAAATGCCCCTTCTCTTATATAATCAAATATTTTTTTGTTTAATTTTTCATATTGATTATTTTGAAGTTTGTTTATTAGTGCATTTATTGAAATTAATGTTGCTGAAACATTATCTGAATCAGATAAATTCAGTATTTCTTTTAAAATGTGCTTTTTGATTTCAGAATCGTTTGTTGGTGTTTCTAGTTTATTTCTTTTTAAGATATATGCTTGCAATAATTCAGTTTGATTTTCTTTTAGAAGTGTTTCTTTTATTAATTCTTCTAGTTTTTCTTTGGAAATCTCTTTTGAAAACTTTGCATTTACTTTGTCGTATATTAGAAAGGCAAGTTTTTCAGCAAGATTCAGATTAGGTTCTCCAATGTTGCACATTATTTCAAATAAAGCAATTGCGGTTTTTTCCTTTGAGAATTCTTCGGTTTCTCCTGATTTGTGAGTTATTGTGTTAACAAATGGCATATTAATCGCCTTTATCTCAAAATATATCGCTTGTCTGTCTTGGATAATTTAGAGTATATTGTGTGCGGTTTTTTATATTCATTAATTGTGTTTTTATTTACGAAATCTTGGACAACTGTTTTTTCTCCATTGACTAGATCTAATATATTATAAAAAGATTTAATTGTAAGCTCAGGGTGTGTTGTTATTCTAAATTCGTGGGGAATTTTTGTTGACTTTAAAATGTCAATTGATTTTTTAATGTTTTCTATTGGTACGTTTGTGTATTTGTAATAATAATCAAACTCGTCTTTTATGTCCATGGCTATGTAGTCAACTAATTTTTGCGAGATAATTTTCTCTAGAATGTAAGGATTAGAACCGTTAGTGTCTAGTTTTACTAAATAATTCTTTGATTTTATTTCTTTTATGAATTTAATAAGGCTCTCCCCGAAAATTGTGGGTTCTCCGCCTGTTAAAACAACTGCGTCGATAAGTCCTTTTCGTTTGTCCAAGAAATAATGTATTTCGTTTTCTAGATGCTCTTTTGTTTCATTAAAATACTCTGGGACAACTAGTTGTTTATTGTAACAAAATCCACATGCAAAATTACAGCCTTTGAAAAATATAACACAAGCAACTTTATCTGGATAATCTATTGTACTTAATTTCTCAAATGCGCCTATCTTTAACGTCATATTTTATCATTTTATTTTTCAGGAACGGAAAATAACCTTCTATCTTTAAACTCTGCTTGCTTTCCATAATTCCATGCATCGACCCTTCTTACATAGCCAACAACTCTAGAATATACTTCACATTTGGTTCTTTTTTCGTTTGTATTTTCACTCATGTTTTTCACCTTTATAACCTATTTCATCATCACACTTAGGACAATACTCGTGTTCTCCAAATAAATATCCGTGCTTTGGGCAAACCGAAAATGTAGGAGTAAATGTAAAGTAAGGCAATTTGTAATTTAAAGTGATTTTTTTTATTAAAGACTTAATGGCTTCTTTTGATGGTTTCTTTTCTCCTATAAAAAAATGTATGACTGTGCCTCCAGTGTATTTGCATTGCAATTCGTCTTGTAAATCAAGTATTTCAAAAACGTCATTTGTATAGTTTACTGGGATTTGAGTAGAGTTTGTGTAATATGGTTGGACCCCTTTATTGCGGTAATTTTCTTCGTTTGCAACAAGTATGGAAGGATATTTCTTTTTGTCATGTGTTGCAAATCTGTAAGTTGTCCCTTCTCCTGGCGTTGCTTCCAGATTATATAATGTATGAGTATCTTCTTGGTATTTTTGTATTTTTTCTCGCATAAAATCCATTACTTTGTTTGCAAAGGCCCTCCCTTTTTCTGTATATATGGGCTCACCTAAAAAATTAAGACAAGACTCGTTCATGCCAAGAAGGCCTATAGTTGAAAAATGATTTTTCCAATAATTTCCAAATCTTTCTTTTATAGTCTTAAGATTGTATTTAGAATAAGGGTATAGTCCATCATCGGTGTATTTTTCAACAATTTTTCTTTTTATGTCTAATGATTTTCTTGAAAGGTCCATTAAATGTCCTAATGTTTCAAAATATTCTTCTTCTGTTTTTGCTAAATAACCTATTTGAGCAAGATTAATTGTTACAACTCCAATTGAACCTGTTAAAGGGTTAGACCCAAAAAGTCCTCCTCCTCTTTTTTGGAGTTCTCTATTGTCAAGTCTTAATCTACAGCACATGCTTCTTGCGTCTTCTGGTTTCATATCTGAATTAACAAAATTTGCAAAATACGGTGTTCCATATTTTATTGTTAATTCTATTAATTTATCTGAAAGAGGGCTAGACCAATCAAAATCTTTTGTGACATTAATTGTTGGTATTGGAAATGAAAACATATTTCCTGAAGCGTCTCCTTCTAAAAGAACATCAAGCAACGCGGTGTTAAAAAGACCCATTTCTTTTTGAAATTCACCATATGTTTTGTCTTGTGGTTTTCCTCCAATTATTACTGGTTGATCCTTTAGGGTTAAAGGAATTGTCAAATCTAAAGTGATATTCGAAAATGGAGTTTGATAACCTGTTCTTGTAGGTACATTCATATTATATAAAAAAGTTTCCAATTCAGCTCTTATTCTTTTGTAATCTATTTTGTCATAATAAATGAATGGTGAAAGAAGCGTGTCAAAATTGCTGAATGCTTGCGCTCCTGCCGATTCTCCTTGCAGAGTGTAAATAAAATTTACAATCTGTCCTAATGCAACGTTAAGGTGTTTTGGCGGAGATGCTACTATCTTTCCGGGGGCCCCCTTAAAACCGTTTTGTAAAACAAATTGGAGATCCCAACCCACACAATATGGACCAAGAGTGTTTAGATCGTGCAAATGTATTTGTCTTTTTTCATGGGCTTCTCTTATTTCTTGAGGATATATCTTTTTTATCCAGTAATCAGAGATTATTTTTGTTGAAAGATAATTATTTAAACCTTGTAATGAATAATCCATGTTGCTGTTTTCTTTAACTTGCCAATCAGAAATATTAATGTAACTTTCAACTGCATTTGTACTATCTATTAAACTTGATATTTCTCTTATATCGTCGTGTTGTTTTCTATAAATTACATAAGCTTTTACTAATTTGGTTAGTCCTTCTTTAATTAAAACATCTTCAATAATGTCTTGTATGTTGTCTATTGTAGGAATTTTATTTTTTTCAAAATATTCTGTGGTCAATGTGTTATCTATTTTTTTTGTTAGATAATCTGCAAGATCTATGTCTGGATTATCTATTGCATCAAGCGCCTTAAGCAAGGCTAATTTGATTTTATAAATATTATAGTTAGTTTTTTCTTCTTTTCTGTTTATAATTTGTTTAATGGTCATTAAATCCACGTTTGATAGTAATTTTAAAAAAAGTATAATATTGTTACTCATTATGTTTATAAAGAGTTTTGGTTTTATTTTTGTTATTAGTGTTTATTAGCGATTACGGGAAATAGTTAGTTATTGATTTAGATATATAAACTTTTAAAAAAGAAATAATTTGATTATTGAAATGAATTTTCGGCATAATCCCGTTTATAATTATTTCTGTTCTAATAGTTATAGGGAAATATGGATACAAAAAATTCAGAAATTCTTAAAAAATTTGAGAATGAATTAAATATAATTGGATATAGTCAAAAGACAATTGAAACTTATTTAATATATTTAAATTTGTTTGCTGATTATATTAAAAAAGATTTAAAGGAAGTTAGTTCTGATGATATTGTTAATTTTTTATCGCATTTAAAAACCAATAAAAAATCAGGTTCAGCTACAATGAATCTTGTTCTTTCTGCTATTAAACATTTTTATAATGAATTTTTAAAACAGAATATATTAATAAATATAAAATTACCAAAAAAGGCAAAAAAGATACCGGTGGTTCTAACCCATAAAGAAATCAAAGATTTGATTGATAATACTAGTAATTATCGTAATAAATTAATTATTGAATTTATGTTTTCAACAGGTGTTAGGGTTTCTGAATGTGTAAATATGAAGGTTACTGATCTTAATTTTGATGAATATACAGGTAATGTTATTAGAGGTAAGGGCAATAAAGATAGAGTTATTATTCTTTCTAAGAAATGGGTTGTTGATTATAAAAAATATATTGAAGAAAGAAATAAGAAAGTTAAGTCAGAATATCTTTTCTGTTCCGATTCAGGTAACCCTCTTTCTGTAGATACCATTCAAAAATTCTTAAAGATTTCTGCAAAAAAGGCAGGAATTACAAAAAGTATTAGTCCACATAAACTAAGGCATTCTTTTGCAACAAGTCTTCTTGAAAATGATGTTAATATTAGATATATTCAACAGCTTTTAGGGCATGCTAATCTTAATACTACTCAAATTTATACAAAGGTTAATACAAATAAGCTAAAAGAAATAGAAAATCCATTAGATAATATAAAATAGTTTATTTTTACCCCTATACTTCCTGTATTAGAATTTGAAAAGCAAAATATCAATTATTATTTTTTTGTTTTTTAAAATAGTAATATATATAAACCCTTCGTATAACCTTTTAGTATACTAATAAAATATATGTTTAATTTTTGGAGGAAGAAAACATGACAATGAGAATTTCAAAGCTATTTGGTATGGACCTATATGAGACAAATGCTACATATAGAGGAAAGGTTTATGATTTAGTTGTAAACTTAGAATCAGGTATAATTGAAACAATTACTACTCAGCCATTAAAGGTTAGCTCAAAGAAAGAAGCTAAGAAAATAATGACAGAACATAGTATACCTTATAAGAAGGTTATATCAGTAGATGATATTATTCTTATTAATTCAGGTAATGTTCCAGTAGCTGAAAGAGAAATGCCAAGAACTCATGTATCTGAAGAGCCAGAGAATGATTATGACTCAAAGATCAGAAAGAAGTATATTGGCTATAAGAGTAAATACTCAACAGCTGGAAGAAGATAAATTAATTATTTATCTTTTTATTCTATTTTTTATTGTTTATTAATGTTCTTTCTATTAGATTATGTTATATAACCCTTGAATTCTTGTATTAAATTAATAAATTAAAAGCTTGGTATTATGTATACTATTAATTATTAAAACTATTAATAATAAAAACAAATATAAATAATTATTTAATTATACAATTAAATCCGAATTTATTTTGAAATTGTTAT
>CAYXAY010000028.1:0-9480 GCA_964463155.1 uncultured archaeon | reverse complement strand
CCTTTATCTTTCATCCATTTTGTTGGTTTCATAACCGCATTCTTTACACCAGGAACAGTAAATATTCTTGCTGCGCCATTAAACAAGAAAGGAGTTGCTGAACTGTAAACCATATCTATAGAAAAATATTGATTAAACATTTTGTCAAATAAAGAATATGTGTTGATGTAACAGTTTTCTCCACTACAGGTTGTTTGCATTGTTACTAAGAAGTTTGTAGTCTTTGAAGAATTTTGAATAACCTTGTCGCTTATTGCTGACCAGGTTTCAAGTTCTAAAGCATTAACATTGTTTGATTGCATTGATTCCTGAATCTTTTGAATCTCGTAGGTTGACATGTCAGAAAAAACATCAAGATTTTCCTTTATTGTGTTGTTGGCTTCAGTATTAGTATCTGCTTTAAACATATCTTTTACTCCAACAAAGAGATCTTTTGTAACTGATTTTGTTTCTTTCCAAAAGCCAGTTAATCCATTTTGTCTATACATTCCTGGTTCGTCAAGATAACATGCTCCATTAGGATCTGTACATCTTCCTACTCTAAATGTGTCTTTAAGATTAAGTCCGTAACCATAAGGCCCTTCACAGGTTTTACCAATAAGCATTGGAGTGTCTGCTGGATTCATTAACTTTGAAGGAATCTCTCTTTTTAAAGCCAAATCCCCTGCTTTTGCGTCTGCTCCTGCAAGTATTACTTCATTTTTGTTAAGTGTTTCTCTTTTTGGGTTTGCTGGCTGGTCAGAGTCAAAAATGTCTGCTGAAAAGCCTTTAACCAATATCTTACTCCATAAAGCGTTAACTTCCTTTTCAGAAAGCTTTTTAGTCATACAGCCGTTTCCACGATCAAAGACAACTCCATCTGAAGACTTTGTGCTTTCTGCAAAATAAAGTCTGTCAGGGTCTATGCCATATGCAAACACACTATTACAGATAATTATTAGAAAGAAAAAAACCCATAATTTTTTTATTGACTCGTTCATTTGAAAAACACCTTACATAAATATCAAATATAAAATTATTGCAAATATTTTTGGAAAAATAATGAACACAAACAAAAAGACAACAAAGAAAACCATAGTAAATGCCTTCCAGAGTTTTAAGAAAGACGATTTCTGCTTGGCTTTTGTTTTTGTCTTTTTCTTTTCTTTAAAAGAATCATACAATAATACAATAAACATTGCAATTATAAAAATCATTCCTGAGAATAATAGGTTTACAAGCAATAATCTTGCAATCTGTAAAAAGAAAAAAGCAATTCCTTCTAGGAAAGTAAATCTTGCAAATTTGTCAAGTATTGGCAAGAAATAAACAAATATAAGAATAATGAATGATGAACAAAAGATTGTAATAAACAAAGACAAGGAAAAACTTAGTTTTTTCTTTGTTCTAAGCCAATCAAATGGTTTTTGTAAAAAATATGTTACGCCAATAAATGGTAAGGACATTGCTGCACTAAATAGCAGTATTTTTATAAAAACCCATACATAATTTAGTATTGTAGATATTATTTGGTTCATAAATGTCTCTTTTTACAATTTTATAGTTAAATATATATTAGCATAATAGTTTATAAATATTATATACTTATATGTTAATGTTAATAACAGGAATAAAATTATGGACATTACTAAAATCAAGAGAAGAGAAAGAAGATTTTACAGGACAGAAAAGGATGGGGAGATAGAGTATAATGCTGGTCAGAAACAGAAAGAAACATCAGTTATAAAAGAAAACAGGATAGAAAAAACAGAAATCCTCTCTGCCTCAAAGCCATCAAAAGAAATAACTAGTGATGAAAAGAAAATAATCATTGACAAAATTCTAAAAGATATGAAAAACACAATTAATCCTGATATTGATGAGATAACTGATGTGATTTATTCACAATTGTCAAAATCAAACACAGATGTAAATATAACTCTAGAGAGCGTTAAGCAAGCTGTTAAGAATAATGCGCATTACCGGTCTTCAAGAAGAAATACAAGTACAGAAAACACAACAGATGTCGCATCTAGAACAGGCGAAAACTTTGATTTTTTAATGGATAGAAAAGAATTAGAACTTGTAATTGATGATGTTGTTGAAGAAAATAAAAAAGAAGACATAAGAACTAAAGATGAAAAAGAAAATCTTCAAAAGGCAATGACTGAAGAAAAACCAAAAAGTAAAAAACACGAAGAGAAACCAAAAGAAAAGCCTGCAGAGAAAAAAAAAGAAAAGAAAGAAAAAGAAGAGTTAAAGCTTAACTTTGGTGATGAAGAAGAAGTTACTGAAGAAAATGAAGAAACAGATGAACTTGGATTAAAGTTTTAACTTAAATTTACTATTTCACAAGAAAGATTTTCTAAAACACTAGAGTTAATATCAACTGTTGCTGGCCAAAGAGCAAAGGTCGCAACAATCGTGTGGTCTGTTAATTTTACTGTCTGGTCCTCGCTTCCTGTTTCATTATGCACAAAAGACAAAGGTATTGATGAAGAGAATATCTTTGGAGATTTTGAGACAACTGCTCTGACATCTGAATAGCTGTTTGGATTACATAAGTAGTTGATTTCGCCAGCTATACCATAAACAACAATGCCTCTTGCACTTGCATTTCTTGGTAGGGAAGGTATTTGTTCAAGATTAAAATCCGTGTTTTTTATCATGAAATATGCAAATGAATCGTTATCTGTATTATAAAGATAAAACAAATAATCGTGAGCGGTTAAAGGGGCCATTGTAGCTTTTACTGTGTGATAAAGATGGTATTTTGCAAGGTCTCTGTAGTCGATTACATTAGACGAGTTAGAAGTGGACAACTTGTTAACATCAGAAAACCCAATTTTTCCATGAGCATAAAAGTCTTGTTTTACCATTGCCATAAGATAATCGTTTTCCTTGCTTTCTTCAAGATTTAGATTGTAATCTAATGGCGCAGAAACATAAAATATTGTTTTTAGAACAGAGTTTGTGTATTCTTTGTAGTAAAGGTCTGATGTTGCTTGGTCTATTCTTGAACCATATGTTGAAGAATATCTAAACATAAGAACAGAAAGGGTCACAATTACCAATAAGAAGAATAAGGCGTCTGTTATTGCTGCTTGTCCTTTTCTTGTTTTTATTTGTAACATCCTTTTAATCACTTCCAAACAACCACATATAGCCAAGCAGGCGCAACATAGAATTTTTCTTGAACACTTATTGGGTATTTATAAATTGTTACATCTTTTGTTTTTAGTGCGTTTTTTAAAATATCTAGTCCATCATTACTGCAGATTAGATAATCCGTTACAGAAGAATCCCAATGGCGCAGTAACACATTATTGTTTAAGTCATTAGGCGAAAGCCCCTCATAATTTTGCGAGTTTAAATGCGCGGGAGTAATAAATGCATTCCAATTATATTTGGTGTTTACTCTTTGACAGGATTTTAAAAACTGGTTTCTATCAGAGATTAATGGTTCTTCTTTCATGATTGCTGAAATGTTAATTGCGTCGTTTCTTAGGGAATAAAGGTCTGTGTTGTTTCTATAGACATTGTAGGTGTTTAAAAACACAGCAAAGAAGATTGTTATACCTAAAAAGATTGGTATAAGACTTGGAAGATCATCTCCAATTGCTCCGATATATCCTTTTTTGTTCATGTTGGCGTCGTCTCATTAAGTTCAGGAACAGACTTTAAGCACGGAATTATTTTAAATAGGTTATTACTATTTAAAAAATCATTACAAGAATATATGCCGTTTTTATAAAGGCAAGGCATCAAATATACCTTTGGCTTTCCATCATCTATAGTTTTTGCAAACAATATTGTTGTGTCTATTGAACTTGCCTTTAAAGGGTCATAGTCTACTGAATTTCTGTCTTCTACTAGTACAATATTACAATCAGTATTCGTACAATTTGACTTATAAAGTTTAATCTCTCCATTGTAATCAATTGACTCTGCAGCATATATTCTTTGCTTATGTGTTTTTCGGTCAAGAATAGCAAACACAAGTGTTTTCGGCTCACGATTGTATACAGAAATATTTAGTTTATATTTTATATTAAAGACATCAGAGCTTCCTGAATTTGTTTGTATTGTTTTTGGGATATATATGAACTTAACTGTACAATAGCTATTGCTTTCAATTCCAGTCTTTAATTCTTTTCCAACCTTGTAGACAAGCTCATAGCTTTGCCTTGTTTTCATATTAGAATTTACTGCTGCCATAAAAAATATAACTATTGCTGCTACTGCTGTAACAAAGATTAGCATATTTAGTTTTGATAAAGAAAATTCAATCATTTTATATCTTTCTTAAAAAACACATTTGTCTTGAAATATTACTATTTGTTCCGCTTTGCATGAACAACCTGTATTTTCCTGAAACTATGTTACTGCGTTGTTGAGTTGGTCCTCGCATAAGGTTCATTGCTACCCAGTCGTCATTATTTACTCCACAAGATTCTGTTGAGTCAACAAAACTGATTGCTGTGGGCAGATCCATACAGATTGGAGGTATTGGTTGTTTTCTTGTCTTTTCATCATCATAAGTGTATTCTAAAAGAATACAGTTGTTTCCGCCACCACAATAAGCATTACATTTTGTAGGATTATTATAGGTTACAAGATTAATAAACTCATAGCTTTGTTTAAAGCAAGGTTGAACATCAAAATTAATATTTTTGATTGTTAAGTCAGAACCAAGAACAACATCCGTTATTGCTTCTTTTAATTCACTCATGCTTTGTCTTTTGTTTCCTATACATGTGCTTTGTGAAAGATTCATTAATGCCCATGTCCCAGCAACAATAACAAAGCCCATAAGGATAACAGCAACAAGCACTTCAAAAGGCGCACTTGCTTGGGCTCTATTACTTTTAATCAAAAATATATTTTTCATGTTAGAAATAAATATAGAAAAAGAATTTAAAAAGGTTTGTTATTTAAGAAGGCGTGTTGTTAACCGTTGGTGTAGCTGGTGTTCCTTGATTAGGCAAATCTGCAACATTCATTTGTGTTTTCATACTGCTATTAAACATAGGTTTAATAACAGAAATAAGGACAAGAGCAACTATGGCTATGATGATTAACATATAGAGAGTAGAAGCCCCATCAGCTTGAGCTCTCTTATCCATCAATAACCTCTTAAACTCTTGTTTGAAGTTCATAAATTATCTACCTTGTTTTTCTTGGATAAATTACACAAATAACTTGGTTATCTTGTATGCTAGTTGGCACAGTTATGTTCGTATCACCGTCTCTACGATTAAGCACTATGGCATTTCCTAACCCGGTTTTACTATTAGAACAAATAACACACATAATTACTTTATAGGTATTTGTGGAATTATATTTAAGTAATTGGTTTTCTACACCCCCAGTCCCACTAGGTTCAAATTGCGAGAGCTCTTCTGGATTAGCAAAAAAAACTTGGTCTGCATTTGATCCAGTATCTGTGGTTATTGCTTCAGCAGATAATCTAGCAGAACTTGTATCAAAAGTTACTTTTGTGGTGCATTGTTCTTCTCCAGGTCTATCCATTTGGCTTTTTAATAAGGTTTTAGTAGCATCTCCTGGTTTTGTGTTCATTCCTGGAATTACATTTAATATACTTAATAAAACTCCAAGTATTGCAAGTGCAACAACTGCAGCAATCAATAATTGAAATGTTGATGATGCTTGTCCTTTTTTGTTTAATTTTAACATAATCTTTTTTCACCTTTTTGTGTTTTCTTTTTTTTAAAGACACTATATAACTAATATTTATTGAAAAATAAATATATTAACAAAAATTATATTACCAAAATCTTTTTAAATCTTGTTATATTCTTTGCAGGACTATAGAAACCCTTTTACAATATTAATATTCTAAAAGGATTTTTACAGAACCTAGCTTAGGAGATACTTGGGGTTTATATGATAAGATGAACTGCATTAAAGACATAAAGGATTATTGATGGCATGATTACCATCATTATTGCATCCCACGTGTTTAGCTTACTAGAATCCCTCTTGTATTCGTCCCAAAGATATTGATGGTGCTTTTTGTTTTGATGCTTGATATGTAGTAAATACCATAATGCTCCAAAGAATATGGCTGCTACCACCCAAAGAGTGCAGATTGCTATTGTCTTGTCCATCTGAATGAAATATTTACTTGTAAATATCCAGAATAACTCCATAATACCATAAGTTACTAATATTGAGAATATGGATTTAAAGGCAAGCTTTGCAAGATTGCTTTTAAACACAGTCACTATGTTGTTAAACAGCCAGATGACTATAAACAACAAAGTCATTAGTACCAATAAAGCAAATATAAAAATAAGTATAAAGGTCCCAACTAAAAAACCCAATGCAAGTACAGCTATTGCAAGAATTATAAACAAGATTTTTGTTAGTATATTCATACATTATCACTTTCTATAAATATTATGTTAAGAATAATTTTTAAATATTAATTTCCGGAGTTATATAGGCCTTCAGGTTTTCTATTAAAGAAAAACACACAATATCTCGGACACACATCAGAATCTTGATTTATCTGCCTATCTACACTAAGACTAGATAAAGACAATGGCAAAGTTTGGTTATTTGATTGGAAATTACAATAAACCCAGATATTCATCTTAAGATATGAGGGTTTTATTCTTAATCCATCAACATTTACATCTGTAGGAATCATCTGAGAACCGCCAACAAAGGCTATACATTCTTTTGAAAGCCCAGAGTAATTGCTTATCGTTGTCTTTGATATTGTTCCTCTAAGCATCAAGTCCTCAATAACAAAAGGAAACTCTGCGCTTGTTCCAGCACTCTTTACTGCTGATTGCACTCCTTCTTTTAGTTTCTGCTCACTGATAAGTATTGATTGCTTGTTAGTGCTTGAAATCATACTTATTATAATTACAAGAACAGCTGTTGCAAGAACAAAAGCTATAAGTAAACGAAAAGTCTCAAAGCTTTCACTGTCTCCTTTTCTTGAAAGTTTTAATTTCATAATATCAAGTTTGCTAAAATTATTGTTATAATAAACAAAGCAACGGCAATTGGAAGAGTACTTGCAATCCTGTGCTTAACAAGTATCATGTTTTCTTGCTCTATCATTGTTGTAAAGTAAGTCATAATTAGAACTATCTCAATCAGATAGATCGCAACAATAATTGTAAAGGTTGTTGCGCCTGCAAGCTTACCAACAATATCGACATTGATTGCGTTTCCAAAAGAAGAAATTGAACCAAGATTCATTCCTATGTCTCCACTCTGTATATTTTCTAGAGACTGAGACATCTCTTGGATAGCACCACTACTAGCAACTGATGCTAAAGTTGAAATAACTATCTTATGAAGAGTGGTTGTTACCCCTAGTATTATTGGCCCAATAAACTTAGCCATGCTGTTTAATGTTCCAGTAATCTCTGCAATCAAAGTTGACAACAAACGATTAATCTCATCTGTGTTTCTTAGTTGCATAGAATAAGAAATAAGGGTCTTTGCAGCAACATTAACGCCCATCTGAACAGAATCAACAACCAGTCTCATAGCACTTCTAATGATTGTTGAAGGATTGTTCTTTAAGGCGCCGTAGGTTCTGTCAAAGACAGCAGACTCCAGTGTTAGTCCTAATACTCTAATGTTATCGACAGTTTTACCAAAAATATCCTTTGCAACCATTGATTTTGGTAGGAAATGTCTTGTATGGTCAAAGGCATCCTCAATTGGCTTATTCTCACCAAGACGACTAGCAATAATGTATAATGCGTCCTTAAACTCTTTTTCTTGAGTCTCAGTTGACAACTGAATCTTTCTTTTATAAACGCTAGTCGCATAACACCAAAGCGATATTGATAACGCTACAGAAATTAATATTGAAAAAATTAAGAAATATGGGACAATAGAGTTTTTAGGGTCTTGCCAAAACTGCCTTTCCTGTGTCACACAAACAAAACCTGGATTGTTTTTTTTTTGTAAAACCTCTCTGTCTGTACATTCCCAAACAGGCGTTGCTGTTCCAAACTCTTCTTCTAGAACCTTTTCCTTTGTCATTCCAAGTGTCTTTTGCAAAGTAAAGCCAATAAAGATTCCACCAAACAAAAGAATTGCAATCAAAATAAAAACATTTATTTGGGTTTGGTTCCATCTAACATGGTTCTTTTTTGGAAGACCAGGATAATCGTCTGGAATATTTGGGGGATTGTAGGTTGGTGGTCTTTTCTTAATAATTCCCCTAGCAAAGAAAAAACAACAAAGAGGTATTGCAATATTGTAAATCAAAATCAAATAGATTGGTTGAGCAAGAGCTGAACCTGAAAATGCTGAACCAACTGGAAGAACAATGATTAGTAACAATGGCAAAAGAATACCAAGATAAAACATAACTGTTGCTGGCTGGTTTAGGGTTCTTGCATAGTCTTCAAGTTTTCCTTTGACTGAAACCAAAGTCTCATTCATTGTCTGGTCAAGAAGCTGAAATCTTTTACTTTCTGAAGATTCAATAATTGATGCCCTAATCTTCATTAGCCCTTTCTTAAGTTCAATTGAAACATCTCCCCAACGATAAGCCAAATCATCTAAACCTTCAGCAACACTGTTTTTTATTCCAACTTTTACTTCCCAAAGAAGCTTTTTCAAATCCTCAGCAATCTTTCCATGTCCGTGCTCTGAAGCAAACTCAATTGCTTTTTCAAGATTTGGTACCAATTTCATTGACATAATCATGTAACCTAAGATTTCAGGAACAAATGTCAAAGCTTTTATTTTTTCATTCTGCACTTTCTTTAAAGGATATCTTAAAACAAAATTATACAAATAAAAAAACAATAAAAACGGAACACCAAAAATTAAAAACATGGCAAAGATTGGAGAGCCAAAGGCATTAGATATTATTTCATTTAAAAAAATCCAAATAAACCCAGAAAAAAGAACAGCAATAAGTATTCCTGCAATCAATGTAAACTTTACTGCTGCTGTATATTCTTGAGGATTAAGATCCCAATCAAGAAAATCAATTGCCTTTTGATATTCCTCTGTGTATTTTCCATTATGCCCTAGACTTGGAAGCCAGTTGTATATTTTTCTGCAGATGTCAACATAACGGTCTGATTTCTTCTTAGAAAGCTTATCAGAAGGTTTGGAGAAGTCTCTTGAATCCACAGATATTGAACTGTAGATTTCACCAGGCATCTCTTTGGAAACCTTGATTTTTTTATAATTGTCTGGCATTATACATCTTTTTTAAGATTAAAATATATTTATAAAGGAAAGAAACATTTAAATACATGTTTATTTTCTATTTTATTATTCGCAATTAAAAGAGGAAAAAACAAATGAGCTTTAAAATTAATCAAGACAAAAACAAATGTGTAGGTTGTGGTGCTTGCGTTGCTGTTTGTCCAGATAATTGGGAATTTAAAGGAGACAAGCCAGTGCCAAAGAAAACAAAAGTGAATGAGATTGGCTGTAATCAAGTTGCAGCAAATAGCTGTCCTGTAACTTGTATCAAAATTGAAA
>CAYXAY010000027.1:0-10118 GCA_964463155.1 uncultured archaeon | reverse complement strand
ATATATTGGAAAAAGAGTTTATGTTATAGTTACAAAATAGTTTTGTCCCAAAGCCGGTTTTGGGGGTTTTTAGAACTAGACTATAGATTCTTCTTTTCTTATGTCTATGCTACAGCTTGTTAAAGTTGGTCTTAAAAGAAGCCTTAAAGGGTCTTTGTCTGGATATCTTATAACAACGTCATTTTCTGAGATTATTTCTATCTTTACCTTTGCTGGAGATTGGTCCCTAAAATCACTAAGATATTCAGAGTTTAGGCAATAATGAAACTTTGGCGTTTCTTTTAGTATTGTTAATAGCTCTCCACCAATTATAACACTATTAAATATTTCACTTGCTTGGGGGATTACTATCAATATGTCTTCTTTTAGTTCTTCAGACAATTTTTTTATAATTCCATAAACATAATAAACAAACAAAGGGTCTGTTCTGTCAATTAAAAGAATTTTACTCGAACCTATGTTTTTGTGTGCGGCTTCAAAAATTATTGAAAGATCTGTGTTTCCAAAATTTGTTCCGTATTTCTCCTCAATGATGTTTAACTTGGAAATCATTCTCCATTTTTCAAAATCAGTAATTTCGTCTGTTATGTCTAAAGAAATTATTTTTTTTTTTAAGTCCTCAATAGTTTTAAGATTATCACCATAAGCTTGATCAATAATCTTTGTTGATATTCCTAAGAATCTAAAGATATTTACAAATGCGGCTTTTGGAATTATTGACAACGGCAGTTTTATTTTAAAGTAAGGGATGGTGTTTGAAGGAAATCCAAACGGGGATATCTTCATATCGAAAGCATCAAGCAGTTCCTCTTTTTGTTGAGGAAAGGACAATGTTCTAAAGACTCCTGTGTTGTCAAAGACTATTACCTTCTTTGAAGACAAAAGATAATTTTCCGCTATGACTTTTGTTGCAAACAATCTTTCTTCTTCTTTTCCCCCAGTCACTGTTATTGATTTTAGGTTCTCAAGACTTGCGTTTATTGTAACTCCGTTTTTTCTTCCTATCAATAATTTGTCAACAGAAGATATTGTAGAAAAATCAAGGGCATTAGGAAGGTTTGTTAGAACTTTGACAACAAACGGATCTGAGAAAAAATAGCTCTTTACATTTTCGGGTAGCATCTTTAATGACAATAGCTTAATGTTATAGGATTTGATTATTGAAACTATTGAACTGGTTGTTTTGTTTAACTGTAGCATTTTTCTTTCAATGTGTTCGTTTAATTGCAAAGAATCAATTATTTCTGTTTCTGTGTTTAACACAAAGAACTTGTAGGTGTTTTTCTCGCCTATATCAAAATGCTTTTCATAGACCATACATTGATTTGGTAACGTTTCTGCAAATAACTCTATGTCCCCATCTACTGCAAAAACCTTGTATAGCTGGACAAGTATTGTTGAAGGGTCTTTGGATCTAAGCACAGATATGAAGTAGTCATCATTAAAGAATATTGTTAGTTTCTTTTGCCCATATACTCCTTCAAACAGAGTATTCCATGTTGTTACTTGCATCATAGTTAACTACAATTGTTTTTATTCTATTTATACTTAATGGGGTTGTAGAACCCCTCTATAACTCCTAATTTTTATGTAACATAATAATATATATGGCCTGCGACAGATATATTTTGAAGTTTTCTGTTAAATATACTACAACCGATAAGTTTTAATGCTTTTTTCAAACGAGTTGAACGAGTTTTTGGTGAAGTTAGATTGCCTTTTCATTTTCCTAAGTACTCTTACAAGCTTTACAATAATTTTGTTCATATATATTTGCTGATTTTAAAAGAACGACACAAATGTTCTTATCGTCGTTTAACAGAATTGTTAAACGACATAAATATCTTACGAATGCTTGGCATCCAGAAGTTACCGCACTTTACAACCTTACAAAAATTTGTAAGTAAAATTAGTAAGGACATTTTACAAAAACTAGTCGGGATAATAACATCACAGTACACATACCATTTAGAAAACCGCCAAGTTATCAGTCAGTATCTGATAACAGAATAAAAGCAATGAAACGATTTAGAACTAAATCTTATAACAAAAGATCAATAGTTGAATCAGTAATCTCTGCAATCAAGCGAACAACTGGTGAATATGTAACTGCGACTAAACTGGATAACCCGCAAAAGCAGGTTATCCTAAAAGTGTTAACTTATAATTTAGAACCTCTGAGTAAAAACAAAAAAGCTATTTCTTTCACAATATTAATATTCTAAAAGGATTTCTACAGAACCTTACTTTAAATCAAAACATTTAAATAAATAATATATTATATATCTTTAAGAAAGTTGATGCATATGGTGGATGTAAAATTAATTAAAGACACAATTGACGAACTATTAGAAGCAAATGTTGACAAAGAGACAATCTATATTACATTAAGGGAAATTGGAGTTGACCTAGAAGATATAGATAAATATTATCAAGAAGCCATTAGTCCAAAAACAAAAACGCAAGAAATTGTTCAAGAAAAACCAGCAAAGAATGTGTACGAAAAAAGCGTTACTGCCTCAGAGTTGCCGAGAGCAAAACCAAAGACAACCACTGAGGATCTAGAGAAAGCAACCAAAGATGTAATTGCCTCTACTCCTGAGATAACGATTCCTGAGCCAAGGATTGTTGAAAAAATTATAGAAACTAATAGCTCTAATTCTGAACTGAAAAAACAAATCTCAGAACTTGAAGAAAAGATAACGGATATAAAAGCAGATATTTCGGGGCTTACAAAAATTATGAAAGACATTTTGGAAGAAAATAGAAATATTCTAAATAAGCTTAAATAATCTATTGATTGCCAAGCATCTTTAAAAGATCCTCATAGCCCCCACTGTCTTCTTGCGGTTGTTTGTTTTTGCCAATTATTGATGCGACAATTATTACAAAAACACAAAGTCCTAGAAGAAACAGCCATATAGAATTGAGCTCTCCAAATTTAAAGAAAATTATTATTCCGAAGAAAACTACAAAAACAAGGTTTGATAATCCCGGGAAAAAAATGGAATAAAGTATTATGATAATTGGAGAAAATATATCGTAATTGTATTGTGATGCTAAAAAAATAAGCAAACAAACAATAAATGTGTTTAGAAAATCAAACATGTTATTTTTTTACCTCAAACCAACTTTTTACTGAATTTTTCAAATCACTACCAAATATCCAATAGATTGCAACACCTATTGCGACAATCCAAATAAGACTAGGAAATCTGTAGAATAGAAGGAAAACTAAAAAACCAGTTATTAGAATTGCAACCAGTTCATTACCTATTTGTTTTTTTGTCCAAACATAGATTGAAATTGTAAATACTAAAAAAAGCATTATCCAAATTGAATCTTGCAATGATGTTGCTAAAATAATTGGATTCATTTATGTTATCCTCTCTTTATTTTGCTTTTCTGCCTTTTGCTCTTATTGATGGTCTGTTCTTTTCTGTGCCTTTTCCTTTTTTGTCAAGACCTCTGTTTTTCTTTCCTGCACTTGTTATTCCTTTGTATGCTCTCCCCTTGTTTTGTGGCCAACATATCCAGCTGATGTCTTTGTCTTGTATTATTCTTGGATGGTTTGGATCTACTAAGATTACTTCATAGTATTTCTGTTGACCATCTTCGCCTATCAAATATGAGTTTAATACTTCAAGACCTGGATACTTTGATGCAGATCTAAGTTCTGCTATTCTTTGGATTGATATTCTTCTTGTTATCTTATTGACACCCATTCTTTTAGGCTTTCTTCCTCTGTTTGGTCTTCTGATTAAACCAGACCCCTTTCTAACTTTAGCAAGAACCACAATAAAGCCTTGCTTAGCCTTATATCCAAGCTCTCTTGCTCTTGGAAGATTTGTTGGGTTTTCAAGCTTTATTATTGCGTCCTTTGTATGTCTGTATTTGATTAACCGGTCTGTGTATAATTTTTTATAATTATAATCGTGGTCTTTTTCTTTTTTAAACTCCTTTTGTATTGTTTCTTTTATGTATTTTGCTACTGTTGCCATATTTACTCCATTTTTTAATTTTTTGCTTGTATTAGTATTATTACCTATAAGCTATATAATAATTTATAAAACAAAATGTTTAAATATGGGTTGTTAAAATAAGCTAAAACCGTGCTTATTTTTTAAAATACGAGAAATAATGAATAAAACACATTTCTTTTCTTCAACGGACGCAAAGAAAAAAGCAATACTTGGAATCATAATAATCACATTTATTCTTGTGGTAAGTTTTGTGTTTTTAGTGCCATTTATTGAGTTGTTTAGCAAACCTTCGCAGATTAAAACAATTGTTGATGGATTTGGGGTTTGGGCTCCACTTGCTTTTATTGGTTTACAAATTCTTCAGATGATTTTTTTATTAATACCGGCTTCGCCAATAGTTGTTGCTGGAGGGTATATGTTTGGACTTTGGGGACTTGCTTATTCTGTTATTGGGATTCTTCTAGGTTCAATCATTGTCTTTTATATTGGAAGAATATTTGGTAGACCTTTTTTGGAAAGCGTTGTTGATAAAAAGATTATTGCTAAAATTGATGATCAGTCAAGTAATATTGAAAGGACATTACTTGTCTTGTATTTAATACCCCCCCTGCCACATGATGTTTTTTCGTATGTTGCGGGAATTACTAACATTAACATCAAAAAATATTCATTGATTGTTGCTATTGGTAGGCTTCCAGAAATTGTGTTTTTCACACTTGTCGGGTATCAGTTGACAAGGCTTAATCTTTTGTGGTCATTAATACTTATTACTGTTATTGTTATTGGCTCTGTTATTATTTTCTTTAATAAGGACAAGATAGAGACTAAAATTCATAAATATTCTACCAAATGGAAGAAAAACTGATTGTTCTTAGGAAAATATTTACGCGATTTCATTTAATATAAACTAGAAAAGCCGTTTTTGAAAAGCTTCCTTGACTATGTTATCAACAGTTTTCCATTTCATTCTTGTATATTCTGGAAAGCTTTTGTGTTTCTTGAAGTGGTCTTTTAGAAAATCAATTGTTCTTGGATCAGAGGAATAACCAGAGATGTCTGAACCCACTAGCTTTTCTAAAAGATCATCTCTTGTGACTTTTGCAAGAATTGATGCACAGGCAACAGAAACATGATTAAGGTCTGCTTTGTGTTCTGAAATTATCTTATAATCGTAATCGTGAGAAATTGCTTTTAGATTATCCTTAATTCTTTTTGTAAACTTTGCTGTTGTGGTGTCTGGAGAATCAAAGATCACTTGAGAAGGTTTTGATTTTAATTTAGAAAGAGCAAAAGCAGCTTTTTGTGCTTCTATCTCATTAAGAGAGAACCTATCCATCAAGACATTAAGCTCTTCAGCAGGAATAGCAACAACCTTATAGTCCTCTGCTTCTTTTTTAATCAGAGAAAAAAGTTCCTCGCGTTGCTTTGAAGACAACAACTTAGATTCTTTTACCCCCACATCTTTAAACCTCTTTTCTTTGGATTTGTCAATCACACAAACGGCTAGAACTAAAGGACCTAGCACACAACCACGACCTGCTTCATCTACTCCTGCAACTAATTGTCTAACCATCATTAATCAAGCTTTTTAAATACTTTGTTTATTAAATCTAATATAGTACTTATTTTAAAGCTTATTTAAGGAGAAAAAATATGAAAGGAACAATAATGAACTACAGGATGGGTGTAAACACACAGAAAAACAATCATTTACTTATACAAATAGATGATGAGAAATATAGAACAAAAGAATCTGTCGCTCCACTATTTGGACACAAAGTTGTTTTTACTACAATTGGAAAGAAAGTAATCAGTGGTAAAGTTGCTTCTGCACATGGTAACAAAGGAATCATTAGGATTATCTTTGAGAAAGGACTTCCCGGAAACGCCATTGGTCAGAAAGTAGAGATAAAATAAATCTCTCTTTTTTAAAACTTTAAAAACAAAAAACATGTTAGCAAAAGAAGTTTTTTTTAAAGACACTATTTTTAAACTTAAAAAAGAACTGCAAGGCCCAGACCAAAGAATAATTGCTATTTCTCAAATACTTTCTAAGCTCCCTAAAAACATTAACGAACTTTTTGAAGAACTTAGAATCATTGGAGATGTCCTTTATCCAAATATGGAAAAAGAATTAACTATTGAAGAATATGTTAGACTTTGTGCTCTTGAAAAAATCTCTGAAGAAAATTTAAAGAAAATTTCTATAGACAAATCAAAAGCAAAAAAAATATTAGACATTAAAGAGATGGGCCTTTCTGTAGAACTTGAAGCAGAAGAAAAAATAATATTTATTAATTTAGCTCAGAACTTACAAGGGCTGCTTGACACAAAAAAAAATCTTGAAGCGCTTGAAGAAAGGCTTGTAACTAGAAACTATCCAAACTTCTCAGAAATAGCAACCCCTAATATTGCTTGCAAGATGATTGAAGTTGCTGGTTCTTTTGAAAGGTTAACAAGGCTTCCTGCATCCACTATACAACTACTTGGAGCAGAAAACTCTTTCTTTAGGGCTCTTAAAACTCATAATAAGAAAACTCCAAAATATGGTTTTATCTATAACCATCCGCTTTTAATCAACTTAAACAAGAAAGACAAGGGAAGATTTGCAAGATTTCTTGCTGCAAAAATAGCAATCGCAATCAAAGCAGACCTTGGCGGAAAAAACATTATAAAAGAACTAAACGAAAAAATAAAATTAAAACTAAAGAAATAATATGACCATAAAAAATCTAATAAAAGAAAATGGAGACTTCTTTACTATTGATCTTAATAGCAAAGAAAAGAGATTCTGGGACCCAACACATTCAAAAGTTTGTGCTACTTTAAAGAAGGGCTTAAGTGTTCTTCCATTAAAAGAAGACTCCGTCGTGCTTTACCTGGGGGCCGCAGAAGGTTACACTTGCTCTTATATTTCAGACTTGGTAGACAACGGAACCATCTTTGGTGTGGATTTCTCTGCACACAGCATGCAAAAGTTTGTTTTACTTTGTAAAGAAAGAAAAAATTTGTATCCAATACTTGGGGATGCTAACAAGCCGGAGGATTACAAAAAAATGATTGATTGTAAGGTTGACTTAATCATCCAAGACATTGCTCAGAAAAACCAAGTTGAAATCTTAAGCAAAAATGCAAAAGAATTTCTAAGACCTAAAGGAGATATTATCTTAAGCCTTAAGACAACTGCTATTTCTCAAAAAGACACTAGAGCAATCATAGATGAAGAAATAAGAAAATTTGAAAAAGAATTTACAATTATTGACAAAAGAAGATTAGATCCTTTTGAAAAAAAACATATGATTATAGTTGGAAAAAAGAAATAATTTTTGATAAACTATGAAAATTGCAATTTCTTATAATCTTGAAAAAAAACCAAAACCAGGGGAACCATACGACTTGTATGCAGAATTTGATGAAATTATTGTTCCTCAAACTATTGCTAGAGCCTTAGAATCGGCAGGTCATTCTGTTTGTTTAATTGAAGAAGATTATAATTTTGTTGAAAACCTTAAAAATAATAGTCCGGATTTTGTATTTAATATTACTGAGGGATTAAACAGTCATGCAAGAGAAGCGCAGGTGCCCGCGATATTAGATTTATTAAATATAAAATACACTGGTTCTGGAGTTATAACTCTTGCTATTGGACTTGATAAATGTAAGACAAAAGACTTTTTATTACTGAACAAAATACCTACTGCAAGACATCAACTATTTCATACTGGAAAAGAACAATTAAAAAAAGAATTGAGATTCCCTTTAATTGTCAAACCCAACTATGAGGGATCTTCTATAGGAATAACTAATAAATCATTTGTAAGAAATAAAAAAGAATTGTATAAAATGATTAATTATACTATCAAAAGATATAAACAATCGGCTCTTGTAGAAGAATTTCTAAGTGGGCGGGAGTTTACTGTTTCTATTATTGGCAATAAAAAATTATTGGTTTTGCCTATTGTTGAAATTATCTTGGATAAACTTCCAAAGAACTATCCAAAAATAAACAGTTATAAAAACAAACATAAAAGTGATGACTCGAAGGGGTTTAATCTCTCTGTTTGTCCTGCAAAAATAAATAAAAAACTTGAAGAGAAAATAAAAAAAGTAGCAATAAATACCTATAAAATATTGAATTGTAAGGACTTTGCCAGAGTAGATATTAGATTAGATCAAAAGAATCGGCCACAGGTTATAGAAATAAATACTCTCCCAAGTCTTAACCCTAGAGAAAAATACAATTCTAGTTTTGTAAAATCCGGAGCAGCCGCGGGATTAAACTATGAACAACTAATTTTAAAGATCGTAAATGAATCTTTAAAAAGGCAAAAACTCAAATAAATTATTTCTTTATTTCCTTAGATTTTTGATAAGCGTCTATTGGCCGGGCATAGACTTTCTCAATCTTTGAATCAAGATAACCGGCGGGCAGATATCTCTTTTCTCTGTGATGTACTATGCATTCACAACAAATGCCTTTTCTTTGACAAGGATATGTACAGTTGCACGAAAGCTTGTTCTTTTCTTTTTTACATTCCATATTTTTCATCTATATAATATATTAAACCAACTATAAATGCAAGATAAATTATTGCAGAAAAACTTGAATGCAACCAATTTACTTTTTGTCTATTAATTATCATTACCAAAAAGATTGTTGTTATTACAAGTATAGGTATTGCAAAAAAAAAGCAATATTTGAAATTACAATGTTACCAAACAAAACAGAAAGACCAGCAACACCAAAGGCATTGATAATGTTCGCACCAATAATGTTACCAAGAGTTAATTCTACTTCTTGTTTTTTAATTGCAGAAATTGCAACAAAAATCTCTGGCAGAGATGTACCAATAGCAACAACAACTATCGCAATTAGGCTTTTACTAATTCCAATTGTGTCAGAAATATTAACAATTGATAAAATCAGATATTTTGAACAAAAATAAAGAAGAACAAAACAAACAATCATTATCATTGATTTATCAATTATCTTTTTGTTTATTTGCTGTTTTGTTAAATCTAAATTATTTTGAGAATTAATTATCTTTTCTCTAGAAACATAAAGATGAATCACATAAGTAAATAACAGAAATAAAGAAATTAGTCCTTCGATAATTGTATATTTATAATCAATAATAAAAAAAAACAAATAATAATGTTAAAAAAAAATAAGAGAAATAATGTCTTTCCTTAAACTTGTTTTTAACTCGTATTCTTTTTTTATAAAACCAATTAAGATTCTGATCGCTAAGATATTTACTGTCATTGTCCAATAACATTAGAAATACCAATTTCCGAATAACCGCTTGCTGTTGAAATAATTCAGGTTATTATCTCTGGAATAGTTGTTCCAAAACAAATAAATAATATTCCAACAATGATTGTTGGAATAGATAATAACAAACCCAAATCCTTTACAGAATCTACTAGTTTATCTTAGGATTTAATTAATGCAAAAAAGCATATTAAAAATAAAAAAATCCAAAAAAATATCCAAGCATTTATTTACCTCACTTAACGCGTGCCTTTGTAATAACTATGTTTTCAATAGGCCAGTCTCCGTGACCGCCTTTGCTTGTTGTTTTTACTGCTTCGATTGCTTTAACAACTTCCATCCCCACTATTACCTTACCAAACACAGCATAGCCTGGATTGCCGGGTGCATAATTTAAAGAATGGTTGTCTACTGTATTTATGAAGAACTGAGAAGTTGCTGAATTTGGAACATTTGTTCTTGCCATCGCTATTGTTCCAACTTCGTTAAATAAATCATTATCTGATTCTAGAGTTATTGGCGCATTTGTTTTCTTTTGAGTGCCATTAACATCAAAACCCCCGCCTTGAATCATAAAATCTTTTATTACTCTGTGGAAAACCAAACCATCATAAAACCCTAAATTAACATAACTTAAAAAGTTTGCAACAGTTATTGGTGCATTTTCTGGATATAATTCAATTTCAATATTGCCTTTTGTTGTTTCAAGCACAACTATTGGATTTGTTGTTTTGTTCATATTTTTTTCCTCATTTCCGTCCTTTGTTTCGTTTATATCTTTTCCCACATTAATTTCTTTTGTATTTAAATTTATTATTATGTTTATGATTAATCCAATAAAAACAATTGTAAGAACCACA
>CAYXAY010000026.1:0-10134 GCA_964463155.1 uncultured archaeon | reverse complement strand
GCTATGAAATATATTTACACTTGACTTTTGTCCCAAAACCAATAAACCAATAGTTTATAAATATTTTTTACATTAATTATATTATCTGATTATACGCCTGTAGTATAGTGGTTAGTATGGGAGCTTGCCAAGCTTTCGGCTCGGGTTCGAATCCCGGCAGGCGTATCTTTTTTGAAAAAACATGAGTGACAAAGACAATTACAAGAAAAGAATTTATTTTTTAATAGATTTTGCTATTTCTGAATCCAAAGAAGAAAAAAAAAACCCTTACATAAAGGAATACACTGATTTGGCTTTTGATATCTCCAAAAAAATCAACTTTAGGATGCCAGGAGAGCTTCACAGAAAGACCTGTAAGTTCTGCCATTGCCTTAGAACAAGCAAAAACACAAAGGTAAGAACAATAACAGAAACCAAAAACCACAAGAAGCAAAAATACCTAAAGCTACATTGCCTAGATTGCAACAATATCAAGAAGATTGCAATTAGGTAAAAACCAAAACCTATATAAACAAAACTCTTCTATAAATATATTATAATACTTGTTTTTAGCAAAAAACAACTTTGCTTAAAACTTCAGCAGAAATGCGAAAATTTTTCTATGCCTTTCCAAAAAAGGAAGCTAGAAATAAAAGGATTTTAAAAAACTAGAGGTGAATAATTTGGCTAATGTAAAAGACGTCCCTGCTCAGATAATGATAACTGAGATATCAAAGGATCTAAAAACAAACAAGAAAGTAAAGATGCCTGAGTTTGCGGAGTTTGTAAAAACCGGCTGTAGTAGAGAAAGAGCCCCACAAGATCTTGACTGGTGGTATGTTAGAATGGCTTCAATCTTAAGAAAAGTAGCAATTAATGACAAGACAACAGTTAATTCTTTAAGAACATATTATGGTGGAAGAAAGAACAGGGGGGTAAAACCTGAAGAATTTAGAAAAGCAGGTGGAAAAATCATAAGAGTTTGCTTACAAGATTTAGAAAAACTAGGTTTGGTATCAAAGTCAGAAGAAAAGAAAGGGAGAATAATAACTCCTGCAGGCCAGAAATACTTAGACAAGATGGCAACAGAAATATTAAAGGATCTGGGTAAATACAAGATTGTTAAGAAAGACAAAGAAATAATAAAAGAAACAAAAGAAAAGCTAGTATTTGATGGCACAGAAAAGAAAGGAAAAAAAGACTCCAAGAAAAAGCAAGAGGAGGCTGAATGATTATGGCAAGAAATAAAACTAGAGAAAAGAAAGAGTTTCTAATTGCTCAAAGAGACAAAGTAGGTCCAGGGTATCTAAATACTCCTGTTTGGATTATCCAAAAGGCAGGAAAAAGAATCTGGAACAGAAGACAGAAAAGAAACTGGAAACAAACAGAGTTTGGAGATCAATTCCGGAAATTACAATTGCAAAAAGCAGACGCAGTAAAGAAAACTGCAAGAGTGAGTGGTAAGAAAGAAAAGAGCTCAAGAAGAAAAGTAAGAAAGACAAGAAACACAACAGTTGTAAGACATCCAAAGAAAAAGAAAAAATAAAGGAAGTGATTAAATGCCAAGTGAAAATTATATAATACCTTTAAACAAGGTTTATGACAACAAGCCAAGAACCAGAAGAGCAAACCATGCAATCACTGAAATCTTTAATTTCCTAAAGAAACACACAAGAATGGAAAAGAAAGATGTGATAATTTCAAAAGAGGTAAACGAATATATCTGGAAAAACAGCATTCAAAACCCTCCCAGAAAGATTGCAGTAAGCATAAAGATTGATTCAGGGAAGGTTTATGTTTTCTTGAAGGGCTCTAAAGGCTTTAAGGAGTTTGGAAAGGCTCCAGAGACAACGGAAAAACCAAAGTTAAAAGAAACTATTTCAAAAACAGTAAAAGAAGCAACACAAGCAAAAAAGCCAAGCGCAAAGACACAAAAGAAAATGAGCCCAAAAACAGAAAAGAAGATGGCTCCAATACAAACAGAATAGAGGGTAAAAGAAAATGAAACTAGATAGAGGAACAATTTACAATTCTTCTTTTTTAAATATCTATTCATATTGCTCAGAAAAGATATGTATAGTCCCACACAGTGTTCTTTCAAAAGAAGAAAAGTTGATTGAAGAGATTTTAAATGTAAAAGTGATTAAAGCATCTATCAATAAGTCTGCACTTATAGGAGTCTATTTGACAGGAACGAACGAGAAAGTTGTTGTTGAAAAAAACAGTATTCATCTAGAAGAAATAGAACATCTTGAAAAGGAAGGACTAAAAGTAAAGACAATAAGGGATGACAATAACGCTTTTGGGAATCTTTTAGCTTTTAATTCCAGTTATGGAGTAGCAAGCCCACTATTGCTTCCAGAAACAGTAAGTGATATGAGAAAGTTTTTTGGAGTAGAGATTGAGCAAAAACAATTTGCAGGACTTGATCTTCCGGGAAGTTCAATATTTGTAAATGACTCTATGTTTTTAATAAATCCAAGAATTGATTTTAAGGAATTTAATTATTTTAAGAAAAAATTTAATGTTCCTGGGAAAGCAACAACCACAAACTACGGAGATGTTTTTGTAGGTAACGACAGTATTGGTAACAAGCAAGGATTATTGGTTGGAGAAACAACTAGTAATATTGAGATGAGAAAGATTGATGAATTGGTTGTTGATTTAAAATAAAAAGGTGAATTGAAAATGGCAAAAGAAAACGGCAAAAAGAAAAAAACAGAAAAAGTAAAAAAGACAATTAAGCTTGATAAGAATCAAACAATAAAATTATATCAAAACAAGGAAAAAGAACTTCAGGGGATATCCCAAAGAGTTGAACAGATTGACGGACTTCTTCAAGAGATGAAAAAGGCAGAAGCGACTCTTTCCCAAATTAAAAAGCTTGACAAGAACGAAAAGATGCTTGTTAATATAGGTGCAGGGATCTTGATTGAATGCGAGGTTTCTAGTAAATCCGCAATAAAAGTCATGCTTCCAGGCAACATTATGACAGAAAAGACAATGGAAGAAGTAGTTTTAGATGTTGAGAAAAGAAAAAAAGAACTTCTGGAAGCTAAGCAAAAACTGATAACAACTTATAACCAAACAGCACAGATGCTTTCTCAGATATCAAAAGTTTTTAAAGAGATGCAAGAAAAACAAGTGCAAAAAGAACAAGCCGTAGATAATTCAATAGAATAGCTTTTGAGGATTTGCAAGATGTTTGATTTATTAAAAAATAAATTCAAGAGCTTTACAGATAAGCTATTTGGTAAAACTCAAGAAACAATTGCGCGCGAGCTCATGCCAACCGAAGGTTCTCAGGGTACCAAGAAATCGCAAAGCGATTTGTTTGATTTGGGCGAAACCGATTCACTAAATCTTGGACAACTAGAAGAAGCAGTTTCTCAACCAATTATTGAAGAACCAAAACCAGTTGTTGAAGAAAAAAGTGTTGCACACGAACCAGTAAAAGAGAAACATTCTATTTTTGAAATCTTTAAACCTAAGCCAAAGCATCAGCCATCAGTAGAAGAGAGACCAGTTCCAAAGATTGAAGAACGCCCAACACCAAAACAACCAGAAACAGAAGAAAGACCAATACCAAAGCTAGAGCAAAGACCAACACAACCTATTGTGCACGAGCTGAGCGAAACCGGATCTGAAGATCTCACAGTAAAGAAATCAACAGAAATAAAAAAATCTTTTGTAACTTCAATTAAAAGCATTTTTACAAATAAAATCAAATTATCAGAGAAGGAAATCTCATATTTCCTTGAAGAATTTCAATTGTCTTTACTTGAGGCCGATGTTTCAATAGTGTCAGCAGAAAACATCTGTAATGATTTAAAAGAAAAACTAGTTTCTGCAAGCTTTTCTAAAGATAATCCGCTTGAAGACATAAAAGAACATATTAGAGAATCATTAAAGACACAGCTAGACATTGATTGTGATATTAATAATTATATAACAAAGACAAAAAAAGCAGAACAACCATTTGTAATAATGTTTATTGGCCCAAACGGCGCAGGAAAGACAACAACAATTTCTAAGTTTGCTTACCAACACAAACAAAAAGGAAAATCGGTAATCTTAGCATCAGGAGACACCTTTAGAGCAGGAAGCATAGACCAGCTTGAGAAGCACGCTAACACCATTGGTGTAAAAATAATCAAACAAAACTATGGTTCAGATCCAGCAGCTGTTGCCTTTGATGCTGTGACTTCAGCAAAGGCCGGAAAGATTGATTATGTGTTTATTGATACTGCTGGAAGACAAGAAACCAATAACAATTTAATGCAAGAGCTTAAGAAAATCAAAAGGGTAGTTAACCCAAATCTTACAATCTATATAGGCGAAGCACAAGCAGGCCAAGCAATTGTTAATCAAGTATCTGGTTTTGAAAAAGAGATTGGTGTTGATGGAGTAATCTTAACAAAGATTGACACCGACCCTAAAGGGGGGGTAGCAATCTCAATTTTAAATGAATTAAAAAAACCAATCTTCTATGTTGGCACAGGTCAAACCTATGATGCCCTAGAAGCATTCTCTCCTCAGTTCATAATTGATAGAGTTGTTGTCTAAACTTAACCATTTGTTTTTTAAATTCTCTTTCTCTTATTTTTTTGGCACAATTTTCCCAAAAAAATAAAATTTTCTTTTAATTGTATACGCGCAATGTCAGATCTTTTTTTAGTATTTTTGTAGATTGTGTTGATTAATTTGTGTAGAATATTCATAAACAAAGGATTTACAGACAAATAATAATCTATATTTTTACCGCGCAATTAAACACAAAAATTAATTTGAAACCGCGCAAATTGATATATTTAAAAAATTTATGCTTCTATACAGTATTATGGAACAACAAAAAATTAAAGAACTCTCAAAATCAAAGATAAATACTGCTGCAATAATTTTATTAGATAATAATAAACATTCAACTGTCGAAATAGATGCAGCATTAGGGATTGTAAATTATTGGAAAGCAATGCATAGCCACCCCTTACAAGTATTTAATAATCGATTAAAAAGAGTTTCTCAAAAAATTAATAAAAATGCGTTGTCTGCTCAAAGATTAAAAAGGATTTCTTCAATACTAAAAAAACTTAACAGAGAATATTACGATAACAAACCAACGATGAAGTTAACGCAAATGCAAGACATTGCAGGTTGTAGAGTAATAATGTCCAACACAAAACAAGTAAGAACATTATATGATAAATATTATCGTAATGGAGACCTTAAACACAAAAAAGTAAATGTAAAAGATTATATTGCTAGCCCAAAATTAGATGGTTATAGAAGCATACATTTAGTGTATAGATATAATAGTGATAAAGGAAAAAAAGAATATAATGATCTATTAGTTGAAGTACAAATAAGATCTAAATTACAACATCTATGGGCAACAGCAGTAGAGACCGTTGATTTTTTTACAAAACAAGCAATAAAATCCAATCAAGGAGAAGAAAATTGGGAAATTTTCTTTAGATTAGTAAGTTCGGCATTTGCAAGAATGGAAAATTCTCCAATTGTTTCTCAAACACCACAAAATGAAAAAGAACTTTATTTGCAAATTAAAGAAAAGGAAAAAGAATTACAAGTTGTACAAAAAATGACTCAATGGACGAAATCACTTAAATATTTTGATAATTTTAAACAAAAAAAGAACAGGTATTTTTATCTTTTAGAATTAGACACAAATATTGACAAATTAACGGTGTCTGCATTTACTAAATTAGAAGAAGAAAAAGCATTAATCGCATACTCTGATGCCGAAAAGAAAATATACAATAAAATTGGGTATGATGTTGTTTTAGTTTCTGCAGACAATGTGCAAGATCTTAAAAAAGCATATCCGAATTACTTTTTAGACACAGAAAATTTTATAAATCATTTAAAAGTGATTTTAAATAAATATTGATTTATTTTAAACTACTTCTTTAAAAGCATTTCTAGCCTACAAAAATATTTATATAAGAGGTAAACTATGAATTCAAAAACATTAATATTAAGCATAGTGTTTTTTATTTTAGTGTTAGGGGTGGTGTCTCCAATTATTAATACCAGTTTTAGTTCAAGCTTTAGTTCAAGCAGTAACATTACTGAAGAAGAAAAGATTGCCACAGACCAATCAAAGCCAATTGACCCAAATTCTAAAAGGATAGACTGCGGGAAATTAAATGTATCATTTAAAAATTCTAACGGGAAAATTAAAACAATTTTTATTAAATAATTTGTTTTTTCTTTTCCTTAATATTTATATTCTATTTGTTTCTTTAATTATATACTAAAATATATATTTGATTGATTATGGGACTAGGCGAGAAACTACGAGATGCACTTGATAGAATCAAGAACTCAATGCATGTCGATAAAGAGCTTATTAAAGAAGTTATTAAGGAAATACAAAGGGCGCTAATATCTTCAGATGTAAATATACAACTAGTTCTTAATATCTCAAAAGAAATAGAAGAAAAAGCTTTTGATGAGATTCCAAGCGGGATAACAAGAAAAGAACATATCGTTAGATTATGTTATGAGACTCTTCTTAAATATATGGGTGGAGAAGTAAAAACTCCTCTTCCAGAAAATCCAGAAATTATTCTATTGTGTGGACTTTTTGGTTCCGGAAAGACAACAACAGCAGCAAAGCTTGCTAAGTTCTATAAGAAGAGAGGACTAAAGGTTGGTGTTATCTGTGCAGATACTTTCAGACCAGCTGCTTATGAACAGTTAAAACAGCTAAGTGACAGGGTAGGAGTTTTTTTCTATGGCAACCCAAAAGAGGCTTCAGCAGCAAAGGTAACAAGAGAAGGAATTGATGTCCATAAGAAAAATGGATGTAATTTAATTATTGTTGATTCAGCAGGAAGAAGCGCTTTAGATGATGAATTAGTAACTGAGATTAAAGAGATTGATGAAGTTTTTAATCCTAAATTTTCTTTATTGGTAATCTCTGCAGACATTGGTCAAGCAGTTAAAGATCAAGCTACTGCTTTTAATAATGCAATTGGAGTTAACGGTGTTATCATCACCAAGCTGGATGGTTCAGCAAAAGGTGGGGGGGCATTAACTGCATGTTATATCACGAAGTCTCCTGTTTACTTTATAGGCACGGGAGAAAAAGTAGATGATTTTGAAATCTTTGATGCAAACAGATATCTTTCTAGAGTTCTTGGCTTTGGAGACCTTGAAAGCCTAATGGAAAAGATAACTGAAGCAACTACGGAAGAAGAAATGGAAAAGATAAAGGATATTAATCCTGAAGATATCCTTAAAGGAAACATAACATTTAAACTTTTTAAACAACAACTTGAGTTTTCAAAAAAGCTTGGGCCTTTTACAAAGGTTTTAGGTTTTTTAGGTGTCGGAAACAAAATATCAAACGAGCAAAAAGAGCTTGGCGAAAAGAAGATGGCAAAGTACAGAGCAATTCTTAATTCATTAACTAAAGAAGAATTAGCAAACGGCCCCGATTTCTTAACAAGGTCAAGAATGGACAGAATCGCAAAAGGGTCAGGAACAAAAATTGAAGATATTAAAGAACTTTGTTCGCATGTTAAGAAAATGAAAAAGATGTTTAAAGGCATGGATGCAAAAAAGATGGAAGGTATGACAAAGCAATTACAAGAAAAGGATGGAAAAATCAATCCTGAAAACATTGATCTGTCAAAGATAAACATGAACCAGTTAGCAAACATGAAAGGAATGAAGAAAAAAAAGTTAAGATTAAAGTAGATGTGATAAAATGTTATTTGGCTTTGATACAATTTTTGTCATAAGGATTTTGTTGATATTGATTGCGGTAGGTCTTGCAGCTTATTATGATCAAAAGACAGGTTATATCTATGATTGGATAAGTCTTCCATTGATTGGTTTAGGTCTAATTATTAATGTCTTTACTTACTACTTTGTGGATGTTTTAGAAATCTGCGTGATTGCTTTAATCATTTATGTGTTTGGTTACATTGCATATTATTATGGAAAGATTGGTGGGGGAGATATCAAGTTATTTATTGGAATACATATGATGCTTCCTTTCTTCTACGGTCAATTATTTATAATTTGGGCGATTATTGCTTCATCTTTATTATCGGTGTTATTTGTCTCAATTAGTTATATAATAAGACTATATGACAAAATAAAACTAACAAATAAATTTTGGAAAAGCAAAAGATGGCTAATAGCAAAATCACTTGGTCTGTTCTTGATATTTGCTGCTTTCGTTGTTGTTGCAGTAGTTGTTGGCAATATGCCACAGATAATATACATTACAATACCCCCAATGTTTTTTGGAAGTTTTATTATGATTTTTGAAGACGAAATAAAGAAATATATTTATTTAAGAAAGAAACCAACAGCAAAACTTGAAGAAGGAGATGTATTTGCTAGTGAATTTGCAACAAAAGAATTAAAGGCAAAGCTAGAACTTGGTAAAAGAACAGTTCTTGAAAAAGAAGACATAGACAGGATAAA
The DNA here is from genome assembly GCA_964463155.1 of uncultured archaeon. Taxonomy (GTDB): domain Archaea; phylum Iainarchaeota; class Iainarchaeia; order Iainarchaeales; family CSSED10-239; genus JAKQTP01. The sequence goes on along the minus strand of CAYXAY010000026.1, from coordinate 1,692 downwards.
GAAACTAAAGATATCAGCGATTCCAATCTTTGACTATCTTCCAAGATTTGGGATATATATTCTTCTTGGGGTTGCTTGCGTTCTATTGTTTGGATATGTTCTTTTCTAAAACGCATTATTTCTTGGGCAATATTGAATATTTATGACATTTAAAATTACTGATAAATCTCAAGGTGCAAGATGTGGCGAATTAAAGACAAGTCATGGCAAGATTAAAACGCCTTTTTACATGCCCGTTGTCACTAAAGGCGCAGGTAAATTTCTTACTTTTGATGTTCTTGAAAATGTTAAGACTCAATGTTTTATTTCAAATGCTTATCTTCTTTATTTAAAACCAGGCCTTGATACCATCAAGAAGGCTAATGGTTATCATAATTTCATAAACTGGAAAAAACCAATATTTACAGACTCTGGGGGCTTTCAACTTCTTGACCCTCAGTTTCTAATTTCTCTTAATGACAAGGGAGTAAGGTTTAGATGTCCATTTTCAGGAGACATTCATTTCATTTCTCCTGAGAATCTTATGGAAAACCAAAATATTATTGGCTCAGACATTGCCATGGTCCTTGACCATGTCCTTGGCCCAGATCATACAAAGAAAGAATTTCAAGTTGCCACAACAAGAACAATTGCTTGGGCAAAAAGATGTCTTGATGAGCACAAGAACAAAAAGCAAAAAGTGTTTGGTATAGTTCAAGGTGGAACCTACAAAGATTTAAGAAAAGAATGTGCTTTAGCAATCAACGACATGGATTTTGATGGGCTAGCCATTGGGGGGCTAGCCATAGGCGAAGAAAAGGAAAAGATGTATAAAGCAATTGATTTTTCTTTAGAGTATCTTGATAACTACAAGATAAAATATCTCATGGGTGTTGGTTCTCCTGAAGACATGATAATTTCAATTGGTAAAGGAGTAGATTGCTTTGATTCTATCTATCCAACAAAGATGGCAAGACACGGCATGATTTTTACAAGAAATGGAATTTTAAAGATTGGGAAAAGTTATAATGCGCACCTGTTCAAGCCAATAGAAAAAGAATGTGATTGTTATGCTTGTAAGCATCACACAATAGCTTATCTTCATCACCTTTACAGGCTTGATGAGCCAACAGTAAAGATTCTGTTGTCTGAGCACAATGTTAGATTTATTCATCGTTTAATGGAAGACTCTAGAAACACAATAGAAGAAGGAACCTTTGAGAAGTTTCAAAAGGATTTTTTAAAAAACTATTTGAAGAATAAATAATTACTTCTTATATTTAATTTCTTCTTTGACTTTTTTAACATCACTTAGTACTTTTTTACCAAGTGGACTTATTTTATAAAATTTGTAAAGTCCATCATTTGGATTTTCTTGAACAACAAGTTTCTTTTCTTTTAATTAAATCCTCGGCAGTATACTGCACATTTATGTGCTGATGAATGCCGAATAAATATTTTTAAACTATTTCTACTATTACTCCTATAAAAAAAGCCGCTTCGCGGCTATAAAATATAGGAGGAAATTCAATATGAATAACTTGTGTAGCTATCAGAATAAAAACCAATCGGATGAACGCCGAAATTCGTTTCACTTTGTTTTTGTTTCAAAATACAGGTATAATACATTCCGTAGTGTTTTTATAAGTGAAATAGTAACATTTTTAATGTTGTATCTCAAAAATATAATATCAAAATTCATACACAAGAAAC
>CAYXAY010000025.1:0-10398 GCA_964463155.1 uncultured archaeon | reverse complement strand
ATATCGGTTCCTGCTTTATATCTGCCATTCGGTTTAGTTGAAGACACATTTACTATTGTTGGTTTATATACATTCATTGCTTCAAGAGTTTTTTGTGCATTTATTCTTTTACCCGTTACTGTTTTATTATTTAATGAATTTAATGAATCTCCGTTATTTAAAATCAAATCCTTAACTTGTGAATAATTTAGATCAGATTTGTATCCCCGTATTAATGCAGCTAATCCTGTAACATGTGGTGCTGCCATGGATGTTCCGTCATAATAAGCGTATTCATCATCAAAGCCATTACTGTAAGTTTTTATCAAAATATTATCTACAAAACAACCACCATAATTATTATCTGAACTATTCGTAACCCATCTATATCTAAATCTGAAATTACTTGTTAAATATTTTGTAGAAATATCTTCTTTAATTATTGGTACAACATTCCCTGGGGAAAAATATGCTTCGTCCCATCTTAATATTTCAGTGAATGTACTACCGTTACTACTAAATTCTAATGCCATATAATCTTTCCAATATGTAAAATCTAATTCTGTATCGCAAACGGTCACGAAAGTTATTGTTGCCCCACCAATATTACTTAAATCAACAGTTGGAGAAGTAATTGTTGAATTTGCATTATTTGCATAAGGAACTACCTGGTCGCCATATAACACATTTTCGTAATTTCCGTTAATATCAACAGTGCCCCAATTCACATGAGTTCCTGCAGCTTCCCAATTATTAGGGATCTGTGGCGCAGTTACACTTTCAAAGTTTTCATCTAAAGCATCATTAAGAAAACCATTAATTGTACTATAAATGTTTGTTCCTGGTGCTCCAACATCTACAGATATTGTACCATAATCAGAAAATAAAGCTAAGTTATCGTTTTGGTCTGTTGCAGCAACACAAATTATATTTGTAGAATTATAATCACAAGGATAAATTGCTGTATTATTGTGATCTCTTCCACTATTACCTGCAGCCGCAATAAATAATCCTGGAAAAGAATTAATTGCATTTCGTAATGTCGTATCAGATGCTGTGCCACCCCAACTTGCGTTTATTATGTGTGCACCATTTCTTCTTGCAAAGTTTATTGATTTAATTAAATTTGCAGTAGTAAAGCTATCTATTCCTGCTCTTATTGCCATTATCTTTGCATTTGGTGCAACGCCAATTATTCCAGTACCATTATTTTTAGAAGCAGCAATAGTTCCAGCAACATGAGTCCCATGATCACTTAGTGTTGGTAATGGTGTTTTGTCATTATCTGAATAATCATAACCATGAACACAATTATTTAATATTTTATCATTCTCATCTTTACAAGTTGCCCCATCCCACATATTACCAATTAAATCTGGATGATTATATGCAACACCGGTGTCTATAACTGCGACAATAACACTAGAAGAACCAACAGATATTCCCCAAGCTTCGGGAGTATCAATATCTGCATCATTTGTTCCAGAAACTCCATTTACATTTTGTCCAAAATTATGTAATCCCCATAAAACATTTTTATTAATGTCATTTGTGTCTATACCAAACGGATAATAAATATAGTTTGGTTGTGCATATTCTACATTTGGGTCATTTTCAAGTTCTTCTATTTTTTCTTCAACACTTTTATTATCATTTATTCTTAATATAGATATATTGTCTTTTCTTAAATATTCAACTTTTGTCAATAAATTATTAATACTAAAACTTTTGGCATCTGTTCTTCCCGAAGAAGTATCTAAATCTATTTGGCTTTTCTTATATTTTACTAATATTTCTCCATCAACATAATCTCTATTCGTGTTTAATTTAAAAAAATCATATTTGCGTTCTTCAAGCATATTATTAAGAACTTCTGATTCATAATTAATATAGGCATTTGAAATATCAATATCTTTTTTAAAATCAAAATTCTGGGGAATAAAAGTTGTCCTCGCAAACATATATGTTGTAGAAAATAACATAAAACTAATTATTAAAAAAATACAAATTTTTCTAGCTACAGATTTATTTATTACTTTAAAAGAAACTAGTTTATTCATATTTACACCAAATATTATGTGATGCCATAAAATTTAAAAATTAAACCTTTTTTCAATTACAGAATCTAAAAGCATTTGACCATCTTTATCTGCTATCGGCCCGAATTTCTAAAATTATTATCGAATCTAATTACGGACGATCCTGCCCCGCTTGTTAATCCAAATGCATCCCCATTTTTAGATTTCATATAGAATGGAACACAGCAATTACTTTTATTAAATAATATAGTAAAATTGTGTTTTTTTAACGATACCTTTCTCCGATTTGTTACAATTAATTTACTTGTAGGGTGATTATTTACTGACCAACCTAGCTCTTCAATATGTTCAATATCAAACATTGCATTACCCCTAAATTAATTAATTAAAGCTAAAAGAAACATTGGAACATAAAGTACTTGCTTTTTGTATTCTACATCTAAGTAGTCGCCTACGACAATGGTGCCTTTGCTTGTACTGTTCTTGGTCTTGTTCTTGCCTATCTCAAATTTTACTTTGTTAACTAAATAATCATAACCTTTTTGCTTGTAGTTATATGCTATTTTTAAACCAGCAGATTTAATAATTAAACCAAACATGTCTTCTCTTGAAAAACCAATAACCATTTCTTCATTTATCTCGTTTAGTGCTATCCTTATTCCGGGAGAAGAAAATAGAACTTTCTTGTTACTTCTAAGTTCTCTAGTCGGAATAACGTCTTGAACTATATATAATAAATCAGATTTTTCTAAAAGATTAATAATCTTAATCACCATGTCTTTTTTAATACCTAGATTTGTAGAAATACTTGTATAGTTTATCTTTTCTGCAGAACTTAAAAACATAATAATGATTTCTGCATTTCTTAATTGCTCAGTATATAGATTATCAATCTGCGGCATGTCTTTATATATGACTTTATCAACTAACTGCCTTATCTTGTCTCTTTTGTTCTTTTCCTCTAGAAGATAAGGTAACTGATCTTCATAATATTCTTTAAACAAAGAATATATGTTTTTTGGTAGTTTCTGCTTGATTGAAGATAACTCTAAAAATAACTTTTCTTGATCCTTATTTGAAAAACTAGAAAAATCAACTTTCTGCTCTAATTTAAGATTATTCTTTAAAACTAGATATTCCCTAAAAGATAATGGATTAAGCCTATAAGTATCTAATCTCCTAGATAAATCCGGAGAAATCTTCTTTAACTGCATTGCTGAAGAACCAGAAATGATATAAAGAATATTCTGATTAGTGTCTGCTTCAATCTTTAACTTTAATTGCCAATCTGAAAGATAAAGTATCTCATCAATAATTATTATCTTTTTATCATAAGCTTTAGAAATTTCAGTTAAGTCTGGAATATCTATTTGCTTAGTCTTTAGAAAATCTCCACTGATATATAGACCGTTATGTTTCTTAGCAATTGTCTTCAAGATTGTGGTTTTACCTGTTCCTCTAAGTCCAGTTATTAATATAATATTAAGTCCACGTTTTTTTGAAAAATGAGATATTTTGCTTTCAATCTCAGAAAATAAAAACCTTTGAGACTCTGTAAAGTCATCAAGATTATTATCACTAAATTTTAAAACTTCCTTAATTGCGTTTGTATCCATATATTATATATACTACCAAAAATTTAAATATCTGTCGATTATAATCGACATAATCTACAGGTTGTGGCGATTCTAATAGAAATAGAATTCCCTACTTATTTAATTTTATCAATAAAATGAACAGTGGCAAATATAATGTTACCATTAGAGTCTAGCTCTTCAATATGTTCTTCAGAAATCATTTTTATCAATTAAATTTTAGCTTAAAACTCTTTAAATAAGTAACTATTTTATTATTTAAAATTTTGAGTAGAAATATAATACAAAAGCCCATCGCTTTGCCATCACCTACAACAAACTCTTAAGAAATAAGGAAATTAAAAATTAAAACAAGCGTTTTGTATATTGCAACAATTATCTTTTGTATAACTTTGACAATTGGAATGGTATAAGAAATCTTTGAATTTTGTGTTGACAATACAATTGGTGCAAACCTGCAAAAAACAAGATTATCTTTGCCTAGAAACAGGACCTTGTGATTCTCGGATTGGAATAATTGATACCACGAAGGATTTTTTGCGTAATACTCTTAGAGCAGTATTTGCTTCTATTTTCGGATATATTTATCTAAAGAAAGGAGAACAAATACTCCTAAACAAAATAATTGACAAGTTTGTAAAACACAATCTTAAGCTTTTCTACAAATAATATCATAGGGATTTTCTATTAACTATAACAAATACAGAGCCTGCGCTTTTAGATTTATTAAATAAATTTATCTCAAATTCTTTAGACACGTCTCTTTTAAAGTATTTGTTTAAATATGTTCTTGTTTCTTCAGAAATATTTTCAACTTCTCTAATCATTCTTTTTTTATGGCGATATTGTATTTGGTTTTCATAATCTTCTTCTCCGTAAATTATTTTTTTAAGTTTATTAAAAATACCATAAGGTTGTTGGTTTTTTGATTTTCTTGATTCACTTCCAAGTATTAATTCTCTAGTTGGTATTTCAATATATGTTCTTCCGCCTGGTTTTAGCAAAAGTGCAGAAATAAAAACATTATATGCGGGGTAATATGTGTGAAATCCTGAGCTTTTAGAAGCAATAACTAAATCTGCATTGTCTCTTAGAATTTTAATTAATGTTTCATATTTATTTGGATTATCAAAAATGTCTTCCATTGTTTTATCAATGGAATAGTCTCTATTAATTACTTTTTCTTCTAATAAATCTGGATTAATTGATTTTTTTATGCCAATTACTGATATTTCCGGAGATATGCCTTTTTCATTTAGTTTTTCTTTGAATATTTTAATATATTCTCCTTTTCCTGGACCAATAAACAGTACTTTTGGTTTTTTATTTTTCAATCTTTCTAAGAATTCAAGCGGGTGATTTTCTAATTTATATTCAAATACTATTCGATATCTGTCTTTGGTTCCATTCTTTGCCCAACTATCTGTTTTTTTTCCCTCAGAAACTCTTTTTACTATGTCTTTCTTATGTTTTGGTCTTTTAAATATCTTTGGAAGTATTCGCATAAATATATTTATATTAGATTTCTTTTAAAATATATTCTTTCTTACCAAGACTAATACTTTCAGCATAATCAAAAGTTTTTTCTCCAGGAAAGACTTTTTTGTTTTCTTTTTTGTTTAGTAGATCAAAACATGCTTTGTCCATGGCAACAGGGTCTGTTCCACCAAGAATACCAATATCTTTTGCAACAACTTTTGTGTGAGACATACAATCGCAGTTGTCTGTAATATTTAATAAAAAGTTAATATAGATTATTTGATTATCTTTATTTGCCTTAGTTGCAGCAAGAGCGTACTCGCAAAGCTTTTCTTCAAAGGTACCTGGAAAAGTTGATATCCAATTAACAGTACATGCATGATGTGGACAAATGGCTATGCATTTTGCACAACCAATACATTTCTTTGTATCAATGTGTGGAATTAATCCAATAGTTATAGCATTAACTGGACAATTCTGTTCACAAAGATGACATTTCTTACATTTAAATGGATTGATTATTGGTTTAGAATTAGCATGCATTGCTAGTTTTCCTGATCTTGCTGCAAAACCCATTCCTAGGTTTTTGATTGCTCCTCCAAACCCCGAAAGTCCATGTCCTTTAAAATGAGTAATAACTATAAATTGAGAATAGTTCTTGTAGGCCTTTCCAATCTTACAACTTTTAAAATGCTTTTTAGAAATTTCAACTTCAATATATTCTTCTCCAATATATCCGTCAGCAATAACTATTGGAAGATTAGTAAAGCCATGTTCTTTTGCCAACGCTATGTGGCTTTCTCTTGTTGTTCTTTTGCTTTTGTATAAAACATTTGATTCTATGTAGACTGGAGTACAATTATTCTTTTGGAGATAATCAATCAATTGATCATAATTTCTTGGAGAAATAAAAGTCTTGTTTCCGTCTTCTCCAAAATGAACTTTAATTGCTACTTCCCCCACAAAGCCATTATTGACTTTCTTAAACAGTTCTAAGACTGCCATATTAATCTCATCTGTCTTAGAATAATCATCAATTGCTTTGAAGTATACTGTTGACATGTTATCACTTGATACCATATATTGCAAATAACATTATAAAATAATTGTTTCTCAAATGTTTGTGATTGCTTACGAAAATTACAAAAGTAAAGAATGTTTCTAAGTATGTTGAAGGATATTATGATAAATCCGCAGAAACTAATTGTAAAAAAGAAATAGTTTATTTGAATTTGTGGCGTTTCATTAATACAGAATTTGACACCACAGATACTGAACTTAATGCCATGGCTCCCGCGGCAATCATTGGGTTTAATATAAAACCTAAAATCCCATAAAAAGCACCTGTTGCTATAACAATGCCTATTGAATTGTAAAAGAACGCAAAGAAAAGATTTTGTTTTATTTTTTTAAAGGTAAATTCTGCTATATCTATTGCTCTAACAACATCTAATATGTTATTTTTAATTAAAACAACTTGTCCTGCTTCTATAGAAACATCTGTTCCTGAACCAATCGCTATGCCGATATCTGCTTGAACAAGAGCAGGAGCATCATTTATACCGTCTCCAACCATTGTCACAATTTTTCCTTCTTTTTGAAGTTCTTTAATTACTTCTGATTTATCTTTAGGTAAAACTTCAGAGATTACTTTATCTATTCCAACGGATTTTGCAACGGCCTTTGCTGTTTCAGAATTATCTCCTGTAAGAAGTATAACTTCCTTGCCTTTTCCTTTTAATCTTAAAACTGCAAGATTTGCATTTTCTTTTATTTTGTCAGATATACAGATTAATCCAATTAACTTATTGTCTCTAGAAACAAGAACAACTGTTTGAGCCTTTCTTTCTAGCTCCATAATTTGCTTATCTTGTTTCGTGCAATCAATTTTGCTTTCATTTAATAATTTTTTATTACCAACAAGATATTTTGATTTTTCTAAAATAAAAGAAATGCCTTTGCCGTCTGTTTCCAAAAACTTTTCTGGATTAAAGTCATAGTTTATTTTTTCTGATTTTGTCTTTGATACTATTGCTTCAGCCAAAGGGTGGTTTGATTTTTTCTCGCCTATTGCTGAAATCTTTAATATTTCTTTTTCAGATATACTTTCATCTAAAGAAATAACTTTTGTAACTTCCGGAAAACCAGAAGTCAAGGTTCCAGTTTTGTCAAATACAATTGTGTTTGTTTTTGATAGTCTTTCAATGACTTCTGCGTTCTTAATTAATATGCCATTATTTGCAGCCATGCCAGTAGATACTATAATTGCAGTGGGTGTTGCAAGGCCCAGAACACAAGGACAAGCAATCACTAAAATTGAAATAAAAACAATTAATGCAAATACAAAACTTTTAGCAAGCAAAAGATACCACACACAAAAACTAATTAAGGCAATGACAATCACAATAACCACAAAATAACCACTAATCTTATCTGCGAGTTTTTGAATAGGCGCCTTACTGTTTTGAGTGTCCTCAACAAGTTTAATTATTTGGCTAATAAACATGTCTTTTCCGATTTTTGTTACTTTGTAGGTAAAAGAACCGTTCTTGTTTATAGTGGCTCCGATTACTTCATTTCCCTTAGTCTTATGCACAGGTTTGCTTTCTCCGGTCACCATTGACTCATCAACATAAGAGTCTCCAGAAATTACTACCCCATCAACACTTATTTTTTCTCCGGGTTTGACAATAACTATGTCTCCTATTACTATGTCCTTTACTGAAATTCTTATTTCTTTATTGTTTCTTAAAACTGTTGCAAATTTTGGCTTAAGATCAATTAATTTCTTTATTGCTTCTGATGCTTTTCCCTTACAGTGTGATTCTAACCATTTTCCTAGAACTACAAAAGTAATTATTACTGCTGAAATCTCAAAATACGCCATGTGTCCAAAACTTTCAGGCATCAAGATAACAAGCACACTATAAATAAATGCAGCGGTTGTTCCAACAATAACCAATACATCCATGTTTGCTGCTTTTGCCTTAACAGAATAATATGAACTTTTATAAAATGCAAACCCAATAAAAAACTGAACCGGAATTGTAAGCAAAAGAAGAATTAAGTTCTTTGAACTAAAATCAGAAACAAACATTGAAAGAACAAAAATGGGGGTTGTAAATATTAGAGAAATAAAAAACCTTATTTTCCATTCGTTCTTTGGTTTTTTCTCAGTAATTTCTTCTGTTTTTTCTTCTATGTTATAGCCTAGTTGTTTTACTTTTGTAAAAATTTCATTTTCAGATGTTTTTTTCTCATCAAAATCTATTTCAGCAAACTCTGTTGCAAAATTAACAGTAGTTTTTGTAATTCCTTTCTCGTTCTTTAAAGCTGTCTCTATGTTTTTGGAACAAGAAGTGCAATGCATGCCAGTAATTTTATATGTTTTTTTCATGTTTTATCTCTTTATCAGTTTTGCAGGAAATTCGTTAAAAATTTCAAGATTAATTATTTCAATTATTGAGGTTTTTGTTTTATCATAAGTTATTACAAAACGATTTGGAAGTTTAAACTTTACTGTTATAATTCCCTGTATTGTTTTTAATTCATTTATTATTAATGGAGCATGTCCTGAACAGGGGATGTCCACAACAATGGTATTAGTTATCTGGTTTGTGACATCTAAAAGCCCAGATGATGTGAGGTTTTGCTGGTTATTTATAGAAAAATTAGCAATGAAAGGAAATATTACAAAAAAAAGCAAAAGATTAACAACAATTGTAGTTCCAAACATCAAAAGGATATACTTGTATTTTCTTTTTATGCCTGCTATTGACAATATCTTGTTTGTCTTTAAGTAAATTATTGTAGAAAGCCCCGCAAATAAAAAGGACAATCCGATAAGTATGTAAAATATATATCTATTAAATAATAAATTTCTAAAGAAACTGCCCGCAATAGTAACTCCAAGTACACTTAAAACTATAAAAAGTATACACCCTATGTGGGGGATAATTGCAAACAACAAACCTTTGGCTATTCCTTTTTTGTTTTCTTTACCCATAGAAATATTATATTGAAACCATTTATATATTATATCTTGAAACTAGTTTCAATTGTTCTTTAAAAGAACGATGTTTGTCATTCCTCTTCTTTTTCTATCAATTAGGCCTTTTCCCTCTAGTTTGTCCAGTATCCTTGTGACTCTAACCTTTGTAAAATTGGTTTTTTGAACAATCTCTGATTGATATATGCTTCCTTTTGCTTCAATAATCTTTTCAAAAACTGTCTTTTCTTCTGAATTAAGAGTAGAGAGGATATTAGAATATTCTGTTTTAGTTATCTTATTTGCGACTTTTTTAGGATGTACTGTTTTGGTTTTTACGATTGTTACTATTTTCTCTTCATTGCCAAAAAATATCAAAAACACGCCAACCAATATTACAAAAATGGTTATGCCAATACTTACATTTGTTTGAAAATTAATAGTTTCCCACATTGGACATCTCGGTCCGTGATCACAAGAAGTATTAACAATGTCTGTCATGCCCCTATTAAATAGAAAGATGATTGCAAACATTAACAATGCAATAAAAAGTATAATAAAACCAACAAATTTATTCTTCATAATTATTACCGATATATTATAGATGCATTCTTTTTTTAATAATAACTAAATTTATTCTTTTTGAGAAACTATATAGATGCTTTCGCTTTTCTTGTCATTAAACTTGGGAAACTTTGGCCACCATATATTCTAGAATCTTAAAACCTTTTCTTTCTAGTGTTTCCTTTAATTCCTTAAATATCATTAAACATTGTTATAATGCAATCAGCTTTTCCAAACTTAATGTTTCTCATATCCCCTACAAGAAACTTTTCTTTTTAATTTCTTTAGCTTATCGTTAGCGACATCAATCATTCCTTTGGAGTAATCGCTTGCTTTTATAGTTTAGAAAATAAATTGCTTGTGTTTCTGTTCCACAAATAAAATTAAAGCAAAGAATTAATCTCCTTGATAAGTAATTCTTTTGAAGGAAGTATCCTTTCTTCTAATTTTTTACTATAAGGGAGTGGTACCCTCTTCGAAAATACTCTTTTGATGGGGGCTTTTAGATAATCAAAGAGTTCTTCATTTATTCGAGTAGCAATTTCGGCTCCTATAAAACCATAACCTTCTTCAAGAATAATAACTTTGCCTGTTTTTTTAACAGATTTCTTTATCAAATCTATATCCAATGGCTGTAAGCTTCTGAGGTCTAAAACTTCTATGTCAGAGTTCGTTGAATTCGCAATTTCCAATGCAAGGTGAACCATCCGACCATAAGTCACTATTGTTAGCTTGTCACCCTTTTTCTTGATTT
>CAYXAY010000024.1:0-11121 GCA_964463155.1 uncultured archaeon | reverse complement strand
AGATTCCTTTCCTAAAATGGATAGGGGAAGTAATGGGTGCGGCGTTAGGGCCTATAGTAGAGTTAGTTGGAAAAATATTTGATCCTACAAATCTGGGCATAATTGGACCAGCAGCAACAGAATTGACCAGAACAAAAAGTGCAACACAAATTACAATTCCAGACGTCGTAACAAATCCGACATACACGGACGAAATCACATACACCGCAACAAAACATGTAAGTGGACTAACTGGCGTAACCACAACATCCACAGGTGGATTAACTGGTGCAGAATTAGCTGGATTTAAACGTCAATTAGTAACTAATCATCAGGCAATTGCAAGAGGACTTTATCCCGCTATTCCTAAAAATGGAGCGATATTTACTCCAACTCCAGCAGATGCTACAGATTTAGGAGCTATATTTGGAAAAATAACTACAACAAAACCTCCTCCAACAGGAGCTTATGGACAAACAGCTACATATACTCTAAATTACCACGCATTTGAAAAATTAACCGGTTCAGAAAAACAAAAATTAGCAGATATATTAAATGGAGGAACATACAAAAATTATTCTTCAACATATCGTACAACATTTTTGAACAGATTTACGCAATATAATCAGGGAGTAACAAATATCCATCAGGTTTCTGATGACGCTGCCCAAGCATTCATAAATAACTCAGATGAAACATTAAAAACATTAAACTCACATGCAGATACAATTGATGAAGCATTAAAACTAAAACCCACAGATGGCGGTTTATTAAACGCAAAAACAAAAATTGCAATTGCAAAAACAGAGATTGAAACAGTAAAAACAAAATTTGCACAGTCTAGAACTGCTACGGGATATCAAATAGACGATGCCTTAAAAACACAGATAGATGACATAGCTAAAGCGAATTCAACAGTAAATTTATCAATTGATGAGATTGATAATGTATTTAAAACACAGAATCTTGGTTCATCCACGCAAGTTGTTTCAAGAACAATAACAAACGCAGATCTAACTAGAAGAATTGATAGCTATGATAAATTATCTAAAGAATATAAAAAACAGATAGATAACTTAACTGCGCAAAAGAAATCAGTTGATGGAAAGTTAACTGTAAGACAAAGCACAAGATCAACTAAACTTCAAACCCAAATAGATGAATTGACTAATCAGAAACAATTAGTTGATGATTCTTTAGATGGTCTTAAGAACTTAAAATCCACCCCCGTTAACAGTAGTGGAGCATATGACTTACCTGGTGATCTTTCTAAAAAGCTGGATGACTTGCAAGTAAAAAGCACTAATTTCTCAAAGATTGGCGCAACTAAGTGGGGCAAGAGAGCAAGGATAGGTACTAATTTTTTATTAGATATGGCAATCGTTTATTTTGCAAACAAAATGGGAAAATCAGCACTAGATGTACTAGCTGAAGAAGGTCAATTCAATAACCAAGCATATATTGAAAACCTGCCAACCTCTGAGTTTGATAAAGGCAATTGGTATAGAGTAGTTATTGTTAATAATAATAATAATAAAATTAATGTGCAAATGATTAAAGAAATTCCATCAATCTCTGAAGACAACAAAATATACTACAAGGAAGACAAGGAAATAAAAGAAATACTAACCGCTGAACACCAAACAGAACTTCTACAATCTTCAACACCTCAAACAAACAACGAAAAAATAAAACAAAAAACTGAATACGAAACAAACTCACTATATGCACTTCAGACAGAAATGTTTTCTGAAATGCAAAGTAAATTACAAGCCTACACCAGATGTAGATTTCCAAAAAACACCCAAACACAATGTTTAGACATTGGTTCACTATACCCAGATTATTGTTCAGCGTTTGCACAAAGGGTGGCTGAAAAACATTATGTACATACTGAATATGTTAATGGAGATGCCTGGGAGATAGGTAAAAACAACACAGTTGTTTGGGATGCACAAACAGATTCAATTTATGATTTTGATAACTATTTGATTCCTGGTTCAATAATCACTATAGGAATAACCAAAGGAACGGATTGTGTAACGCCATCACATGCAGTATTGTATGTTGGGAAAAACTATGGACAAGACATGATAATTCATCAATTTACTAGCGATGTTTTTTTAGAACCATTAGATACTAGATTTACGCACGAGATCTCCATAAACAGAATTTGCCAAGTTGTAATTCCAAAACACGGTTATGCACTTTATGAACAGCATGGTCCAAGGGTTGCATAAATAACATTTCCTTTTAAATCTTTTTCTTAGTATTTTTATTTAGATATATTTATGAAAACACAAAAAGGTTTTACATTATTTACAGCATTAATATCTTTGTTATTAGTATCTATATCTCTGGCCCTAATCTTTAACATGATTAACACAGAGGAAACTTATTTGTCATTGATTCAAGACCAGTCTTCAATGTCTGATTTGATGACTGTTGCAGATATTGCAAGAGCAGATGCATTTAACACTTTCATAATAAACTTAAGATCATCCTGGGAAGAACATAAGTCAAAACCAAACAACGAACTTCGTTTGAACAGGCAAGACATAGACAAAAATTGGAGCGCGTTTGTGGATTCTTTTGTAAAGGAAAAGTTCTTTGAAAGAAAATTTGCTGCATATTTTGCACAAGCCCTATTATTCAATTTAAAATATTCTCAGTACCCCCCAGGTTATAACATAAAAATAGAAGAGCATACCGGTTACAGAATTGATAATTATGGCCGGCCGATCGACGTCGATGATGAAAACAAATTTGACATTCTTGTTGAAAGAATATTTAAGGACGGCGGAGAAAAAGTTGATGTTGTTGATTGTAATACTGTAGACAACTGCATAGGTTCTTTCTATTTGACTCTTGATACCACAAAATTAGATGATGCAAACTATGAGTTGTTGCCAGTTGTTACGGTTGTTAAATATAAGACAAAACAAGTGATTCAAAGACCTGTTCTAAGCAGGCAAATCTACAAGATATACATGCCATGGCGTGGCTTTCAAGCCCTGCGTGTTGCAAGAAACATCGTTCGTGATAATAACGCTGAACGTTCATCTTCTCCAGGCCAACATCCACAAGACAAAGGACTATTCAATCCTATAAAACACAACATCTTTGAGCAAGCAAGGCTTGGCTTTTGCGACCCAGGAACCTGCGCTCCAAGAACAAGCTTCTTTAAGACTCCAAATGTATCAGGAGTTCTAGACGAGCAATGTCATGAAATCCCGGACCAACAAATAGAATCAGATACTCTATCTAACATTCAAACACCACCAGCTCAAACATATAATGTTTATGCCCCAACATTAAATGAACAATTCACGACACTTTATGTTTCTGATTTCAATTACACCTTGAATGAAAGACAGAACGAAAGAATAACCTACGGAAACGGTTTAGATTTAGAATCTAATAAAATCTATGGCAGTCAACAACTAAAAATAAAAGAAATAAAAGCAATCACTGAGCGGAAAAGAACAAAAAGATTTGTTACAGCAATGACGGATACACTTCCGACTTATCAACAAAAAATTTTTTCAAGAATAGAAAATATGCCAACAGTGGCTGGAGGCCTAGGTCTTTTCTGGAACGACACCCTAAATATTTCAGAGCTTATCTGGTTTAAAAACCACGACTTTTACAACGAAAACTACAACCTACAAGTGACAATCGATAATACACAAGAATCAGCCACACTTGGCTGCGTAGAATTACATTCCACAGAAATAAAATTAGAGTTTAAAGAAACAGACCCAAGATACAAAATAAAAGACACTTATCACGGAAACACAAAAACTAGAATACACGTCTTTATATATGACACATACACCCCTTTCTATTTCCCTCCAAACAACAATTGGAGTCAATTGACCGTAAATACAACGACAGGTTACTTAACAGCTGAAAATTTGACATCAGCAAACCCTGATTCCCCAGAATGGATATGCTATAGTCAAGTTTCTCCAGACGATAGTCCAGGTTGTAGCCCGGAGAGTAACTAACTTATGCCGGTTAATTAGTATTATTTTATAAACCTTTTTAACTAACTATATATTTATAAAAAAAGCAATATTTATAAACAAATGTTTAAATTAATAATATATATAATATTTAAATTTTAAATATTTAAATAAAAAGAAAGAATAAAAAAAGGTTTTCAAAAATGGGTTTAAAAGAGTTCTACTACAATCTAGAAGACAAGTATTTTGAAATGCTTGATAATCTTGAAGAAAAAGGAATTAACTTCTACAAGATAGTTGACCCTTTTGAGAAAAACGGAATACCTACATTCCCAATTTTTATTCTATTAATGTTTGCAATAATAGGATTAATAATTTTCTTAATGCTTCCAGGCTTTGGAGTTACAGGAAAGCCATCAGGAACAGAACTAAGATTTATGGATGAAACAAACAACCCATTATCAGACATAGTTCTTAGGGTAACACTAAACGACACACCAAGAACATTAATGACAGATGAAGAGGGTTATGTGTATTTAGATTTAGACAAATCACAACTATACACTTTTAAGTTAGTTGATGAAAGCTATATATTTTCACAAAACAAACAACAATATAATCTTAACCCAAGCTCTAAGAAAAACTACTTAATATATTTAGCGAAAGGAATAAACAAAATAACAAAAACAATACAATTTAAAACAAGATCAGGAGAATCAGTAACCTCAGAACTAACAGTTGATTTCTATTGTATGACTGCAGATTACAGAAAGACAGTAAAAGTAACAGGCGGAGAATACACATTAAACGACATTCCAGTAAACTGTGGAAGTCTACAAGCAAACATTGAAGGAAGATCAGATTTTGAGGTTAACATCCCACAAGCAGACACAATCGGACAAATAATATTTAGTGCAAGCAACAACTTTGCAACATTGTCAGTAATAGTAAAAGACAAAGACACATTACTAACAATCCCAAACCTGTCTGTGACAATCTATGACAGCACAGGAAAGATTGTTGATAGCGGGCAAACAAACTCAAACGGAATATTCATTTCAGAATTAGTCATTGTATCAAAGCAATACAAGATATTGGTTTCTGATCCCCGAACAGTTTATTCTGGAATAACTGATTTAGATTATGCAAACAACCTTGTAACACCAGTATTAATAAAAACAGGATTAAACAGCACAGAGTTAAAAATAAAAAAAGACATAATAGGTTATATTGAAATAAAAGTCAAAGACAAGATAACAGGAAGACACCTTGAAGGAGTAAGCGCAAAGCTTTCAAAAGGCGGAGCAATAATTGACACAAAAACAACAGACTCAACAGGTTCTGTAAAGTTTGGAGTCCGAGAAAATGTTTCATATTCATTATCATTAGACAAAGCAGGATACTTGTTATCAAACAGACAAGTAAGCATTTCAACAAGCATAATAGATATACAATTAATAAGCATAGATGCAACATCAACCAGTCTTGCAAACATTAGCGTAACAGACAGAGAGATGATACCAATAGAGTATGCCACTGTAAAGATTTGGGATGCTATAGACAACAGCGTTGTTAAGATTGTAACAACAGATGTTAGTGGAAGAGTAATAATCCCTAACCTTGATCCAAGTACAACCTACTTTGCAGAAGCAATAACTGGTCAGTTCTCTGGTAGAACAAATAATTTCGTAGTTAAGGAAAGAGAAGCAACAGATGTTCCAATAATAATAACAATAGGCCAAGGAACATATAACCTAACAATACTTGATTCTGATAGAGTACCATATTCTCAAGCAACAATAAAAGTATATGATTCAGCAACCAACATAGAAATGGTTGAAAAGCAAACAACAACAAACGAAACTGGTCTTGTTATAATTCCAGTAAGGGCTGATAAAAAAATATATTTCTTAATAGAAAAAGAAGGGACAAAAGTAATTACAAAGCAATATTCTGTTCAAGCAGGCAGTATGCTTAAAGACAGAATAATAATTCCAACAGGAACATCACGCTCAGCAAACATTAGATTCATCGGTTACTTTGCAAGTAATGGAGACATACTTACAAGCGTTGTCGCCGGCCAATCAGCAACAGCAAGATTTGTTTTAAATGTTGACAAGAGATATTCAAAAGTAGTGGCTCATATAAGAACAGGAGAAGGAGACAGTTGTGACAACAAAACGCACACAGTTTCAGAAGACTCAATTTACATTAAACAAATAAGTTATGCAAGAAACAAAGTTGTTGGTTCAATCAACTACACGCCTTGCCAAGGAGAGTCAAAGGACTTAGCGTCAGTTGTAAAAAAAGACGCAAAATGGTTTAATGTCATTCTTGACAACCCAATAGAAGGTTCATATATCGTTGATGTAGACATTGTTGTAAAAGACACAGCAATGGCAAACCAGGCAATCTTTTACAGAGCAGAGTATTATCACGGAACAACAGTTCTAAGAAACCCACAAGACAATGTCTTAGGCACAGGAATGGGTTCAACAACAAAGCAATCGCTATATGCTTATGCAAACATGCTTGCAATTTATGTTGGCGAGTCAACTGCTTGTGATAGCGGAATTTGTTATAGGTTCATATTGAAGGACAAGGCAACCGGTCAGGAAAAGAGAGTGATTGACAAGTTCACAGCAAAAGACGGAACAGACTATAAATTTAATTTCAGATTAAACCTACAAAGACCAGCAAACGATGCAGTAATGATTATCTCAACTGCAGGAAGAACAATAAAACTTAATAATTACACAATAACTCCTGGCGGAGACTTCCCAATCACAGACAATGATTTTTCAAACATAAATCTGGGAAGCGTTTCAGCAAACGGAACAATAATAGGAGACATAGACTTAAGTGTGACTAATGATGTTAGTGATGAACTGACAATGACATTAATGTCAGACGGAGAAGTAATCTTTTCAAAGAAAATATTATTTAATTTAAAACCATCCAAAAAACTTGTTGTTGACATTGTACCAAAAACAATAGTTCCATTTGTTCCTAACACGGTTGCTGTTGGAGTTACAGATGATAGTAACCTTTCAATAGTTGATGCAGGGGTGTTTGTAAGAATAAATGGAAAAGCAGTGGTTGATGGCAAAACAAACAGAGAAGGAATATTTGCATTTATACTTCCAGCAACAAACGCAAGCAGTGCGGTTGAAATAACTGTGAGAAAGCAAGGATTTGGAACACACACAACAAAGATTGTTGTTTCAGAGACTCTAATTTCAGCAATTCCGGAAAAACTAGAAATCCAATTGGATATTTCAAAAGGTTATTCTGACAAAACAAACATGGTCTTGATGAACAACACAATGCTACCATTAACAATAACAGGCATAAAACTAGCCACAAGCTCTGAATATGTAAGATTGACAAGTAATTCTTCTGGAATAATAATAGACCCAAATTCTCAAATAGGAATAGAGTTAACAACAAAGCTAACAGAAAATGGCATAGATTTGATGACACAAAAGATGCTAAAGACAAATCTTCTTGTGACAGTAAATGAGGCAACTCTTGCAAAGACTTGGGTAATTGAGATTCCATTAACAATAAGAATAACATTTGGTAACGCTATTGACAGCACAGATTGTCTAGTTGTTGATCCAGAAGAAACCACTATAAGATTAGAATCAACAAATGATGTTGAATATATAGTAAAACTAAAAAACACATGTGCTGTTGACAATATCCCTGTAGATCTTGGGAGAATATATGTTGAAGCAGACTACAAGAACACAAAGAAACTTGGAAATTTCTATGTTGTTGTTTCAGGACAAGAAAAGAAACTAACACTTGATGAAAAGGTTGATGTCACAAACAAGATTGTTGCAGGAAAGTCTGCAGACATAAGGCTTGTTTTCAAAACAAGTAACACAGTAAAGGGGGGAGTATCAACACCAATATTAACATTTACAAGTAACAGACCAAACACAAACGGCATTGATGAGATAAGGTCACAGCATAAGCCAAGACTAATATTTAATAATTATGTAAGCTGTATAGAAACACCAACAACACCAATTGTTGTACCATACTGTGCAGCATACGGTTATGGAATGTATGGTTCAAACACCATGGCATTTAACCCATTAATATTTGGGCAAAATCCTTATCAATATGGTGGAAGGGCTCCACAAGCATACTACCAAAGCGGATTGTTTGCTTATCCAAACACCTTTGGAAATTATCAACAAAGTTATCCATTTAATAACTTTACAGAAAACCCGCCACCAGGTTATCATGGAGTGGGCTTTGGAAGTCAAGGACAATTCGGTTGTCACACAGCACAGATACAAGTAAGAAATAATTGTCATGAAGAACTTGCATTGGAGTTTACTTCTGTTGCAGGAGTTACTGTTGTTAATAATGCGGAGATGACATTAAAGAGAGGACAAACACAAATGCTAGAAGTTCAAGGTGCACAAATTCTTGGACAATATAAGATCGCAGTAAACGCAAAACCAAACGACGACACAATAGAAGAATACACTTATGTTAAAGACATACCAGTTACAGTAAACAGACCACTTGACATCCTTCCAAGCAGTTGTATAAAAGTATCACCAACAACATTTGATTTCTCTGGAATAGACACAACTCCACAGAAATTAATGGTAATTAACACCTGTTATGATGCAGGTTACGCTTTAATAGACTTAAAAGTACTAAACCCAGAGATGTCAGAGGTTGGCGGAATACAATATTTCTCAATAGGAGATGTAAACAAAGAATTAAAGCCAAAGAAAACATACAGGGTAATTGATGGAAAGACAACAGAGATAATGACAATTTCTGTAAGAAGAAACCCAGAGATTAATGAAAAAGCATTCCAGATAGACACTAACGAAAGTGTAGCAAAGATTGCAACAAATATAAGAAAGGGTTATTTTGATTTAGGAAATACAATCAACTTGAAAGCAATGCTTGCTGTTGGGTATTCATCACCAAGATTAAACTATAGTGAAATAGAAGAAGAAATAACATTTACGGACAACCTACAATGGTTAGGTAATTTAGGTGAGATGAAAGACACAAGTCCAACATTGTCTGGACAAATTCCACCGAAACCAGGCCCTGACCAAATTCCACCGAAACCAGACCCTGACCAAACTCAACCAAAAATAAAAGATGACCGACTAGACAAAAAAGAAGAGACAGAACAAGCGTTCTCTGCCTATCTTTCAACAAGTCCACAAATTGATTCTGGTGAATGTTATGATCCAAAAGGCCAAGCAAAAAAAGGTGTTACAGGGAAAGCAAATTATAATAAATACGGATTTAACAGATTACTATTTATATATAATGCCAGTGAAATCAATCACAATACCTGCGATTATGGTGTAGTATATTGTGACCAAGACCAATTAAGAATAGCAATGTCAAAGAAAGCAGTATTTTTTAAACAAAATACAATAATAAAACTTGATGGAATAAATTTCTTAGCTGACGGAAACAAGGTTGCAAAAAGTCCAATGACAACAAACCCTGTATACAAAGCAATAATTGAAACCGCTGTTTCTAACGAAGAATTTACAGATAAAAATTCTGTAGAACAATTATCATCATTAGAGAAAATATTAGGAACAGTTCCTTCAGAATTAAAAAAATTTACAATAATTGAAGTCAAAATCTTGCCAAAAGAAAATCTTAACGACAACAACATCACAACATTAATCACGCATACAAGCGATAACAACTTTAATAAAGATAAAAATAATTATCAATTCACTGTTGATTCTTTCTTAAGAAGTCGCGGGTTAGAACAAATGATAAACGATTCAACAACATCAGAAGGTAATCAAGCAACAATATTAGAATTTTTAACCCAATTCCTAAACACTATGCAAATCTATTACGGAGACACAATCTCTCCATTCATTATTAATGCAAAGACCTATGGAGATTTAAATGCTACCGGACTAACACCTAAAATCTTTACAGCAGAGGGGTTCATGAACGATGGTTGGAGAATAGATTTAAATAATTCCTCTCCAATAAAAGCAATTTCCGCTCCAGGGACATATCGTGTAAATATTATACTTCCACCTTCCTCCCAAAACTCGGCCCGCGACAAAAAAATGGAATATACTGTTCAGAGAGTGTCAGATGACTTAAATAAGCATTTGGATTACTATAACAACAATTCAGATTTCCAGAAAAATATATTCTTTACAAACCCAACAAACGCTTATTATTACCGATATGACGGAGTACCTTTCAGCGATATAACAGACAGTTTGGGTATACAGAAAAAAACTACTACTGTACTAAGCAATTACGACCAGTATAATGAGGTTCAAGATGGATACATACTATCTGTCCCATCTAACCACAAGAACATAACCTTTAAAGACATAAGACCAATACAAGTTCTTGCAAATTCAGATTATTTAATAGAATATGTTCTGCTGGGAAAATACAAATCAGTAGACAGCACACAACGAAAGGACACATTGTTTGTATTCAATAATCTAAAACAAACGGCTAGAGGAATAAATTATCAATTAAAGGTATCCTCGTCATCTGATTTCAGTTTCAATGTTGATCCACAACAATTAGCTGCAGTAGGAAGTTACCAGTATATTTATGGAATACCATATAGCCTAGTTGGTATAAGCAAATACAAGCCAGAAGAAACCAGCACTGTTCAAAATATGATAACAGGAATAACCACCGAAACAATGTGCTTTGATTTTAACGCAGGACGCTTTTTGCTATGGTACAATCCTCAAAATACAATGACGAGCACAACAAATACAAAACGATCATCTGGAAATCCCACGCAAACTACTACACAAACCCCCGCACCTACACCTACAGCAACCACTGCGAAATTAATAATTACTAACGGAACTTTTACAGTTAATAATTTAGCAGTAAATGTTATTAGCGGTGATCTAGATATGGATTTAGAGACAAAAAAATTAAGTGGAACAATAATATTAAATAGTGGTGATAAAACTGCAGATATAACCATTACAAATGGTAAAGTAATAATTTTTGACGAGGTTGTTACATTAACTATTAACGGGACGGTATCAGGTGTGATAAAGGTTTCTGCAAACGGTACATTAAATACAAGTAGCAGTCAAAATGTAGATGGCACATATACAATACGTCCTGGCCAAAAAGTAACTGTTGATAAAAGAATACTAAA
>CAYXAY010000023.1:1165-11300 GCA_964463155.1 uncultured archaeon | reverse complement strand
CTCCATCATAGTCAAAGTCATCAAGATCATAGTCTTGTTCCTTTTTTGCTACCAGATATACAAACATATTAAATCAGATTTAAAAAAAAAAAGTTTATAATAAAACTTATGGTGGCATAAACTTTATATATGTTATCGGTTTGTATGCTATTTTAAATGTATTTATTATCTAATTTATGTGTGGGAAATGTGTATTTGCCAAAAGAGTTTGTTGAGAAATATACTGCTCTCTTGGGTGAAAAGGAAGCAACTGAGTTTCTAGAGTGCTGTAAGAAAAGGCAAACAAAGTCTTTAATTGTAAATACTCTTAAGACTATAGATATTTCTTTTCTAAAAGAACAAGGTATTGTTATTGATAAAGTAAAATATCTTGAAAACGCCTATTTTGTAAAATCGGTTGTTTCTGGTCTTGGAAACATCATTGAACAGAATATTGGTTTGTTTCAGATACAAGAAATTTCATCTATGCTTCCTGCTTTTGTTCTTGAGCCAAAAGAAAAAGACATTGTTTTAGATTTGACTGCTGCGCCTGGTAACAAGACAGGAATACTTGCACAGATAATGAACAACAAAGGGCTGATTGTGGCAAACGACGTTGATAAGAAAAGAATTAAGACTTTAAAGTTTACTATTAAAAGACTAGGGGTTACAAACACCATAATCACTTGCCAAGATGGCATTAGGTTTGACTTAGGTATTAGATTTGATAAGATTCTTCTAGACGCTCCTTGCTCTTGTGAAGGAATAGTAAGAAAGAAACCTGACTCCTTGAAGGACTGGAGCAATCGCGAAGTATCTTCAAAATCAGAGCTTCAAAAAAAATTACTTGAAAAAGCATTTTCTTTACTAAAGCCGGGAGGAGTCTTGGTTTACTCAACATGCACATTGTCGCCTGAAGAAAATGAAGAAGTAGTTGATTATCTTCTAAGAAAAGAAAAATCCGCTCTTTCCCAAGAAATTACAATTTCTGGATTAAAAACTGATAGTGGCCTAACCAAATACAAAAACAAAAACTTCTCTCCGGAATTAAAAAAAGCACTAAGGATATGGCCACACAAAGCAGACATTGAAGGGTTCTTCATATGCAAACTAAAAAAGGAACAATAAATGACAAAGAAATTAGATGAGAAGACAAGGACTAAGCTTGTCAATTACTTGGAATCAAGGTTTGGCATTGACAAGAATTTTTTTGATAATTATCTTTTTACTATTTCTGGGCAGTCTGTTTCAATATTGTCTTTTTCAAAAGAAAACAAAAGAACTATTGAAAAATTACTTAACACCAATTATGTTGTTAGCTTTGGACTGGAGATATTCTCCAATTACAAGAACTATGTGCCATCATCTCTTGGATTTTCCTTTTTTCCTGCAGAAAAGATAAAGCAAAATTCTGTGGAGATTACTAGGGAGCAAGCAAAAAACTATTTTTCAGGAAAAAACATTTCTGTTTCTGAGATAAAAAAGAAAAGCCTTCTTTCTAGTGGCTTTGTTGCTTGTGTGTTTGGAGATCAAGTAATCGGAACTGCAAGGTTTGACAATGAAAAACAGATAATAACTCCAAACCTATCATTTGTAAATGAAAAGACAAAATAAATTAATTTGTTCTTTGAATAAACTCTTTAATTCTTTTAAACACCCTTTCGTGTTCTGCATCAATCAAGACATTGTGGGCGGAGTTTGTGACAACAAACTGTTCTCTATCATCGCTTGTAACTCCTGCAATTATTGCACTGGAGTTGCTTACTGGGATTAATTTGTCGCCTCTACTGTGGATAACCAAGATATCGCATTTGATTTTTGAAAGCTTTGGTTTTGTGTTATTTACTAGAAGAAATATTTCCTTAACAGCATTGTAGGATATGTCTTCGTAGGTGTCTATGTAACTAGACATGTCGTTGTCAACTTTTATTATGTCTTTTTTTAGTTTTTTGTATATGTTGTTTAGAACGATCTTTATCTTGTCGATGCTTGCCTCCTTTTTCTTTTCCTTGTCTTGTTTTTCCTTAACAGACAATGCGTTAATTCCTTTTACAATTGTTGCAACAGTGATTTTTGTGTTACGTAATTCGCTTAATATTCCTTTCGCAAAGTTGAAATCTAAGAAATCTATTGGCGAAGACACAGTTATTATCTTGTAAGGGTTTTTTCTTGAAGCGATGTTAAGACAGATTGTTCCACCCATAGAAACGCCAAGAAGTATTATTTTTGAATAGCTTTTTTGCAAATGATTATAGATGTTTTCTGCAGCGGTTATCCAGTCTGTGTGTTTCTTTTTACAGAAATCAGCAATGCTTGTTTTATGCCCAGGAAGTATTGGAGCATAAATATCATATTCAATCTTTAGATATTCAGATAATGGTTCAAACTCTTTTGGAGAAGATGCAAAACCATGTATCATTAGTATTGCTGTTTCTTTTTTCTGGCATCCAACAATGGAGAATCCTTTGTTTAATAACATCTCAAGTTCTGAAGTCATGTCTTTTCACTCAAAAGATATTTATGGAAAGAAAAAGATTAAAAATGGGAGAGGCAGGATTCGAACCTGCGACCGCCCGATTATCAGTCGGGTGCTCCAACCAGGCTAAGCTACACTCCCTTTGTCGCTATATATTTTCTTTAAAGAAATGTATTTAAAGAAATAGCCCGAAAGAGATTCGAACTCCTGTCGCAAGGTTCAAAGCCTTGCATGCTTGGCCACTACACCATCGGGCTACAAACGGTCGATTAATATATATTTATAGAACAGTAATTTTTATAAATGGAATTTAAAAAGAAAAAAGAAAAGAAAATAAATGCCAATATGCCTACTGGACATCTATTATCTCTGGTTCATACTCTGTTGTAAGCGGATTGTCTGTTTCATTTAGGGAATTTAATTCTGTTTGTAGTTCTGGGCTGTTTGCTATTTGTGTCTGATTGTCAACAACTTTATTGTTGTTAAATATCAAAAAACCGACAATAGCTAGCACTATTATGATTATAATCCCTATTATAAGAGTGTTCTTATTCATTGCTTTCCGCCTCGCTTACTATTTTTTGCTTTAACTCTTTGTATTCATAAACTATTGTATCAATTTTTTTTTTGCTTGATTGTGAAGTTAATTCTGATGTCTTTGTTGAAATATTGTCAATTTCAATTTTATAGCGTTCATAATTTTCAGAATTTACAAAGTGCGTTTCTATGATATTTGCTAGCTTTGAAATGCTTTTCTTTAAGGTAGCAATCTTGTTTTCAATAATTGCCTTTTCTTCACTTTTTCTTGCTGCGTTTATTATTTGTCTTAGTTCCTGGGGGGTTGATGCTTCTGTAAGCTTTGATTTTATCATTTCAAGTTCAGCAATTCTTTGGTTTATTTTATCTATGATTTTGGTTTTCTCTTCTGTTGTAATTTCTGTTGATGCTTCAATTGAACTGATCTTTTCCTTTAATTCCGCGATTCTTTTTTCAAGGATTTCTCTTGTGTGCTCAAGGATCTTATCTGCATTTTGTGCTAAAACCTCTGCCTTCCTTTCTTGTCCTGCGTTTTTAAGTTCCAATCTTATTGCTTCGATTGATTCTTTTAATTTTCTTATTTCTAAATCCTTTTTATGTATCTGTGCTTTTAGTTCCTGTATTTGTTTTTTATACATTTCAATTTCTGTTAATGGTTTCTCTGTTGTTGGCCGCGATATGCATTTTGTATTATTGATTTTTTGCTGATAATATGCCATTTTTGTCTTAAGCTCATATATCTCTGTTTCATCTATTGCATTTACTAGTTTCTGTTTTAATTGTTCCATGATTTTTAATTGCTCTGCGTTTTCTGAACAATAATCTATATTGGAGATTATTTGTGACCTTTGTTGGCATTCATTTTTTATAGTGTTTATTTTTTCAGTAACTAGCCTGTGTTCTTCCTTTACCTTTTTATACTCTGCCATGAACTCTTTTTTGCTAGTGGCTTGTGGGGTTATAAATTCTGATTGTAATGCAACAATCTTTTTTTGAAGTTCTTTTTGTTTTGCAAGCATTTCTTCAGAAACAGCACATTCTGGTTTTATGACTACAGACAATTGAGGGTAACATCTTTTTATTATTTCTTGTCTTTGTGCTCTTAATTTCTCTACCTTTTCAAAATCTACTTTATATTTTTCTTTAAGTGCCTTTATCTTTGATATCTCCTGTCTTACAATAGCTACCTTTGTTTTTACCAATATTCTTTGTTCCTTACACATTTCTAGATTGGTTTCGGGCACTTCTTCAATCTCTCTTTCCATATTGTTTGCCATTTTTTCGGCAGCAATATATTCTGCAGGAGTGTCTATTGTTGGCACTATTCCATTACCTGCATTTTCTGTAACTGGCAAATTATTACTTGCCCAACTATTTGTCATTGCCACATCCGCAACAACAATATTTGCTGTAATTCCTGAGCTTGTTATCTTTTGTGCGGTTCTTTGTGATAAACATTCTTTGTATGATTTTAATGCAGTAAAATATTCTCTTGCTACAAGAGAATAAGTTGGATACATACCTAACAATTCATCAAGATATGCTTTTCTTATTTCAACTATTCGCCTTCCAATAGCATTTACCTCTTCTTGACATTCTTTTTTTTCGGAGACTATCTGTGGATTAGCGTTACTAGTTGATGCGGCAGTAACGCTTGCTTGGCCAGTCATGGCTTGTATGTTCTCTTGGGCGCTAATAAAATTTAAAGTGCCTAAACACAAAAGAAACACAAAAAATATTGTAAATTTATTCATATTTATCTTCTCCTGTTTAAGATTTAATAATTTTGATTATTTCCTTATAGAATAATAAAAATTTAGGATATAAAATCAATTTTAGTATAAACTCGCTTGGATAATCTATGTTGCCATTGTTATTCAAGAAATTTTCTATGCCTGCTTCTTTTAGTTTCAAAAGTAATGTGTCGAATTCAGAACTTGTTTTTTTATTCATATATTTGTGCAGTTTGTAATGTATGTTTAGTTCCATCAACAAAGTTCTTAAATGTTTATTGTAGTTATCAACTTTTTTGAATTTTTTCAATCTGTCAGTTATTGCTCTTGCTGCACATTCTGCACTAGATAGACCAAAGATAATTCCGCCTCCGCTTGTTGCCTTAACAAAACATGCGGCGTCACCTATCAAAAGCTTGTTTTTATCTATATAACTTTTCAACGGCTTTGCAACAGGAATTATTCCAGATGCTGAAAATTTTGTGTTTGTGAGTTTTAGGTTTGATTTCCCCAAAAATTGATCAAAGGCCTCTTTAGGGTTTTTGCCAAGTGGCACACCAATTCCAATTCTTGCAATTGTGTATGATTCTGGAACGACCCAGGCAAAGAAGTTTTTTGAAAAATCGCCAAAATACAAATCAACCATATCCTTTGTGAAATCGCCGTTTGCTGTCACTTGATAGGTTGTTATGAAATCCTCTTTGTCTAGTTTTTCAAAGAAGCTGGCTCTTACTATTGAGTTTGGACCATCTGCTCCTATCAAGTATGTGTAATCAATATAGACTAGTCTGTTTTCATCAATTATGTTTACTGCAACAGAATCATTTTGAACACTTACTACTTGGTGACCTAAAAGAATCTCTACCCCCACATTTCTTGCAAGCTTTTCAATTTCTTTGTCAAATATGTGTCTGTTAAGAACTACTGTTTGGAATCTTTTTGTTCTAAACTCAAGCTCTGCCTTGTTTGGGCCATGTATTCTTGCTCCTCTTATTCTATTAACCACTAATCTATCAATATCAAGAAAAGGAGTTAACTTTAGTTTTTTTAGGCCTACAATTGAGACATGTCCTGCGCAGGATACTGAAATGCCTATTTCTTTGTCGTTTTCTATTAATGTAACTAAAATATTTGGATTAAATCTTTTAATCAGATATGCGCAATATAAACCTGTTGGCCCTCCGCCAACAACAACAATTCTAGTTTCTAATCCTTTTATCATGTTTATCTTTTTTTAATTGCAGAAAGAATATACTGATAGTCCTCATTGAACTTATCGCCATTGTCTTTTTTCTTTTCGGCCTCTGTTTTTGTTTTTTGCTCTTCTGCTTTTTGCTTTTCTTGAACTGCCGCGTTGTTTTCCATAACCCCCAGATAATCGTACATTATCTTTTTGGAGTCAGGTTTTACTGCCGTGCTTTGTTTTTGATAACTTGTAATTGCACTTATTATTACTATAATTATGATGACCAAAATGATTATTGAGAAAATATAAATAAGCAATGTTGTGTTGACTGGCTTTTTTATGTTTAAATAGATGTTGGAAATATTACCATCAATTATTATTGGTGCAGAAAAACTGACTGCATTGTATTTTGTTACCATGTCAACAAGTGTTATTGGTGTTAATGATCTATATGTTATTGTTTCAGAAGAGTTTGCTGGAATTGTTGTTGTGTATTTGACTACTGGGTTTTTTAGTAAAACCTCTATTTTCTTGTCAAAAGTAATCTTTGAAATATTGTTTGCAAAAGGTTTTGGAATTTCTTCAATTATTGTGATAGTTTTTTCCTTATCGCTATTGCTGTTGATTGACAAAGTTACTGAAAAGAAGTTTTGGTTTCCTATTTTTAAGACCTCAAAATTTCTGTCAGCTGTGATTATGTTTTGGGAATATAGTTCTTTTGTTTTGTCTGAAAAATTTTTGTCCAGAAAAACATCTGTTCTTACACTGGTGTTGCCATCAAAGACAAATCTGGTTGTTCCTGTTTTTACAATTGTTATTGGCGGCAACATGTCCTCTATTAAGATTATTTCGTTTTTTGCAAGTTGATAGGCATCCTTTGCAGAGGCATAGCTTCCTTGAGCATATCTTTCGTCAGCTGTGGTCCTTTTGGAATTGACGAGTGCAATTTTATCATTTATTGTTTTGTCCATTGTCTTATAAATGTCTACTGCCCGGTATAAATCAAGATTGACTAATATTAAATTTAGTCTCTTGGATATTTCTTTTCTCAAATCATCACAAGCCACCTTATCTTCGTCAATGTTGTCTAGGACAAATGAAAATGTTTTTTCTTTAAAGTTTAATGCTTTGTCATAAACTCTTATATTCATTGTGTGGTTGCCATCTGGTGTCGTATTTGCATCATATATACAATTGTAGTCTGTGACTTGTTGTTTTTTACAAATTTCTGTTGTGTTGTTTAATATGTATTCAACTTTAAAGATATCTGTTGGAAGGTTTGATACCCAAAGATTATAGGTTGTTGGGTTTTGAATCACATAACCATAATTAAAATCTGTTGGACCAACAACATCAATTGTAAAGAGATATTCTGTTGTTGATTGTTCGTTTTTTGTGTTAGTTCCAATAATCTTTATTATTCCGTCTCCGGATTTTATAAACTCAAATATAGCTTGACCTTTCTTTGTGGAATTGTCATATGTTGAAGTAAGGTTTACAAAATTGTTTGTTGATTGTTTTAGGCTAACTACAGGGTTGCCTAAAAGACTTTCATCACTTTCAAAGTTGATAGTTCGAGATCCGGCGCCAACATAATGTGTTCCATTCACATCATTTACTAAAGGCACAAAAGTTATTGTAAAGCTTGGACCTATTTTTCGCAGTATGCCTGAAACGGTTGAACTTAATCCTGACTCGTTGTTCCTTTCATCAAGCGCGCTTACTCTAAAGTAAAGTGTTGTAGATCTGTTAGAACGGTAAGTGTGATTGTTCGTTGACGATGCTTTGTAAGTTGAAGATGTTGTTACGTTGTTGGTATAGGAATAATATATTCTGTAAGTGATGTCTGAATCTGTGTTAATGTCTTCGCTTGCAGTCCATGTTAATCTTACAGAACCATCAGCCATTGTTGTGGCTACAAGGTTTGTCGGGGTTGTTGGAGCAAGGCTATCAAAATAAATGTCTGATGAACAGATGCTTGTTCTTGTGGTATCATTTTTGCTTTTAACTTTTACATAAACTGTTTTTTTCTCGTTTTTAGTGTTACAGCCTCTTCCTGTTGTTATATTAAAATTATAATCGTTGTCTGCTTCTAGATAGGCTGGAAAACTTGTGTTACAACTTATAGCCATCTCATTAACATCATCTGAATAATCAATTTCTAAAAGAACATTTGCTAAACTTGTATAATCATCATCATCATCATTAATTGTTAAATCACAATCAGGACCTGTCCAGACAGATTGGGTGTTTGCATCACTTATGTTTTCTGCATAATCTATACCAACAAGACCATAATATATTCTATTATCTAACTCCTTGTCATCAGAGTCTTTACAGGTGTAGGTTGTTGTGCCTACAGTACATACTAATTCTTGGTTAGTTATTGTTGTAAAGTTTGATGCGCTTTTGTATACCCTGTATTCTGCAAGACCAGATGCTGAATCGAGTGATGCTCCTGCTTGCCAAGTGATTGTCACATTTTTGTCAACATCTTCTATTGCTAGAGTATTTCTGTTTGGTTTTGTTGGAGCTGTTGCATCAACAATTATATTAAAATCATATGTGTAATTGTTATTGAGATTATCATTTGCATCAATTGATATTCTGAAAATATTTCCATCTTCCCAACTACCTAATTCTCCTGACGTTATTGCAAAACCACTTATATAATTTTTAATTATTGGTGTGGAATTTGGGAGTGTCAATACTAATGTTGATTCAGACTTTATTCCAGAGGCGTCCGTCAAAGTAACATTCAAGTTAAATGTTCTTGTTTTTACATATATTCTGTTATTTGTTAGTGTTCCAAGATTTACATTAAGGTTGCCTGGTTTAGAATTATCAAAATAAACCAATTGTTTTTTTTGTGTCACTTCTGATAAATTACAGAAATTCCCAGCCACATCATTTGCATCAACCAAAACATAATAGTTGCCATCAGAAATATTTTCAGAAATAGAATTTATTGTTCTTGAAAATGTTGTGTTTGAATCAATATATCTTTTTGTATAGTTTGTTCTGTAATTGCTTAGATTGGAAACTGTTACTAGATATGTTATGTATTTATCAATATAATTATCAGCATCTGTTATTGCGCCATAAGATACATTAATATCTTTGGAATAGAAATACTGATGATTTTGCGATAATGCGCTGACTGTGACATTTGGAGAACTTACTGGGGAGATAGAGTCCATTTTCATTGACCAGGTGCTTGGGAATAATTTGTCTTTTATGGTTATTGTGTCTGCTGTATTTGAAACAATTGTTGGTACTGTGCCATTTAGACTTGACTGTGTTGCTGTAAGTGAAACATTAAAACTTCCTGAGAAATTACCGCTTGCCACATCTACATTAAAATCTATTCCGGTCACATCCTTTTGAGAATAAATATTCAATTCTAATGGGCCATCGCCTGTTGCTGTTCCATTAAAATAAACTCTCTTTGTTGAATTGATGTAATTATCCGAAAATGCGAGGGTGTTTATTGTGTATGCAAAGATTGGGGAACTTATTCCTATTAAAATTATTAGAGTTAATAATATTTTTGACAAACGCATAAATTAACACAGTTTAAATGGTTTATTGTACAATAATATTATATATTATATATTTAAAATGTTTTGGTTATGATTAAAGAACTGTATTTTAGAAATAAACACATAACAATTGTTGGAACCGCACATGTTTCTGCAAAAAATAGAGACCAAGTAAAAGAGATAATCTTAGATAAAAGACCAGCTGCTGTGTGTGTTGAACTTGATCCTAAAAGACTAGAGGCATTATTACATCCTGATAAGCTTAAAAAAGCAAAATTTTCTGATATCTTCAAGTCCAAACATAAGTCCGTTTTTCTTCTAAATTACATTCTTGGAGGCTTGCAGAAAAATATTGCAAAAAAATTCAATATTTCCCCTGGACAAGAGATGCTTTCTGCAATTGAGGCCGCTAAAGAAGTTGGTGCAAGGGTTTATCTTGTTGATAGAGATATCAATATCACTCTTCAAAAGATTCTAAAAAGACTAACAGTTAAAGAAAAGATAAAGATTGTTTTTGGAGGGCTATTCATTCCAAAAAAAGAAATCGAAAAAATAAACATTAACAAACTTATGTCAGAAGTTGAAAATGAAGAAGAAAAATCAGAGATTATTGAAGAAATCATGAAGCTTTTTACAAAAAGATATAAGATAAATATTTTAATATTGATTGATATGTTTTTAA
>CAYXAY010000023.1:0-1155 GCA_964463155.1 uncultured archaeon | reverse complement strand
ATGAAAGAGACGAGTTTATTGCTTATAACTTGCAAGTCATCCCTGAAGAAAATATTGTTCTTGTTGTTGGGGCGGGACACATGGAAGGAATAATCTCAAATCTTGACAAGGAAATAAATCTAAGAAAAATTCTAACTATTTGAAATGAGAATCCTTTACTATCTTTAGATAGGCCCCAAGAGTGTGTATTCTTGGTCCAAGTCCTGAGAGTTCGCCATTTACAACAATTCTTCCAAGTTTTATTTCTTTTAATAATTCAAGTTCTGTTTGAGCTTTTGCTATCACATATCCTCTCCCTATCTCATAAGGCATGTGAGCATCAGAACCTGCTGTCTGTAACAACCCGTATTTGTGTGCAAAATCTTTTGCCAAATCATTTGCTCGCGTTGTTAGAACTCTAGAATTGAAGGTCTCAATTGCTGGTACATATCTTGATATTGGGCCACTAGTCATTAGATGTTTAAATCCTTTAAAGTATCTTGCTGTGTCAAATGGATGTACAAAGGAAAGAAGAGCTGATTGCGCTTTTGCTTCATCAATAATATCTAATAATTCCATTGAAGTAATCTTATCATAGGTGAATAAAGCAAGAAGATGTCCTAGTTTTTCCCCATTGTAAGTCACATCGAGCTCTTGTCCTGGAACAAAAACAAGGTCATTTGCTTTTGCAAGTCTTGTAAGTTCTGACCAAGCCCTTATAGTGTTATGGTCTGTTATTGCAAAACCTCTAAGTCCCATTGCCTTTGCTTTTCTTATTATTGTTGCTGGCTCATTAACTGCATCTATAGAGAATTTAGAATGAATATGCAAATCAAACTTAGAAAATTCTGTTGGATATTTTATCTTGGTTTTTGAAAAATAAGCTTCTGCTGTCTTTGGTAATGGCTTTGCTTTCTTTTTTGTAATTGTTGTTCTCTTAGTTATTTTTTTATTTGTTTTTGCTTTTTTCAAAATCATCACCAAATTATTATAAGTAAAAATAATAATAGCAAAGATGTTTTTAAAGGTTTTGATTTTTTAGAAATAGTTTAAGACAAGAGAAAACCACACTAATATTCTGTTTCGACCTTCAAGCCAGGCAATAGCATATTTCTCTTGCCTATACCGACTCCGCTTCCTTTGGAGTTAATTTTTCATGCGACAATTCTTTTCGAC
>CAYXAY010000022.1:9808-12025 GCA_964463155.1 uncultured archaeon | reverse complement strand
AGATTGATTGATATGAATGATATTGGTGGAGTTATAGTGTGTAGATGTGGTAGTACAAGAGTAGCTAGTTATTGTAAGTATGACACACTTGAACAAGGAATTGAAGCAGTTTATTTAAATTTAACAAAAGGAATTAGTAATAATCCTGATATATATCGTAACAAAGCGTTTTCTGCCGTTTCAAAGACATGGGGTGGTTCCGCGCAATATGCTAGCAATATGAACAGTCTTTTTTCAAATAACTATTTGCGGGCCGGAAAATAGTTTTTCTTTCCTATTTTTAAATTTTTTTATTCTTTAATTATCTTACTATGTGTGGAATTAGTGCTTATTTTGGAAAAAGAGATTGTGTTTCTATTTTAGTTAATGGCCTTAAAAGATTAGAATATAGAGGTTATGATTCTTGTGGTATAGCAGTTGTTGATTCTGGAGAATTAAAGATTATTAAGACTAAAGGCAAAGTAACTGGCAATCTTGATGCAGA
The DNA here is from genome assembly GCA_964463155.1 of uncultured archaeon. GTDB lineage: Archaea > Iainarchaeota > Iainarchaeia > Iainarchaeales > CSSED10-239 > JAKQTP01. The sequence goes on along the minus strand of CAYXAY010000022.1, from coordinate 11,541 downwards.
AATAAAGAAATATCAAGACCTTAAAGCAAACGTAGGGATAGCACACACAAGATGGGCAACACATGGAGAACCAACAACAATTAATGCTCACCCCCATACAGATTGTAAAGAAGAAATTGCAATTGCTCATAATGGTATTGTTGAAAACTTTGAAACTTTAAAAAAATATTTAGAAAAAGAAGGACATATTTTTAAATCTCAAACAGATACGGAAGTTTTAGCTCATTTGATTGAAAAGTTTTACACCGGAGATTTAAAGAAAGCAGTACAAAAAGCACTAAAAGAAGTAGTTGGAACCTTTGGTCTAGTTGTTATGCATAAATCAGGAAAAGAACTTATTGTTGCAAGACGTGGTTCTCCAATAGTAATAGGTATTGGAAAAGAAGAATATTTTGTAGCAAGTGATATTTCAGCAATTATTGAGCACACAAAAAAAGTAATTTATTTAGATGATAATGAAATGGCTGGTATTAATGGAGGTTGTGAAATTACTTCTTTAGATAATATAAGTTTAGATAAAGAAATAATAGAAGTACAAATGAATTTAGAACAAATAGAAAAACAAGGATATAAACATTTTATGTTAAAAGAAATACACGAACAACCAGAAACTATTAAACAAGCAATATTAGGAAGAATTGATTTTGAAAATAATACAGCAAAACTTGGAGGAATAAATCTTTCTGCAGAAACTATAAAAAAGATAAAAAGAATAATAATTGTAGCTTGTGGAACATCTTGGCATTGTGGATTAGTTGCTAAATTTTCTATGGAACGTTTCCTAAGAGTCCCAGTAGAAGTAGATTATGCTTCTGAGTTTAGATATAGAGATCCAATTATTGATAATAATACATTAGTAATAGCAATAAGTCAATCAGGAGAAACAGCAGACACCTTAGCAGCAGTTAGAGAAGCAAAAGGAAAGGGCGGGAAAGTAATTGGTATTGTTAATGTTGTTGGTTCAACAATAGCAAGAGAATGTGATGGTGGAATATATATTAGGGCTGGGCCAGAGATTGGAGTTGCTTCAACTAAAGCATTTACTAGTCAACTAATTTGTTTAAATCTTTTGACACTTTATCTTGGTAGAATACTTGGAACTATGGATGATAACGATGCAAAAAAACTTATAAATAATCTGTTAGAACTCCCAGAACTTGTTAAAGAAATTCTAAAAACAGAAGAAGATATTAAAGATATTGCAAAAAAATACTATCCCTCAAAAGATGCACTATATCTTGGGCGAGGAATTAATTATCCAATTGCTCTAGAAGGAGCACTTAAACTTAAAGAAATATCTTATATACATGCCGAAGGCTATCCTGCAGCAGAGATGAAACATGGACCAATTGCTTTAGTTGACAAAGAATTGCCTGTTGTTGTTATTGCAAATCAGGATCTTAATTATGATAAAGTTTTATCAAATATTCATGAAGCAAAAGCAAGAGGTGCTAAAATTATTGCTATCGCAACAAAAGGAGACACGGAAATTACAAAACTATGTGATCATGTAATTTATGTTCCAGATGTTTGTGTTAATTTAACTCCGTTTGTTAATGTTATTCCAATGCAATTATTGGCTTACTACATTGCAGACTTTAAAGACTGTCCAATAGATCAACCAAGAAACTTAGCAAAATCTGTAACCGTTGAATAATACAAATTGTTGGACAAAATATGACAAACTATGCAAACAACTATTATTAAGATAAATCCGAAAACTCCAGAATCTG
>CAYXAY010000022.1:0-9798 GCA_964463155.1 uncultured archaeon | reverse complement strand
CCCCAAGGCCATAAACCGTTTCTGTAGGAAAAGAAACAAGTTTATGGCCTTGGGGCAAATGCTTTTAATCCTTTGGCAGTTTCAGAAATATTTAAAGTTAAAGGTAGACCACAAGATAATCCATTAATTGCTCACATTTCTGATATCTCTCAGATTAAAAAACTTGCAAAAGATTTCCCAAAATCTGCGCAAAAATTAACAAAAAAGTTTTGGCCTGGACCTTTAACAATAGTTCTTAAAAAGAAAAAAGTTGTTTCAGACATTGTTACAGCAGGACTGGACAGTGTAGCAATAAGAATGCCTAACAACAAAATTGCTTTAGAATTAATAAAACAATCAAAAGTTCCAATTGTTGCACCAAGTGCAAATATTTCAGGAAAACCAAGCCCAACAACAGCAAAACATGTCATTGAAGATCTTAATAACAAGATTTCAATGATCATTGATGTGGGATGTTGTAAAGTTGACCTTGAGTCAACAGTTATTGACTTTACTTCTAATACTTCAACAATATTACGACCAGGATACATTACTAAAGAAGATATTGAAGAAGTTATTGGAGAAGTTGAATTTTCTAATTTAAATTCTAAAAATGGAGATAAACCAAAAGCCCCAGGAATGAAATACACACATTATTCCCCAAAAGCAAAAGTTATCTTAATTGACTATAATAGAAATTTCTTGAGAGAAATAGAATTAATAAAGAAGAAAAATCCAAAGAAAAAAAAGGTATGCTTTCTTATAGTTTTGATTTAAAAGAAAATAATGTTAGGTATTTAGATTCTGATACAAAAATCTATGCACAAAAACTATTTTCTTATTTTAGAGAATTTGATAAAGACAAAATAGATATAATTATTGCTCAAGGAATTGACGAAGACAAGTTAGGCAAAGCCATAATGACCAGATTAAAAAAAGCATCAACTATTTATATAAAATAAGAAAAAAAGAAAAAGAAAAGATTTAGTTTTTAGCTAAACCATAGATTTCTTTTAAAGCAACAATTATTGTAGCTGGAATTACAAAAGTTGTTATTGCTTGTAATACGCTTCCTAGGTAAGGACCTATATACATTATTCCTCCAAGTACAGCACTACCAAGAGCAGTTACAATTACAAGAGCAACTGATGCAAGTAAGTAATCCTTTACTTCTGTGTCTGTGACATTTAAGAAACCAACAGCAAGTCCAAGTAATACTAATATTGACGTTGTAACTACTTCTCCTATCATTCTAGATAAGATTCCCGCAATTAAAGCAATTACTACACCAACTATGAATGCAATTGCTCCAAATTTTTTTAATTTTTCATTATTTTTTTTAGCCATTAATATTTCCCCCTTTATTTTTGTTATAAGAAATTGTGCTAATATATAATATATATAATATATTATTTTTAAACCTTTGCTTTATAAAGCTTTTCGTTTATAATATATATAACAAATAACCGTATTTAGTTAATTATAATTAAAATGTGAAATATATGAAAAAGATAACTCAAACACTTAAAAAGAAAGAAGTAGTTGAATTATTAAATAAACAGCTTAATTCTCCAAAGAGATTTATAATTTCTCCAATAGATATTTCTCATCTAAAAAAGAAAAAAATAAGTTTAGAAAGATATGCTAAAGACTTAAAAAAAGTAAAGGCAAACCACACAATCTTTGAAGGCATGAAATACACAATTAAGGATTTAAAAACAGCGGGCTTTACTAATCCAGAACTAAAAGAACTTGGCTTTTCTTTAATTAAACCAAAGAAAAAAACAATAAAATCAAAACCAGTAAAAAAGAAAATAATAAAGAAGAAATTAACTATTTCAGAACTTCTAAAAAAGAAAACGCCAGCAAAGAAATTATTACAATTAGGTTACAATCACTTTAAATTAAAAAAAGCAAAATATACTGTTACAAGACTAAAGAAAATGAAATTTGGTTCAAAATATTTATTTACTCTAGGCTTTTCAGCAATGGAATTAAAAAAAGCAAAATTTTCTTTGATTGAGCTTAAGAGAGCAGGCTATTCTGCTAAGGAACTAAGAGATACAGGTTATTCTGTTAAGGAACTGTTAAACACAAAATTTAACGAAGATGTTGTTTCTTATGCCCAATATCCAGCAAAGGAACTATACAAACACAATTTTCCAGTAAAGAAATTAAAGATTGCAGGCTACAAGGCAAGGCAATTGCTTGATGCAGGATATACTTTAGAAGACCTAAAAAAAGTATACACCATAGGCGAACTATTGCTTGCAGGACACACTCTTTTAGAATTAATTGACAGAAGAAAAATAAATATACAGGAATTGTTGGACGACGGCATAACAATTGCAGACCTTTTAAAAGAAGGATTCAGAATAAAAGAATTAGCACCAGTCGGAGTTACTGCAAACCAATTTAGGATTGCTGGCATTTCTGCAAAAGACATGTACCAAGCAGGATACTCAATTAAAGAACTAAAAGAAGCAGGCTACAAACTAAAAGAAATATTTGATTTAAGGGAACTATTAACAGAAAAGGAAAAAAAAGAAGAATTCCATCTAGAAGAACTAAGATATCTTAATTATTCTGCAAAGGAACTATTGGATTTTGGTTATTCTCCCGCAGAACTTTATATTGCAGGCTATACTACAAAAGAATTATCAAAAGCAGGACTTTTTTGCTCACAATTGATGGATGCCGGCTGTCCATTAAATGAAATAAGACTTATTGGTTGTGAACTACCAGAATTTATCTCAAAAGGCTGTACAATTAAAGAACTTAAAAAAGCCGGATTTTCTGCTGTGGAGATTCATCTTGCAGGCTATAACCTTTATGAATTAAGAGACGCGGGCTATTCAGCAAAAGAACTACTTGGTATCGGCTATTCAGCAAGACAATTCCATAATCTTGGGTTTACTGCAAGAGAACTTTATTTTGCGGGTTTTGAATTAAAAATGATTAAAGATGCAGGCTATTCAGCAAAAGAACTGAATGACCTAGATATTGATGTTGAAGAACTTGCAAAAGCCGGCTACACAGCAAAAGAAATGAGAGACGCTGGCTATAGTGCATATGATTTAAGAAAAGCATATCCTGCTAAAGACCTAAAGCCACTTGGTTTTTCACCAGCGTCTTTAAGAGATGCTGGCTATTCTGCAAAGGAACTGTATGCTGTTGGATTTTTACCAAGAGAACTATATTTTGCTGGTTATTCTGCAAAAGATGTTTGGAAATTAGGACAAAATGCAAGACAATTAAGAGTGATTAGATATTCAGCTAAAGAACTAAAGCCACTTGGCTTTTCTGCAAAAGAACTACATAAAGCTGGCTATAACACAGAGCAATTGATAAAAGCAGGATATGGTTACAAAGAACTAGCAGAACTTGGAGTAAGCCAAAGAAGAATGCAAAGATATGTAAGACTTCACTCTAAGGGCTATAATTTCTTTTAACTTTTTTTTCCTTTTTTTTAAAAATTAGATACAAGATCTTAATGATTACAAATATCACTGGCACAAACAAAAAACCAAAAAACATTCTGGTAGTAAATATTCCAAGCCTAAACATTAATAACAAACCAAAAATCCAACCTATTGAATAATACAAGGTTGTGCTTAGTTGGTTTCTTATTGCCATATACACCAAAAACAAAGCATAACCAACAGTATAGATATAACCCATATACTGGTAAGTTAATTGTTCTTTCCAGCCAAATCCAAAAGCAATTTCTAAGAATCTAATGCCAATGTAGATTATTCCTGGAATTATAATTCCAAATAGAATAACTCTCATTGCGATTCTTATAAATGACTGGACTATTCCTTTTGAAATTTCCGTTGTGCTATTGTTTTGTTGACTGGCCATGTTTTTTCTGTATTTTTTTTATTTTTCTTTTGATTTCTTTATGTTTCTTTTCAATAGTAAGCTTTCCTGTATGTAAGAAATATTTCAAGCTTACTATTCCATATTTTGTGACGACCCAAGAACCAGTAAAGACAATTCCTGAAAGCAAAGGATTCAAGCGAAGCAATAGTGAGGCAACACCGCCAGCAGTAGCAACATGAAGCTCAGACTTTGAAAATAGTTCTCCAATTCTTTCAAAGAATTTCTTGGATTTTCCAGTCTTTGGGTTTATCTCTGCAACCTGTTCTCCGTTTCTAAATAATCTGACTTTGCCATCTTCTTCAGAAGATATAATTGACAGAACATTTTTTACACAGGAGATTCCACGAGCAGCAGAATGTCTTGTTCCATGTCCGAAAAGTATTTTTGTTTTTTTTACTTTGACGCCATAGTCAACTATGTGGCCGTGGTTATCAATAACAATTGCCCCATCAACCTCTAGAAGAGCAATAAGAAGAGTTTGTGTTTCCTTTTTGAATATGCTTACATTTTGTTTAGAAAAAAGATCAGGATAAAGTCTTTCATATTTGTCAGAAATGATTTTGTGATTATAAAAAAAGAACCTTTTTTCTTGTTTGCCATTCCATTGACTATTTGTGTGACAATTGCTATTACCTTCTTATTAAAATTTTTGTTTTTTCCCATAACCACTTATCCGTGAATTTATGTTATTAGTCTATATTATTATGTTATTAGTCTATATTATTTATTTTTAGTTAAGTTTATAAAATAATTCACAATATATATTTTAATAAAATAAAAAACGAAACATATGAATACCACCTTATTATCATTGTTACTTTTGGCAGCGATATTTCTACTTGGCTTTTTTGGAAACCAATTTTTTAAAAAGACAAAGATTTCAGATATACTAATTTTAATAATTGTTGGACTGTTGTTTGGTCCTATATTTAATGTAATTCCAGTGTCTATTATTGAGATTTTGAGAGGACTTGCGCCCGTTTTTGCAACGATTGCCTTGATTGTATTGTTATTTGATGGTGGGTTATATCTTAATTTTAGAAAAGTATTAACTGAGATAAAAAATTCATTTTTATATACAATTATTGTTTTTGTTGTTACTGCTTTTGCTTGTGGCGCAGCTTTACATTTTATTTTTGGCTTTGAATGGCTTTATGGTCTGATGGCTGGAGTTATTGTTGGGGGGACAAGCTCTGCAATAGTTATTCCCTTAATTACAAAATCAAGCGCAAGTAATAAGACAAAGACAATATTAACATTAGAATCAGCAATGACTGATATATTTTGTGTTGTAGCAACAATCACAATAGCAGGATTAATAATATCACAGGCAATAAACACCACAAGCATTGCACAGACAATATTCTTGGCATTTGCAATTGCTTCTGTTATTGGAGTGATTGGCGGATTATTCTGGATAAGAATCTTAAGAGACCAAACAGAAGCAAAGGAGTTTGATTATTTCTTGACTTTGGCTTTCTTGTTTGTTTTGTATGTTCTAGCGGAATATCTAGGCGGCAATGGCGCATTCTGCGTTCTTGTGTTTGGATTAGTCTTAGGCAATTCTACAAGCCTTTTAAACACATTCAAGATGAAGGAATACACTTTAGGGGAAGGCATTGCAAATTTTCAAAGAGAAATTTCCCTACTTATTAAAACGTTCTTTTTTGTTTATCTTGGAATAATCATTGATATAAAGATGTTATTGAAATTGGATGTTATTTTGATAACTTTGGCATTAGTAAGTTTGATATTGATATTAAGGGCGGTTTCAACACAATTATTGTTTTCTAAGATTCTTAAGAAAAAAGATAGGGCTTTTGTGGTGGCTTTGCATTCTAGGGGGCTTGCTTCAGCGGTTCTTGCAACCTATCCAATAGGGCTTGGCTTAATCAACATATTCACCGAAAAGATTATTGCTATTGCCTTTTTGGTAATACTTATAACTAATCTTTCAACCACTGTTTATTTCTTAATTGTTGAAAGGGAAAAGGATCCGCCAGCATCAACAAGCAATATAAAGGCAAGTGGTGGTAAAAAATGAATACACAAAAAGGGGCATCAGAGGTAATTGTTGTTACATTAATCATTGTTGTGACCGTGATTTTAGCAGGAATCTTCTTTGCGTGGCTTAAAAATTCTTCAAAGGAAAGAATGGACCAGGCAACAGATGAATTAAAGCAGGCAAGTGATCTTTCTTGTATGGATGCTAAGTTTATTGTTGATTCTTGTAATATTTATAGTTCTTCTGGAAACAAGGTAAGTCTTGTTTTTAGAAATGATTCTAATTTGAGAGTATTTAATCTTGTACTGACAATACAAGGAAAGAATGGTAGTGAAGAAGACTTAGTAGTTGCGGGGAGATTTGAAAAGGTAGTAAGCAAGGGAGAAATGACTAATCTTTCTACTGACGCTAATTTTACATACACAATAGGAGATGAAAATCTTTTAACCACATTAAATCCAAACAGCATATATCATATGATTCTAACTAATGGAACATGCCCTAAAGAGTCAATAATATTAAACAACTGCACAGTCAATTGAGGTTGTTTTTCTTCTTTTTATTTTTTGGTTTAATTTTGATTTTTTTAGTTATAGTTTACACTATTTCTTGGACACAACTTTGATAGTCATCGCTCTTTTTTATTGTATTTTATTAAATAATTAACTATTTAAATAATTGCCTATTTAAATATTAAATTACTTAAAATGGCAAGGTTTAAAAATTGTTTGTTCTTTCTTTTTAATAATCATTAAACGGAAAAGAGGTGTGCTAAAATGGGAGTAATAACAATATCAATGGATGACAAATCTGAAAAGCTTTTAAGAGAAATGGCAAAAGCCAAGTATGGTGACAGGAAAAACGCTATAAGTAAAACAATTGTTGAAACCATATCTGAAAAAGAAAATAAAAGATTAGACGCAATTAAGCATTTAAAATATTTGATGGCTAATCCTTTAAAGGTCGGAAAAAACGGGAAAATGCCTAAGACTAGAGCAGAGATATATGAAAGATAAAATGTGACGCAAATGACTACAGAAAATTTATATTTAAATTATGATAAATTGAATTTCGATTCTCAAGAATCTTATCTAATAGACACAAATATATTTGTAACAGTTTATACAAATGTAAACACCAAAGACCAGTCAGAAAAGATACGAAATTATTTTAATTTACTTTCAGAAGGCAATCTAAAATATGGATATATAAGTATTCAAAATCTTGTTGAATTTGTAAATGTTACCAAAAATAAATTAAAATGTTTTGATAATCCGACAGAATTAAACAATCGTTTAAAAAATATTTCAAATTTATTTACCATTTTGTCCTATACTTCTGATACAATTATGCAAGCCGTAGATCTATCCTATTTAACAGGCGTTCATTTCTTTGATGCCCTCTTAGCACAAACAATGCTTGATAACAACATTCATCTAATCTATACAGAAAACACAAAAGACTTCAACAAGATCCCCGGTATACGTGCAATTAATCCATTTACAGACAAGAAGATAATAAAATTGTGTGAGAAAGCAAAGAAGCAACAAATAAAATATCAAACAAAAAAGAAATAATACACAGAAAGAGTAGAATGTTTGGTTCTGGCCTGTGCCAAAATGGGTGGCATTTAGGAACTACGCTATACCAAAATAGTGGAAAGTTTGGCAACGGTTTATAAATGTTTCGTAATATATAATATTTAAGTGATAATGAATGAAAGAAATGATATTTTTTCAAAACAAACAATGGCGAGGAGAATTAAAAGAGTATCCAATAAAAAGAGATATTTACACGATTCTTGAAAACGCAATCGAAAATAAGTTTATATTATCTATTGAAGGTCCAAGAAGAGTTGGTAAATCTGTTTTGATTAAGCAATTAATAAAAAACTTGATAGATAATAATGTAGCTCCAGAAGATATATTATATTTTTCATTTGATGATTTTAAAGAAGATATATTTAAACTAATTAAAGAATATGAAATTATTAGAAATAAATCATTAAATGGAGGAAAAGTTTATTTGTTTTTTGATGAGATTCAAAAACTTGACAATTGGCAAGAAAAAATAAAGATAATTTATGATAATTATATAAATATAAAGATTGTGGTTAGTGGGTCTACTTTAAGATCAAGTAAAAAAGAATCTCTTGCGGGGAGAATATTTGAATATTTTATTGGTCCATTAAATTTCAAAGAATATTTGTTTTTTTCAAATAATGCAACAGTAATAGATAATAAAATAGATGATGTTTTTTTAAATCACTATAAAAGTTACTTAAAAAGACAATATCCTGAATTAGCATTAGATTATTCTATAGATACAAAACAATATATGTTAAATATCATTAAAAAAGTAATATATGAAGATTCTGAAAAATATGTAAAAAATGTAAATACAGAAATACTATACAGTATATTTAGAATAATTTCAAAAGATCCAGGGCAAATAATAAATAATACTGACCTATCAAAAGAATTGGGCACAAATAGGAAAGATATTACTAAATACCTTGCGTATTTGTGTAATAGTGGTCTAATAAGAAAGATATATCATTTTTCAAATAATGCAAGAAAAACCGAACAAAAATCTAAAAAATTTTATCCCTTTTGTACAACATTAATTTATTTTATAGATGATTCTCCTAATGAAAGCAAACTTATAGAAACAGATGTTGCTTTTCAAATAAATGCAGAATATTTTTGGGATAATAGAGGCGTAAATGAAATAGATTTTATTTGGCACGATAGTAAGTCTTCTAAAAAAATTGGTGTTGAAGTAAAATACAGAAATCAAATCACCTTACAAGACATTAATAACTTTAAATTAAAGCAAGTTCAGAAACTTAAATTATACAAAAAATATTTAATTATAAGAGATGGATCAATAATAAACTTTGATGCAAATAAAGAAAATATTAATTTAATAAAATACTATTTAGTTTGGAGAGATTTTATATAATCATAAAATGCAAACATTATTGCACAAAAACTCGGACATTTAGGGTTTGTAGAAACCCTCTAACTCCTTATTTGTAACATAAATAATATATATGTCTTGCGACATATATATTATTGATCTTTCATGATTAATATATTACAACCAATATCTTTTAATAGTTTCTATAAGCAAGTTGAACGCGTTTTTGGTGAAGTTAGGTTACCTTTTCATTTTTCTAAGTACTCTAACAAGCTTTACAATAACTTTATTATGTATATTTGTTGATTTTAAAAGAAAGGCACAACTTTTCTTTCGTCGTTTAACGGAATTGTTAAACGACATAAATGTTTTAAGATTGCTTGGTATCCATAAACTACCACACTTCACAACTCTGCAAAAGGGTGTAAGCAGAATAAGTAAAGACATTTTACAAAAACTAGTAATGGCTTGCCATAAGTTAATCAACAGCAAAAACATGGTTGTTGCTGTTGATCCCACCGGATTTACAAATGTTAATCCTACAGGTTACTATCTGAATAGATGTGAAATTAGACCATCATATAAAAACTTTACACAAACTAGCATTATCGTTAATATCAACACAAAACTAGTACTAAACACAATAGTTAACCCATATCGTAAAAATGATACCCAATCATTTATTCCCCTGCTTGACAAACTAAAACACAATATTGTTCGTGCTTTAGCAGACAAGGGTTATGATTCTAGAGAGTTGCGAGAAGATTGTTGGGACAACAATATTGCTGTGCATATCCCATTTAGGCAACTTCCGAGTTATCAGACGGTGTCTGATAACAGAATAAAAGCAATGAGGAGATTTAGAACTAAATCTTATAATAAAAGATCGGTTGTTGAATCAGTAATCTCTGCAATAAAGCGAACAACCGGCGGATTTGTAACTGCAACAACAAAGGATAACCAGCAAAAGCAGGTTATCCTAAAAGTATTAACCTATAATCTAGAAC
>CAYXAY010000021.1:0-12156 GCA_964463155.1 uncultured archaeon | reverse complement strand
TTCAACAAGCAGATTGCTTGTTTCACACACATAGTCGTTGGTAATTCAAGAAACAAATGTATATGATCAACATCTGTTTCTTGTGTGTGTATTTTTATGTTATATTTTTGAGATACAACATTAAAAATGTCTTTTACTATTTCACTTATAAATGCACTACGGAATGTATTATATCTATATTTTGAAACAAAAACAAAGTGAAACGAGTTTCGGCGTGCATCCGAAATGTTTTTATTCTGATAGCTACATAAATCTGTCATTATTGATCAACTCCTATATTTTATAGCCGCGAAGCGGCTTTTTTTATAGGAGTAATAGTAGAAATAGTTTAAAAATATTTATTCGGCATTCATCAGCACATAAATGTGCAGTATACTGCCGAGGATTTAATTAATAAACAATTTTCTAAATGACGTAAATCTTTTATATCAGTTAAAATTTCAAATGTGTTTTTATCATAATTATTTGCTTCTTCAGTAGTAAATATTATTTTGTTTTTATATGCTGATTGATTTGCCAAGTATAATGATAAATTAATGGCCCGCGATTCATTGGGAATTGATTTTTCAATTACAATAATTGGATTATTATTATTTAATTGTGAGTTAATGTCGGAATCCATTCACATCCCTTTTAATTTAAAATTCTAAGTGTTACAATATATATATACTAATAAACTATTTAAATAACCAATTATTTTTCCATAATTCTGGTCTGCAAGCATTTGCCTACTTAGATAATGATTAGAGCCTACAGAGTTAGCTGAACGCCCTTGATAGTAGTCTGCTATGATATCAGGGATGCCTAGTTCTATGCATTTGATGTAGAACCATTTTCTACAGTATTTGACAGGTATTAGCTTATGACGTTTAAGCTCGTTTTCTAAGCTACTGACTGATAACTGGTTTGTGGTCTTTAGTTTTTTGTAGACTTCTAAAGGCAGATAGCAGAAATAACTATTCTTATTGTGCCTTAGATAGTTCATAGATATTTTAACAAAGCCTTCTTTCTCTTGAACCATTAGCTTGTCTAGGTTCTGTAGCAGATATTTGCCTTCTACCTTCCTTATACCCGACACTAGATACACAAGGTACACTAATCTACTATTAGCTGATAGCTTTGAAAGAGTTGTTTGCACTTCTTGGTCTGTAGGAACATAGTTGTCTGGGTCTGAGCCTTTGTTCTTGAGTTTCTTTCTAAGTATTGCTAGTTGTTGGTCGGTTAATAGTTCTTTGTCCTCACAATGGTTAAGGATAGACCTTACAAGCTTTATTGTTCTTTCACTTGAGTTGATTAGGTCCTTTTTCTTAGTTAAGACTTCTAGTAGCTCAGGGAAAGTATACGTATGTTTTTCAAAAATTAGAGTTAATTTGGCGATTAGCTGTTTTCTATAGTCTGGCGAATAATTCTTTGTTAAAAGTGCGTCCTTCCACTCCACAAGCGAAACCACAGACAATTCACTACAAACAGATTGACAGCTCCAGACGAGATTTGAACTCGTGACCTCGTCCTTACCAAGGACGCGCTCTACCAGGCTGAGCTACAGAAGCAAAGTTATTTGGATACTTTATCTGGACAAACAACAGTGCATTTGTCTGCTAAGCATATTGATTTATATGGACAGTTTGACATTACTGCATATTCTATAGGCAAAAGATTTGTACAATCCCTGTAATCTTTACAGTTTGTTCCTTCAAGAACTTTAACAACCTTAAAATTTGTACAAGTGTATCCGCCAGGCAATGCCAACTGATTACATGAAGATTTCAAGTTAGAACTGTAAAAGTAAACAACAATTATTGCAATAATAGCTATAAGAATTACAATTATTATTAATATATTTTTTAATTTCATAAAATCCCTTTTTAATAGGTCCGAACCGGGATTCGAACCCGGGCCCGGGGGTCCACAGTCCCCGATGCTAACCACTACACAATTCGGACCATTAGTCTCTATAATAATTAATATACAAAACATTTAAAATACTAAATATATTATATATTATAGATGAAAACAAACAAAGGGGTCTCTGAGATAATTAGCACAATCTTAATTCTGCTTGTTGTAATCATAGTTGTGGGTCTTATTATTGGGGGATTATTGCCAGAAATATCCAAAAATCAAGAAAAGATAAATTTTGACAACTCCATAAGAGTAAGAGACAAAATTTTTAATGGCATTCGGGAAGTATATTCTCTTCCAATCGATTCAAGCAAAGGAATAAACATTTCGTTAAATGAATTAACTTTGGATGTTAATGGAGAGGGAAACATAATTGAAGTTTGCTTTATTGGTAAATTTCTAAAATTCTTTGATGATGGAAAAAGAATAGATGAAGAACAGGGAAAATATACTTATAGATTTGGGCAAAAAGTCTGTTCTGGGTTTTTGTTAGAAAATATTGATCTGATTAGAAACTACACTTTAAATAATATGGAAAACACCACAATTATCTTAAAGAAAATATCTCAAAATCAAATACAGGCGCAAATTGATAATGAGACAGGAATAGACCCAAATACTCAAAAAAAATATGTTTATGATGGTGAATAAGTGAAACTAAATCAAAAAGGACTTGCAACAATTATCACAGTCATGATTTACATACTTTTATCTGTTGCTGTTCTTGCAATTGTGATTCCTTCAGCAATAACATTAATAACAAGTACAAGGGACAGAGGAAATTACAAAACCATGTTAAATGATTTTATTAAATTTAAAACCGCTGTTGAAGATGTTGTTGTGGACAAGAAAACAATTGAACTAACAATTAACAATCCCGGAGAAATAATCATAGATTGTAATAATAATAAGATTATTGGAGAAGTGGATTATAAAGAAGAATATAAGTCAGAACCTGTGGCAATAGAAGACATCATCACATACTTAAGTCAAAATAAAATACATTTTGAATATCGTTTGAATAATTACACAAGACTAAAATTAGATTGTAATTATGAATACCTGGCTAGAGAAAATAAATCATTGGAATTAACAAAAGGAAAAAATAGAGTCACTATTAGCTATAACGAATACGATGAAGAAAACGACAACATATTGATTAATGTATATAAAAGTGGGTAATTAATGAATAGTAAAGGATCAAGTGTTATATTTACTAGCATTATGATATTATTATTATCTATAGTTGCAATGGTTGTCATTATTGGCTTTGTTGCACCATATGTTTCTTCTTTAAAAGAACAAATACATTATAGACAAAACAAGGAAAATATCTTTTTGTTAAACAAAGAATTTGTAGAGTTAAGAAACTATGATATTAACAGTTATAAAAATATCAACATTGACGCAATTGATGAGATTATATTTGACAAAGATTTAGACACCATAACAATAAAGCAAAAGATATCATCTAACTCATTTAGCAATTTTAAAGATAGCAACTATGGAAATGTCGCAATTGTAAAAGAAAATGGTTTTTTGGTTTTTACATCTTATCTTTCGGGAATTATTGATTTAAATGAATCGTTAATTGTTAATAGCAAGGCAACATTGGAAGTAAAATTACAAAGCATTATTGATGGAATATCCAGTTTGTCAATCATACAGATAAGGGGGGCAGTATCTGTTAGTATTCTTCCTAGATTTGCTATGTTTCTTAACGAACAAGCAATAACAATCACTGCTAATCCAGATACTGCAAATGTATATTACACTACTGATGGAACAGAGCCCACAACTGAATCAACATTATATACTGAACCAATAACAATAACCAATAGCACAATGATAAAAGCGCGAGGCTATGCAAATGGATATTTTCCAAGTGCTGTTGCTATCGGGAATTATTCTAAAGTTCTATATAACTTTAATTCATTTACTGTGATGCCTGAAGACCAAAGCTTTGAAGAAGGCTTAGAGGTTATTGCAACAGTTGATCCTTACGGTAAAATTTATTACACAACCAATGGAAAAGAACCAACTGAAGAATCAAATCTTTATGAGTCTCCAATAATAGTTACTAAAACTACAACATTAAAGTTTAAGGCATTTAAGACAAACTATAATCCTACAGAAATTATTGTTAGAACATATACAAAAAATCCTTGAACAATTAGAAAAGATACCTTAAGATTACTGATTCTGGACTTTACAAAAAAAACAACATTGCGCTAGAAGAAGCACTTGAACAGTTGTTTGGAAAGAAAAAAAAATAGAAAATAAGTTGTATCTAGCTACAACTTGCATTTGTTGCCTGAGCTGATGTGCCGTAGCCAAAGCCAGGGCTTGGTTGTGTGCTGTCAAGCTTTGTTTGACATTCGTTTGGCTGTGTTGTAAAGCTTGAACATATTATTGATAATATTCCTGCTGAGTTTCTTGGCATGGAGTCTACTTTTACGCCGTTAATGACTGTTGTTGGAGAACCTTGTATTCCATACAAATCATTTTCTGTTTTGTGAACATTAAATTGAGGGAATCTTCCACCACTCCAAGTGGATTTGTCATTTAACAATTCTGTAATCTTAAATTCTTCGTTTGTCTCTGAAATGCAAGAGTTTAGTTTTGTACTGTCGATATTTGCAGTAACTAAACATTCAGTTCCTTTTCCAGCTTCAAGGAAACACTGTAAATAAGGAATAAATTTTTTTGGTTCTTCCTTGTTTATACAATACTGGTTTAATTGTTCGTCAATCTCTATTTTCCCCTGCATTGCATAGTCAACAAACTTTATTTCTATATCTGCCTTGTCGCCTAATGTCTCAATAACAGGAATCAATCCTTTCTTCATTTGCGTTCCGTATGGACAATGGGACATTACAAAAACTTCAACCTTTGGCTTGTCTGTTTTTGGTATTTCTGCTTGAGTTTGTGTTTGTGCAGTGGTACTTGTCTTTTTCTGTTCTAAATATTCTTTTTTGTTTAGTAGTCCAAGTCCTGGAATTATCAGATTCTCTCCAGATGGTGTTGTATATATCTGCATTTCCTGCTTGTTTATTAGAACAGTTATCTCATAAAGACCATCAACAACTTTTGTCTCCTTTATTGTTATGTCTTCAATATTAAATTCTGTTTTTATAAAAAAAATAGAATCATTAACTACCTTTGAATTGACGTTTTCTTTTGCTAAAACAATATTTCCTGTCATTGACTTATTTGAAATTGCCAATAATATGGCAATGATTAATGCCATGAATAATACTGCGCTTATTAGTTGCCAAACCAATATCTTTTTCTTAGAGTGGGAACTAACAAAACTTTCTTCTTGATTTTTCTTACTTGACATAATTATTCCTCCAAATCTATATATTTATGAAAAAAAAGAAATATAAAGGTATTTAAAACAAACTAAAAAAGAAGTTTTTTATTCCATCAAACAAGAACACTTCTACAAATGTCCCAAACAATAGAAATGTTATTGAAAAGACTAACAATATTATGCTGTATTTAAAGATATAAAAAAATCTATCTGAATCTATCTTTTCTTTTCTTATGCCTGTGGCAAGCATAGTTCCCGCCATTGCTGCAAAGAAATAACATATCGCTTCTATTATTGTGTGAAAAGACACACTAAGAAGTAAAGGTATCAAGATATGTAGCAAGTTTACACTATATTCCTTGCTATAAAACAATGCATATTGAGTAAAAGAAACCGCCCAATACATTGCATTCCATACGATCATCAATAGCGCACCTAACGGAAAAACCAATGCAACTACAAAACAAACAAGCATTACTGAAAAATTGTTCCTTAATATGTCTATAAACAGAGGGACCTTGTTCAGTCCTTCAAACCCTATGTTTCTTGCAGGCATCAAGAAATTGTTCCAACCCTGTTGGCTAAATAGCTGTGCTGAGTAGTCTATTGGCAGTAATGCTATTAGGGCTATAACCACTAACATTATTCCTAGAAAAAAGAAAAAATAAATTGATAACAACCTCTTGTTCTCATGATAGAAATCAGAAATAAAAAATGTGCTTGGCTCTTTTACTTTAAGGTGTGTTAAAGACACTCCTTTTTCTTCTACCTTTTGTGTTCTTCCAATAAGTAAGACATTAAGGTTTATTTCTTTGATGACAAATGGAGCTAAGAAAATTGTTAAGAAAAATACAGAAAAGATTCCTGGATTGTTTGGAAACAATAGTATTGCAAACACAAAACTAAGCATTGTTCCAAGTATTGCATAGTAAATTTCTCTACTGGACGAGTTTAAGAAATTAGCAAAAAAACCCGGAATTCCTGCAATAAATTTTGAAATTGAATATAATATTTCTTTTAATGCCAATGGGTTTTTTTTTGTAATCTTTTTTGATATTTCTGTCTTTGTTTCTGGATTGGAGACAGAGAGTTGTTGTAGTTTTGTGTCTGTTCTCTTTGTTTTATCTGTTTTTTCTAAAGGCATACTTGCCTTTATTGAACGCATCTTTACTTGCTCTTTTGCTTTAGGCGACATATTAACAAAAGATAAGAGAAAATAGTTTATAAACATTTACTTTTTAGAACATTGATAAAGTCTTGTTGTTTTTCCCTTGACGACTAAAGGTTTTAGCTTTTCCAGGAAGTCTTTGGAGAAAAGACCATCGTTAACCGCCTTTGAGAAACTAAAGGAACTGACTTCAGCTATCATCTCCCAAATACCGCTTTCCTTTAGAAGCTTTTCAAACACTTGTCTTTCTCTTGAGTCTTTTTCTGGGATTGAATAGTTTTCATATTCTTTTACAAGAATGGAATTACCGTCTTTGCCATAAACCCTTTCTAGATTGTTTTCTTTGGAGAAAAAAACAATTGCTCCTTTTAGTTTTTCTAGTTCGGGGCCAATTTTATCAAGAACTTCTTTTTTTTCTTTAGTTAATTTTAAATATTTCTCTACAAGATTTAAGCCATCGTCTTTTAGATACTCATTTGGAGCCAATTGTTTCAACTTGAAAGAATGAGATTTTGCAGGACATATCTGTTTAAAAGAACACCAATCACAAAGAGCAGATTCGTTTGTTGGAAAGTCATTTGTTATTTGTTTTCTTTCAATTTCTTGAATATTACTAATTATTTCTTTTTCTAACTCTTCTAAATCTTTATCTGTTCTTGAAGAACGCATCTCGAGGTTAGACTCTAGAAAATGCCAGACAAGATATACTCTTTTAACTGAAGGATACATTCTTTTGATTGCTATTGTGTAAAGAGCAAGCTGCTTGTCTTTGTCAACCTCATCTTGGGTCTTTGTGTGAGCATTTGTCTTGTAGTCGTGTATTTCAAAATGTTCTTCATCTATCATTGTTAATCTGTCAATGTAACCTATCAAATCATAAGTTGAGCCATAATCATCAACAAACCTTAGAGTCATTTCCATCTCAAGGCCTATTGTCTTTCCTGCGTCAAATGGCTTATATTTTTCATAATAATCTGTTAGAAACCTTTTACCCATTTTCTTGTAATGTTCTGTTGTATAGTCCTTTCTAACAATCTCTATTGTTAAATCAAAATTCTTGTCCCACTCTTCTGAATAATAATCTAATATTTCTTCTAAAGAATTAATTTTTGTAAACTTTAAATCTTTATAGAGTTTTTCTAAAGATAGATGTACCATTGAACCTAAGAATGCCTCTATTCCTTTCTTTTCATCTATCTCTGGTTTTTCTATATATTGGAAATAGAACTTCTTTGGACAACTTTTAAAAGTTTCAATTCTTGAATGTGAGTATCTCATAATAGATTTATGATTAAAAGAATATATATAGTTTTTGGGAGCCGGTTTCGCTCAGCTCGCGCGCAATGGTTTTGTTGTCCAGTGCTAAAAACATAATTTTGTGATTTTGAAAAATATTGGTGTCTAAATTTCAAAAAAACAACAAAGATTTATAAATAACCCACTGGACATCTACCCTCCCAAAAATGACTAGTTATTTGATAACACATATATTTTTGGTGAACAATACGAATGAAACTGTTGTTTTAAACAAAAAAGTGTCTTATTATACAAAAAGTGAAGACGATTATATTTCATTAACAGATATTGCAAAAAATAAAAATGCCGACCATCCTGCTGATGTTATTAAAAATTGGATTAGGTCTAAAGAAACAATTAGATTTTTAGGACTGTGGGAAAAAATAAATAATCCAGATTTCAAACTGGTCGAATTCGACCAGTTTGGTATACAAGCCGGATTAAATAGTTTTGTACTACCACCACAGAAATGGATCGAAAAAACCAATGCAATTGGATTAATTTCAAAAGTTACTCAATTGGTGTGTCTTTCAAATCTTGAAAATCTAAATGCTTTATTTATTAAAGAAGGACAGAATAAATTACAAAGATTAGAAAAACTAAATAACATTGCAATTGAACAAATGACAATACTTACTAAAACAAATATATTAAAGAGATTATTATGAAAATAACAACCGAATTATCTAAATTAATACACAATATTTCAGATATTGTTAAATCCGCCAGATATAATTCATTTAAATTAGTAAATATAGAAATGCTAAAAGCATATTTCTATATTGGAAGATTAATTGTTGAAGGAGAACAAAATGGGAAAACTCGTGCTATATATGGAACCAAATTAATAGAGTCTATTTCTAAAGAACTATCTAAAGAATTTAAGAAAGGATTTGACTCCAGTAATTTAAGAAGAATAAGGAAATTTTATCTTACATATCAAAAATGGGAGACAGTGTCCCCTAAATTAACTTGGTCTCATTATTCTGAATTAATAAAAATCACTGAACCGAAAAAACGAAAATATTTTGAAGAACATGCCATTTGCGAAAATTTAAGTGTAAGAGACTTAAAAAGACAAATATATTCGTTACATTATGAAAGATTATTACTTACAAATAATAATTTAAAATCCCATAAAAATAAAAATCATTTTCAGGAATTTATTAAAGATCCATACATCTTGGAATTTTTAGATATTGAAGAAAATTATAAATTTAACGAAACGAAATTAGAAACCGAAATAATAAATAAATTACAAAAATTCTTATTAGAACTGTGAAAAGGTTTTACATTTGTGGCTAGACAGAAACATTTTACAATTGATAATGATCACTTTTATATTGATCTTTTATTTTATAATATATATTTGAAAAAATATATAATTATTGAAATTAAAACAGACAAATTTAAACACGAATACGTTGGTCAAATTAATTTTTATTTAAATTATGTTAAAAAAGAACTAAATAAAAATCAAGACAGAGATCCAATTGGAATTTTAGTATGTACTGATAAAGATAACCTGCAAGTTTAATTTGCACTTGGAGGAATTACTAATAATTTATTTATTTCTAAATATAAATTGTTTCTTCCAACAAAAGAAGAACTTGAAAAAATTATAGATTAGTGAAAAATATGAAAATAAAAGAAATGTCAATTGAAAATAGACCACTTGAAAGACTACAGACTTTTGGAGCAGAAAGCTTATCTCAAGCCGAACTTTTGGCTCTTGTTATTAAAACTGGAACTAAGGAAAATAATGTTTTAAATATTTGTCAAGAAATTTTTTCAAGATTTCCGCTTAGAGATATTGGTAATGTGTCTATTACTGAATTACAAAAAATCAAAGGAATTGGAAAAATCAAAGCTTGTCAAATTAAGGCTGTTTTTGAAATATCTAAAAGAATTTTAAGTCAAGAAATTAGAACACTTAAAAGCCCAGAAGAGAAAACAAAGATTGTTTGCCCAACTGATGTTTATAATCTTTTATTCCCGGTTTTTTTTGGAATAACACATGAAAAACTAGTTGCTGTTTTTTTAACACACAGAAATGATGTTATTGATTATAAAGTTATAACAACCGGAACAAGCAATCAGACACTAATCTCTTCTAAAGACATTGTTCTTGAAGCAATGAGACATGGAGCAGATGGAATAATTATTGCTCATAATCACCCTAGTAGCATATGCGAACCCTCCTTGGATGACAAGCAAGCAACAGACATCTTAAAAAAGGCAGCTAAATTAATGGATATCTCTCTTCTAGATCACATAATCATCTCAGAAAAAGAAACCTTTAGTTTTAGAGAAAAGGGATTGATCTAAATCTAGATGCTTAATATAGACAAAATAACTCCAAACAGTACAATTTCAGTAATAATTATTAAAAATTGATTAAATAAAATTACCTTTTTAAAATAGCATAATTGAATTATATAAAGTATAATCGCCATTAAAACAATTATAGAGAATATAAACAATATTAATTCAGATGTGTCGGTTACTGATATTAGACCATATGAACCCACAATCAACATATATATAGCCACAATTACTGAAATTGACATAATTACTATATTAAGAAAATATAATGTTTTTGACCACATAGTATCTTTCTTACGCAATGGATCCAAAAACAGATACCCTGAAGAAATCAACAGAAATAAAAATATTTTAATAGATGGAAGATCCATCCTTTCGTTTATGAGAACAAATATGGCGACTAAAACAGAAAATACTGCAATAATTTTACTTAATTTATTAAAAAAAATTATTTTTAATAATTCTGTTTTCTTTTTAGATTTTAGAGTTTCTTTGTTTTTTAGCATTTATATCACTTTAATTTAAAACAGTTTACTATAAACAGCAAGTGTTTGTAAACCAATAACAGAAGTTCCCACTAAATATTGCGTTTATGAATAACATTATTATGATTAACATAACTGTTATTGACATCCAATAAAGAATCTGTGTGTTTTTGTTGTCTGCTGGTCTTATCAAAGAATAATACATTACATACATTGGGAAGGCAAGTGCTAGTAATGAAACTAGATTCTCGATATATAACATTCCGGTTATAGAAGAATAATAAATATAAGTAAAGACTATCGCAAAGACTGCAAGCCCAGAGACGACAATTCCTGATCTTTTTATTGCCTTTGATTCAAAGATATTTGTGTTCTTTTGTTCTTTTTTTATTGGTGCCATTCTTTTAATTACTTTCTTTTTTTTTGTTTTCCTTACCATGTTTTTAATCTCTTTTTAGTAATATTATCTAACAGATATAGATTAGATCTGTTTATAAGCCTTTGTTTTTGAAGAAATAGTATCTAAATCGTCTTTCATACTTCTCATGGGGAAACCACTCTATAATTAAAGAAATTATTGATATCTTGCTGCCTTATATAGTGTGTGTTACTCTCCTACCATTGAAAAATCAAATTTAGATAGATTAGTTATGCTATATTTTGTAATATATTCTTTAGGCCAAAGATATTTCGGGATTTTTATCCCACAACGAGGATCTTCAGTTATTTTTAAAATTATTTTCTCTAAATTAGAATATAATTCTTTGTCTTTAAATTTTGGGCTTTCTTTTAATTCAGTATATAGTTCCTAAATACTAATATCCATAAAATATATTTTTGGTTCTTTTAGAACTTTACCTCTAGTTTTTGTCTTTTTACTCTTGCAACTTCTTTTGGATTCAATATCTACACCACTTGTTTTTTTATCTATTATAATCTTATAACTTTTTTCTAAATAATCTATTGCTGTAAGATATGTCTGCCACATTACTTTCTTTGGAAGCCTTTGCCAAATTTGCCTTACGGTGTAATCTCCTTTAGCATCTTCTGCAGCGTTCTCAATCATCATTAATGTGTCCAATCTAGGATATCTAACTATCTTTGTTTTACTTTGCATATCAATAAGTACATTTAATTTGTATATTAATTGATATACAAAATATTTTTATATATTTTTAATATAATTGGGATTCTCAAGTATATAAGAACCGTTGCTTGATTTTTTTGTGAAAATGAGAAATAGTTAATATTTAAATTTTCTTTCATATTCTTTATGTGAAAAACAATCTAAAATAATGCATAATATTCTAAGTTCTTCGTCTTTAATTGTATAGATTATTCTACAACCATTTCTTAGATCAAACTTCCACAAGTTTGTAATATTATACAATTTAATATATTCTTTTGGCCATAAATTCTTGGGAATGTGAATACCACAATCTGATTTCTCTTTTAATTTAATTATGGTCTTTTCAATCTCTGCTTTAAACTCTTTATCAGAAATAGATTCTATTTCTTTCTCTAATCTCTTGTTAGCAAAAGCAACATTAATTAGTTTCATCTAATTTTTACTCCCGATTTTAATATTTTTGCAATGCCTTTAGGATCATAAAGCCACAATACTTTCTTATCTTTTGCAACCATTATTTTTCCTGAATACAAAA
>CAYXAY010000020.1:0-12492 GCA_964463155.1 uncultured archaeon | reverse complement strand
ATAATACATTTTGTAATGTTTTTATGAGCGAAATAGTAAAAGACATTTTTAATGTTGTATCTTAAAAATATAACATAAAAATCCATACACAAGAAACAGATGTTGATCAGATACATCTGTTTCTTGAATTGCCAACAACTATGTGCATACGACAAGCAATCTGCTTGTTGAAGTCAAACACAGCACATAACATTTTTACAATCTTTCCTGGATTTAAAAAAAAATATCCCAAAGGACATTTCTGGAGCAAGTATACCTATTACGAAAGTATAGGAAAAGTAACTGTAGAAACAGTAAGAAAATATATTAACGACGGAAAAAAAAGTATGAGCAGTTACATGCAAATTAATTAATAAGGGAGCCGCTTGTAATACTGCACACTTGTGTGCAGATAAGGGCTCCCAATAAACATTAAATCGCGAAGCGATTTGGTTTATTTTTGGAGTTCTGGTAGCCACAAAATCACTTTTTTCTTTTAATATCAAGACCGAAAGCGTGAACGAACTTACCATAGTTTTTATCTGGTTGATAATATCTCGATTTATCTTTATAATCAAATATCCTTTGTTTTTTGGGTTCTAAATCTTCCTTTGAAATAATTCCTGGACCGCCAAGACAACCGCCCTCGCAGAAAAGGATATCTAAAAATCTATGTCTCTTGTTGTTTGTAAAATCAAACATTGCTTTTTCAATACAATGAGGGCCATCGCAAACAATGACTTCATCAAGATTAAGAATATCTTTCGTTATCAAATTACTTGTAACTCCTCCACCAAGAGGATAAATCTTTGTCACATCATTATAGAATTTGTCGAATTGCTTGTTTTCAGGGTTATTATCTATCTCCTTAAGCAATTTGTTTTCCTCTAAGTAGTCATAAATGTCTACAAGCTCTTTAAATGTTAATGCAAAATCAATAACTTCAGAATTCTCCTTAGCCTCTTGTTTTTTAGCAAGGCAAGGTCCTATAAAAATTGTTTTATAATCTTCTCCAAATTCTCTTTTTACAAATTTAGCCATGACGATCATTGGAGAAGCCACATCAAGTATCTTGTCTTTATGCTCTTGATATTGATTTTCTATAAGTTTTACAATTGTTGGGCAGTTTGCGCAAATAAATTGTTTTTCTGGGTTATCATTAATTGTGCTAATATATTTGTAATTGATAAGCTTTGCAGCATAAGTCAGCTCAACAACCATTGTAAAGCCAAGTCTTCTAAGATCCAGAACAATATCCGGGAAAGAAAAATCTACTGGAAAGCTAGGAGCCAGAAGACAAATGGTCTTTTCTTTTTGCAAAGCTTCAACTATTGCTTTTTGGTATTCATTTATTTCTGTCATTTCTTTTTTCTTTTTCTTTTAATTATAAAATTATCCACTTTTGATTTCTTGTTTTTTAGAAGAATGATTCTTGAGGGCTTACAAGTGTCTGATATCTTGTAGTTTTTTGAAAGTTTCTCAAAAGCTTTAGCATACTTCAAACAATCATCAAAGCTGGGCATGTTTTCTATCTTTAAAGTCTTTCTAGAATACCCCAAAAACATATAGGCCTTAATCTCAACAAAATCCGCCTTTGTCTTTTCAAAGATTTTTACAAAGTTTTTAATGTATTTTTTATTGTCATTTATTCCTTTGATTAATGTAAATCTTATAACTTTTCTAGTTTTTAATTTTGGGAACAAGGAAACAGTTTTCATTAATCTTTCCCAAGAGTATTTTATCTTTGGCTTATTAATCTTTAAATGAAGCTCTTTATTTGGAGCAACAAAAGAAAGATAAAGTTGTGTTGGAAGACTTTTGTGTTTTGAAAGACTTTCAAGTGTTGTTGGCTCAAGACCGTTTGTAACAACAAAGATGCTTTTGATTTCTTTTCTAGATTTAAGTTCTTTAATAAGTCTCCAAAGATCCTTATAAAGCGTTGGCTCTCCGGAAAGAGAAATAGCAACATGACTTGGAATCTCAGCTTCTTTTAAAAGTGCCTTAGATACCTTTGGAAAGCCCCCAAAACCAGAAAGCAATTTCTTTCTTTGTTCAAATAATTCATCAATTATTTTTTTAGAATCATCATAATATTCTTTAGTAAACTTATCCATAGTCATGTATTCTGCAGGTCTCCAACAGAAAATACAATTGTTATGGCACCAAACAACGGCAGGAGTAATTTGTGCGCATCTATGGCACTCAATGTTATAGAATTGCTGTTTGTAACAAACACCTTCTCCTCTAAGAGCCTTCTTGTTCCATTCACAAATTTCAACAGCAGAGTGCTCTCCAATAAGTGCATAATGCTTATGCCTTAAATCATCAGATATCTTTTTATCAATTAATTTTTTTGCCATAAAAACCATTTGTTTTTAAATTTTTATCTATACATATAATATATTATAATTACAATTTTTATAGTTAAGCATAAGAAGGTGATACTTTGAAAAAACAAAAAACGCACAAAATCGTTCACAAAGACCAGGTTGTGAATCATATACCAAAACAAAAAATTAATTTTTGGCTAATAGGGATAATTATCCTAATTATCTTGATTATTGGGGCAGTGTTTGCAACAGTAATGCTTACAAAAAACAAAACCACAAAAACAAACGACCATAACATTTCAATAACCACATTAGACACTAACTTAACAGAGGACGAATTCCAAATAAAAGTAAAGGAATTAGGGGAAATAGTGCAATCAGAAGTAGATGAAGGGTACAATGCATTGTTTGAACCAATATATTTGGACATAGGCGTAAACAAAACACAAATTGATTCCTGTATTGCAGAAATTATGGAAAATCCGGCCCATGAAATAATTTCAAAAATACAGGCAGACCGCGAGTTAGCACAAAACCTAAAAATTACAGGAACGCCAGCGATAATTGTTGGCAGCTACAAGATTTCAGGAGCTAAGGATTATAATGTGTTTAAACAATACATAAATTTAGCAAAAGATGATGCAAAAACAAACTTTTCATTAGATTACACAAATAAGACATACAAATCAAACACCACAATTCCAGCAAAACTAATAATTATAGACAATGAAAACCATCAACATATAAAAGACGGAACAGACACATTAATTACAAGTTTACAAAATGAAACAACTCTAAACCCACAACTTGCAAACTTTTTTGAATACATGTTCGATTTGCCTACAGAAAGATATAGCTACGATTCCACAAAAGGAAAAGAAATATTAGAGGCAATAGACGCAAAACAAATACCTGTCTTTTACATAGAAGGAAAAGTTGATGAATCTGTATTACTGACAGATGAAAACAATAGCCAAATATTTAATCGACTCTTCGCAAAAACAAATGCTAATGGTTATCAGTTTAATGAAGAAATAATGTCAGAAGCAGTTCAGATAATTCCAACAGACATAATACAAATACTTGATACAAGCTTATTAGCAGACAACAGAGATTTTGTAATGGGTAACACCAGCTCTCCAGTAAAGATGTATGTGTTTACTGACTTTGAATGTTCTTTCTGTGCAAAGTTTGAGACGGAAACTCAAAAAAGAATCCTAGAGACAGATGATGTTGCAATAATCATAAAAGATTTCATTGCAGTCCCATCACATCAACAAACAGCGATTAAACCATTACTGGTATCTAGATGTGTAGAAAAACAAGGCAAATATCTAGAAATGCATCAAGCATTATTTGAATTAAAAAAAGAGAATAACGATGTGTATACGAACATATTCAATAGCGTTTATTCCAAACACCTAACAGCGATAGCTTATCTTGAGGAACAATACAACAGATTATATCCCCAAGATACAAATCAAATAGCACAATAAGTGCTTTTTCTATTCTCTTTTTATTTATTTTCTTTTCTAAATTATATATCTTGTGGGCCCGTGGCCTAGTGGATAGGGCAACAGCCTTCTAAGCTGTGGGTCGAGGGTTCGAATCCCTCCGGGCTCGCCTTAAAGGTAATTGATTATGATAAACTTTAAAGAAAAATTTGCAAATGACCTTTCAAAGGTTATTGATAAAGACATTTCTGAAATTATTAAAACAATAGAAGAGCCGCCAGATTTTGAACTTGGAGATTTATCCTTTCCTTGTTTTTCCTTAGCAACGAATCTGAAGAAATCACCTCAAGACATTTCCAAAGACTTGGTTGAAAAACTAAAAAAAGAAAAGCAAAATATCTTTGATTTTGTTTCCGTTGCCGGTTACATAAATGTAAAAATTAACAACAATATACTTTACAAAGAAACAATTTCTGAAGTTTTAAACAAAAAAAAAGAATATGGGAAATCAGATATTGGTAAAAAAGAACAATATGTTATTGATACATTTAACGCCAATACCTTCAAGACGCTTCATGTAGGACATTTAAGAATGGTTGTTGGTGGGGATTCAATAAATCGCCTTCTTTCTTTTTGTGGATACGACCCACGGCCGGTTTATTATGGCGGAGATGTAGGAACGCATGTTGCCAAGTGGTACTGGTATTATCTTCAACTTCCAAAAGAAAAACAAAATATTCCAAAAATTAATGTCGCCAAATGGTTTGGAGAAATTTACATTGCTGCAGGAGAAAAGGCAAAAGTTAATGAAAACTCCACAAAAGAAATAGACAATTTACAAAAACAGATTTTAATTGACCCAAAATTACAAAAAGAAATAGCTAGGCTTAGAGATGTCTGCTATATGGCATACATGCAGGTCAAAGACGAACTGGGAATAGAGCTTATCGACAAAATATTTGAAAGTGAAACCGAAAAGAGATTTTTAGATATTAAAGATTCTTTTATTAAAGAACACAAAGACAGAATCCAAGAAAGCGATGATGCAGTTATTGCTGACTTGAAGGACAAAAAGCTTGATGTTTTGGTATTAATAAAAAAGAATGGCGCACCACTTTACGGCGCAAAAGACATAGCTCTTGTTCAAATAAAAAAAGAAAAGTTTCCAAAATGCAATCATTTTATTTATGTTGTTGGTTCTGAACAGGATTTTTATTTTAGACAACTATTTTATTTATTTTCAAAAGTATATCCTAGCACAACTCACGAACACTTGTCTCTTGGGATGGTCAATCTTTCTAGTGGAAAAATGGCTTCGCGCGCAGGTGGCATGGTTCTTTACGAAGACTTAAGGGATATATTAAGGGAAAAAGTAAAGGATGTGCTAACAGAAAACAACCTAGCGCACGACAAAGACATAATTGACAAAATTGTTTTTGGAACAATAAAGTTTGAGATGTTAAAGATTGGTTTTAACAAGACATTTGTGTTTGATATAAATTCAGCTCTTGATCTTCAAGGAGACTCTTCAGTATATGTCCAATACAGCGGAGTTAGGGCAAAAAGCATTCTACGAAAAGCAAATTTCAAAGAATTTACAAAAGTGCCTAGTCCAAAAAAACTAGAAAATGATGAAAAGAAATTATTAAGTTTGATTATGCAGTTTCCAGCAAAGGCAGAATATGCGACAAGAGAAAGAAAACCAAACGCCGTTGTTAGCTTCTGTCTTGACTTGTCCCACACATTCAATAAGTTCTATGGAAATTGTCAAGTTATCTCTGATGACAAAGAACTTACAGAACAAAGGCTTGCATTAATAATAAGTTATTTGCAAACACTAGAAAATGCAACATGGCTTTTAGGAATAGAAATTCCGGAGAAAATGTAAATGAAAGAAAAATATATTGATTTTGTTTCAAGTGAGTTATTCAAATATCCGAATATTTCAAAGAATTTAGAACAATTAGGTATTTATACAATTTATGTGATTAAAGAAGTAAAAACAAAAGAAGATGTAGATTATCCTTTGCCGTCTGGAAAACAATTTAGAAAAGCGCTTTTGTTTACAGACCTCAATCTCTTAAACACCTGCAAATCAATTATTTCGAAAAACACAGTAATTCTTGGACAAGGTAAGGACATCCTAGCAATATCTAATATACTCTCAACCAAAATCCCTATCCATTTATTCGACCCAATAGTCCAGGAAACCAGCATTGACGAGGGATTAGCAAGAATAGCAAAGCAAAACAACAAACTATTTTTCTTCAACATAAACCAGATAAGAAACAACCAGAACAAATCAATCAAACAGATGCAGTTCAGTATCCCAATACTTGAAAAACACAAAATAGAGTTTAAGTTTATCAGCTATGCAAAAACTGCAGATGAATTACTTGACCCTGTTATTATTCAGGAGTTTTTAAAAAATTTTAATTTAGAAAAACCACTTATCAAAAGAACATTAACAGAAAATATATGAAAAAGAAAAGACTAGCAGTAATAAAGCCGACTTTAAGGCACAAAAAAAGATATTTGCAATTGCAATTGCTTACCTATAACCAGCCAATAGATTCCAAGATAGTGCAAACAATACTTTACAAGGCCTTACAAAAACAAAGTGGGATATTTTCTCAAATTGAAACAAACATCACAATTATTGACACTGAACAAAAAACCAAAACGTTATTAATAAGAATTAACAAAGAATATTTAGATACATTTATTGCGTCTTTGTTTTTTGCTCAATCCGATCTAGGGTTGCTAAAAGTAAAAGACATAAAAAGCACAATAAAAAAGGTGAAATAAAAAATGGCAGTAAAAAAGAAAATTACGGAAGAAGCGCTAGCAAAGAAAGTCGCGAGTAAACCAGTAGAAAAGAAAGTAGAAACAAAGCACACAAAACCACTAGGCATAAAGATAATTTCAACATATTATATAATTGTTTCAATCTTAGCCTTTCTGTTTGGCGTATTGATAATAATCTTTCCAAAGAAAGCAAATGATTACTTATTGAAATCAACAGCAACAGTAGGTCCGCAAGTTTTTGCATTCTATACTCCAACATTCTTTTTGATAATTGGAATTCTTGCAATAATATGGGGTGCTTTCATATTTTATCTTGGTTTAAGTTTGTTTAAGCTAAAAAACTGGGCAAGATATGTAATAATGATACTTGCATGCCTTGCATTTTTTGGAGCAATTATAGGTCTATTATTCACTGGAGACCTATCAAATATCGCAGGAATTGTAATCTACGGATTTATCGCAGGCTACTTGATATTTTCCAAGGAAGCCAAAGCTGCTTTTTAATAAAGCGGCCAATTTCTCTTTTTTTTGTTAATAACTTAAGCTTTTTAAATACTTCTTATCCATAATATTTCTTAGTAGATAACTATGTTTTACACATTTATATTTATATTAAAAAATTCTAAAAATGGTGAATAAATTTGATTCCAAATGCTATTGGCGCAGCAGCTGCCGGCTATGATCGTTCAACAACAATGTTTAGTCCAGAAGGACATCTCTATCAAGTGGACTATGCCTCCAAAATCATTGAAAAAGGAAGCCCAGCAGTGGCAATAATCTACAAGCAAGGCATAATAATAGTGGCAGACAAGAAAATCCATTCTTCTTTGGTTCTACCAGAATCAGTAGAAAAGGTATTTAAGATAGACAACCATGTCTGGACAACCTGTGCAGGACTAATAGGGGACGGAAGAAGACTAGTTGATTTTGCAAGACAAATGTCTCAAGAGAACAGAACCTACTACGATCAACCAATTGAAGTGGAAGCATTAGTAAGAAAAATAGCATCAATAATGCAATATTTCACACAATATGGCGGAGGAAGACCATTTGGTGTTTCATTGATAATTGCGGGCTACGATTCTTTAGGAAAGCATATATTTGAAGCAGAACCAAGCGGAGCAATAACCGCCTACAAGGCATTAGCAATAGGCCAAAACAAACAAAAAATAATAGGCTATCTAGAGAAAAATTTCAAGGAAAACCTAAGCTTTGAAGAAGCATTAACAATTGCAATAAAAGCAATATCCTTAAACCTTGAGCCAAAACAAAAACTAAACCCTCAAAGCATACAAGTAATAAATATTGCAGAGAACGGAGATCAAGATGCTATAGTTCCTTTAGAAAAATATTCAAAGTTATTATAGGGGTGATTAATAATGGTAAAATTAGATGATGCAGTAATTGCAAGACTTAGTAGAAATGGGCACCGCTTTGAGATATTTGTTGATCCTTACAAGGCTTGGGACTACAAGCACGGAAAAACAGAAATAAACTTTGACGAGATGTTTGCAATGGAAGAAGTTTATTCAGATTCAGCAAAAGGAAAACTGGCTTCAGAAGAAGTGATAAAGGAAGTTTTCCAGACAACTGATTTTTTGACAATTGCAAAAAAAATAATACATGACGGCGATGTTCAATTAACAACATCACAAAGAAACGAGATGCTTAAAAGAAGAGAAAGCGAGATTATATACTTTATAACAAAAAATGCACATGACCCAAAAGATATGACACCAATACCACCACAAAGAATTCTCAATGCTTTAGAATCCGCAAAATTTAAGTTTAGTCTTTCCAGAAAAAAAGACGACGAGTTAAACGAAGTTATGCTTGTTCTAAAAAAGGCAATGCCAATCTCTATGGAAAAGATTGTTATGTCAGTTGAGGTTACTGCTCAATACTCTGGAAAATTAATGCCTGTTCTTCACAAGTATGAGATTCTTGAGGAAAAATGGCTACCAAGCGGAGGATTGTTTGCAAGGGTGACTTTGCCTATAGGTCTAAAATCAAAACTGTTAACTGATTTAAACAACATCACGCACGGGTCAGTAATAGTCAATGTTTTAAAATAAAAAAGAGTGAAAATAAATGAAAAGAATAGTAGTTCCTGGAGAGTTAATCACAGATAAGAAAAAAAAAGTTGGGGAAAATATTTTTATCACTGAAGAAAAAATACACAGCTCAGTTCTTGGCATATTAAATGAAACAGACGATTTTGTTTCTATAGTTCCATTAAATGGGCCATATATCCCACAAGAAAACGATCCAATAGTTTGTGTGGTAAGAAATGTCACAGCAAATGGCTATATCATTGATGTAAATTCCCATAGCGATTGTTTCTTTCCAAAGTCTTTGATAACAAAAGAACTAAAGATTGGACAGATTCTTTTTGCAAGAGTAAAAGGAGTAGATGGAGCCGATGTTTCTGAGCTTGATAACATTAACATTCTTCCAGACGGATTAATCTATTCGGTTTCTTCAGTAAAGATTCCAAGGATAATTGGAAAAAACGATTCGATGCTAAACATCTTAAAGAAATACACTCAATCAAATATCTTAATTGGAAGAAACGGCTGGATTTGGTATGTTTCAAAGAACGCTGGTCTTTTAGAAAATGCAATTTCAATGATAATTAGAAATTCGCAAAAAGCAAATCTTACAAACACAATAGAAGAATACTTAAAAAATAATCAATAAGAGGAGAGATAAAAATGAGTAATGCAAAAAGACTAGATGGAAGGTCTTTAGATGAGTTGCGTCCCATAAAGATTGAGCTTGGGATTGCAAAGAATGCAGATGGTTCCTGTTATTTAGAGTGGGGCAAAAATATAGTTGTTGCAACAGTAAACGGTCCAAGACCAGTTTTCCCTAAACATTTAGCAGACCCTACAAAAGCAATAATAGACTACAAATACAGAATGGCAAGCTTTTCTGTTTCTGAAAGAAAATCACCAGTTCCTGGAAAAAGAGATAAAGAAATTTCCTTGGTTTCAGGTCACGCTCTAGAAGCAGCAGTAATGGTTGATCAATTCCCAAATACAATGATAGATGTTAATGTTTTAATATTTTCAGCAGATGCAGGAACGAGAGTTGCAGCATTAACAGCAGCAAGCTTAGCTGTAGCTGAGGCGGGTCTTCCAATGAAAGGACTAATAAGCGCAGTAGCAGCAGGAAGAGCAAATGGGGCGCTTGTTCTTGATCTTGACAAAGAAGACGAGGACACAGAGGATGCTGTTGACATGGCTTGTGCTTTTTTGATGCCACAACAAGAACTTGCACTTCTTCAAATGGATGGTTTTGTTGACAAAAAAGATTGTTCAAAAATCCTAGAAACTGCTCTAAAAGGCGCAGAAAAAATATATGAGATTCAAAAAAAAGCGCTTGTTGAAAAATATCCAATGGAAGGTGACATACAATGAGTGACACAGATATTCTAAAGATACTAAAATCAGACAATGCAAGAAAATTAATTTTTGAAAACAAAAGATTTGACAATAGGGATTTATTAGAATACAGGTCTCTTGAAATCAAAAGAGGAGTAATGACATCGGCAGACGGCTCAGCATGGGCAAAGCTTGGCAATACTGAAATTATTGCGGGCGTAAAGTTTGTAGTAGGAACCCCTTATCCAGATTCTCCCAACGAAGGTTCAATAGTGATTAATCTTGAGATGTCAGGAATAGCCTCAGCAGACATAGACACCGGACCACCAAGTATTCCTGCTATGGAATATGGAAGAATTGTTGACAGAGTAATAAGGTCTTCAAAATGTATTGATTTTAAAGACTTAAACATAGTTACTGGAGAAAAATCATTTATTGTCTATGTTGATTGTTATGCCTTAAATGCAGACGGTAATTTGATAGATGCTGGACAATACGCAGCAATGGCAGCTTTACTTGATTGTAAGATTCCAAAGCTTGACGAGAACAATAGCATAGTTTTAAAAGAATACACAAACAAGAAACTCAATATCGACCTAAAAAAGATAGCAGTATCTTTTACCTTCTGGAAATCAAAAAACAAGTTATTTGCTGACGCAACAGAGGTTGAAGATTTAGCAAGTGACTCTAGGTTTACTCTAGGAGTTGTGGGTAACGCCGTTGTTGCTTATCACAAAGGCGGAGGAAACGGAACCTTCAAGATTTCTGACATCAACCAGATAATGGATGTCGCAACAAAGAAATATTCAGAAATAAAAACAAAAATATGTGAAGAAAAATGAACACAAAAAAAGTTAAAAAGACAGGAAAGTACGGAGTAAGAGGGGGAGTAGGTATTAGAAAGAAATACCTTCTAGCAATTGAGGACAAAAGCAAAAAAGTTTGTCCAAAATGTGGAACAAAAGACAAGATAAAAAGAGTGGCAACAGGAATCTTTCAATGCAAAAAATGTAAGACAAAGGTTTCAGGTGGTGCTTACAAATACAAAACAGCAGGTCAATAGGTGAAATCATGTACTATTGTGGAAAATGTAATGAAGTTTACAATTCTATGCCAGAAAGCAAGAAATGTAAAAGCTGTTCAGGAAGAATATTTTACAAGAAAAGAATGCCTGTTGTAAAGAAGGTAAAGGCTGACTAGATGATAATTACGACTTCAAGAAACGCCAAGATTTTTCAAAAAAGATTTTGCAAGCATTTAGCTAAGTTTCTTCCAGAAGTAAGGCACATACCTAGAGGAGAAACCACACTTAAAAAAATCTTTGAAAAATCAAACTATATTGGCTACAATCATCTTTTGCTTGTGGGAAAAAAGAAAGACAATATAAAATTATTAATCTACAAAAGAAAAGATAAGGAATATTTCCCAGAGAAGTTATTCACAATAACAGATGTCCTTTACAAAAAACCAAAGAAAAAGATAACAACCATCAATGCCAAAGGGAAATTATTTTATTTCCTTGAAGAAATTGACAAAGATTCAGAAACAAAGGCAAAGCAAGAGAACAACACAATAAGCTTTGAAATAAACAAGGAGCTTTTCTTTTCTTTTAAAATAAAAGAGGAAAGTTTATGATTGGTTCTATAATTTCAGAGGAATTGATAATAAAGACTAGCAACCCTAAAAAGCTAAAGGAGCTTTTAGAGCTTGAGATGAATAGAAAGGACTTTAAAAGATCGTCTTCAAAAATAACGGTTTTAGCAAAGCCAAAGGCAATAAAGATAAACATAGATTGTAAGGACATAACAGCCTACAAAGCAACAATAAACAATTACATTAATCTTTTAGAATTGATTAAAAAAACTTATGAGGTGGATTTATGAGCGAAAATGCAAATGTATATAGACAGCGATTATTGTTTTTAACACAGCAAAAACAACAATTACAATTTCAGATAAATGTTCTTGATAACACAGTTAAAGAGTTAGAAAAGACAAAGGAAAAGAAGGTTTACAAAGGTGTTGGAAATATCTTTATTCTTTCTGACAAAGAAGATGTCATAAAAGATACAAAGGACCTAAAAGATACAATCGACTTAAGGATAAAAAACATACAAAAGCAAGAAGACCTTATTTTTAAAAAAATCAATTCTGCAACAAAGCAAGATAGCAAAGACAAGCAAGAAAACCTAGATGATTTAGAAGGAGTGCAGTAACTCCTTATTAAATCCTCGGCAGTATACTGCACATTTATGTGCTGATGAATGCCGAATAAATATTTTTAAACTATTTCTACTATTACTCCTATAAAAAAAGCCGCTTCGCGGCTATAAAATATAGGAGGAAATTCAATATGAATAACTTGTGTAGCTATCAGAATAAAAACCAATCGGATGCACGCCGAAACTCGTTTCACTTTGTTTTTGTTTCAAAATACAGGTATAATACATTCCGTAGTGTTTTTATAAGTGAAATAGTAACATTTTTAATGTTGTATCTCAAAAATATAATATCAAAATCCATACACAAGAAACAG
>CAYXAY010000019.1:0-13490 GCA_964463155.1 uncultured archaeon | reverse complement strand
TGTTTCGCCCATTTTTAGTCTATTAATTAAATTTGTATCCGACACATTAAAGATAAGGGGTTTGATGCCTGCTTGCTCTGGCCAAATTGTTTCATTAAATCTACATTCTAATATGCCATTATATGTTGCATCGATCTTTTTGCTACCAAAATTCCAAGCGCCATCACAATCTACTGTGTATTTATATCCGGTACCATCAGTAGTAACTCTTAAATTATCACAGTTTTTTGGGTTTTCACTCCAAAACGCATCTGCGCCAACAGTTTGGTAATTATTTTTTGAACACAAATCCAATTTTTGGGAAATAGTAATATCGCTTATTAATTTCCCGTGTATATGATTTTTTAAATTATATAATTGTCTATATCTCGCACCCGTAATGTCAATTATAGAAATATATGCTGTATCGGTATTACCAACAACATTTATTGTTTTCGCTTTTTCTATATCTGGGCTAGTTTTTAAGAAATCTTCATAGATTTTTGGCATATTATAAGTTACATCTTCTTTATAGTTGTTAGTTAATGACGGTAATAACCAATCAACTATTTGAACCGTCAATAGAGCCAATGCACAAACCAAACAAACGAATGAAATAACCGACATACCTATTATATATGTGGCTTCTACCCAACCACGCAAAAATGAATCCATGCCTTCTTTATTAACTGTAAATGTTTCAAAATTAACAAATATAACTTTCTCTAATACACTTGATTCCGGCGAAAATTCATTCATATATTTACTAAATCCAGTATCACCAACTTTCCGTGTAGCATAATACCAAGGAGTCTTGTTGATGTCGCTGTTTAGTAGCTTGACTTCTGGACTTACATAGGTGTTTTGATTTCTAGAAGTTATTACTTTTTCTACTTCAATAAATGGATCTACCATGTATAGGCTGTTTGCTCTTCCTGACTGTACATTTACTTTTAGTCTTTTTTCAACAGTTGCTATTGCTCTTCCGCTGTCGCTTAAGATTGATACTCTTACTGGGATTATATAGCCACCAGGAACATCTGGCTTAATGATTCCTACAATTTGTGAGTCTTCTCCAAGATTGAAGCTTAGCTCGTTTTGTAGATATCCTAGCATGTTTTCGTATCTTAGTTCTTGACA
Organism: uncultured archaeon; assembly: GCA_964463155.1. Classification (GTDB taxonomy): domain Archaea; phylum Iainarchaeota; class Iainarchaeia; order Iainarchaeales; family CSSED10-239; genus JAKQTP01. Next base: position 12,371 of record CAYXAY010000019.1, on the reverse strand, counting down.
ACCCTCATATTCTTTGTATTCTCCACAAAAGTATAACTTAAATCTTCCAAGTGTTGAGCAGTTGTTTTTTATTGTTATGTCTTTTACTTCTGTTGTGTTGATTTCTTTAGGAATAACAAGCATGTTGTTTATCTTTTTGCCGTCATCATAGAAGTCAATACAGTCTTCTATCTTTCTTATTGCTATCTTTGTTGTAAATGCAACATCTCTTGTTGTGTTTACATATTTTAAACCAGTGTCTGTCTCTATCTGAGCATTAATGTAAATCTTGCTTTCTACATCTCCAATCTTTTTATCCATGGAGTAATAGGTTAGTGTAGCATCATATGGGCCAGGCTCTAAATCACTAAGTATTGTTGTGTAAGCGCCTTCTGAAAGTGTTATTGTTCTTTCTCTTACTCTTAAAGTGTAATAACCATATTGGTCTTTTGTGTTTACAACTTTTGCCCTTAGAGCGTTTAGAACAACGCCTTGTTCATCGTTTCCTTTTCTTTTACAGTTGTTTATTATTGTAAAGCTTTCTGTTGTAAAGCCATTTCCTCCAACAACTGCCTCAAAAGGATTGCTCATTCCTGTAAATGTTAAACAATCGTCTGCTTCTACTCCTTCTCCAACTGAAATCTTAACATTCATTGGGATATTGAAAGGATATTCTGTTATTGAGTTGTCAACAGTGACATAACCTATTATGTTTCCGGTTATGTTTATTGTTTCTGTGACATTTGTTGCATCTTGAGATGCTGATAATTTTATTTTTAGGTTGTCTTCACCATTAGCTGGAATAACTATACCATCTACTTGGCTGTTTAAGTGGTTTTGTAATTGTTCTATATTTAAATAGTTTGAATTTCTAAAGCTAAAACTATCGTCTCTAAATTGCTTTAATCTTAATGGGTAGTTTGTCTTATTTATTATTGTTAATGTTTTTTCTGTGCCAAGAGCATTTGACTTATGAACATTAATTGTAAATGGCGCATTGTCAGTTACTGCTGTTGTTCCTTGCTTTAAAGACAAGATGTTTTGAGTTATTGTTATCTCTAATGGTTGAGCGTAATATCCGCTTTTCTCAACAGCAATAATTATTTTTTCACCATTTCGCACTGCTGGAAGAGCAACAATTGCTTGTCCATAATCGTTTGTTCTAAAGCTTCCATTTGTTACTGTTACTAGCTGGTTGTTTGCAAGTCTTTGATAAACATTTACTATGGCGTTGTTTACTGGTATTGCCGAGTTGCCAAGAGCAGTTACTGTCATGTTAAATGGCCTTCCTGGAACTATGTTCTTTGGTTCATAATCTATTGTGAAAGGATATTGTTGTGAAACATTAAAACTAATGAATTGGTTATATGCTATTGCTTGGTTAGAGATTATCTTGTTTTGCAATCTTGTTGTTCCAAGAACTGCTGGTTTTATTTTGGAGTTAATATTAATCTTATCATAAACATTAATCTGTGGTAGATTCAAGAACTCAGAAGTAAATGGTATTTTGTTTCTTAATTGGTTTCCAGAATTACTGGTGTATGAAAAACCATTACCAAAGATATTGTAATAGCTAATATCAATTGAATGCGCTTGCATTTCTGACGAGTTTTCTACATTTGTTATTGACAGTCTATTACCTATGTAAACATTTGACTTTGCGTTTGTTAAAACATATTTTAAGTCATAGTTTTTGTTTACAACCATTGGGTTTGTTGTAGACAAGTCATAAATAATATCACTTTCAATATCAAGATATTGGCCTGATATACAAAAGTTTTCTGAACATATTTCTGAAACATCAATGTAATAGACATTTTGGTTTGTTAGGTTATTTATTGCTGGAGGATTAGCAGTAAAAACAGAATAATAGATAGGAATTGCTTGCCCTCTTCTTGCTTGTACAGTGGTTACTGGTATTAATAGTTCATATACTGCTTGACTAGCATTTACAAAGATTGCGTCCGCTATTTTTGCAGGAACATCTTGAGCAACAATGTCAAGGTTTGTATTACTATAATAACTAATGTTTGCTTTGGAGTCTGTTATTGGTTTTATATAAACTATGTCTTCTGTTGCTGTATTTTTCTCTCCAATCATAAACCTTAAACCAATGTTTCCTGAACTCGGATTAATGATTCTAAACTTGAAATAATATCTTGTGTTTTGGGTTAAGTGGGTTGCAGAACGGTCTTGCATATTATATAAACCAACAAGCTCTGCTGTTGGAACATTTATTGTCCCTAGTCTTGTTAGTTTTATTTCTTTGTTGATTGTTTCTCCACCAATAATTGGCAATAACTCTGTGTAATAATCAAAATAGCCGTCTTTTGAAATCTTTATATAAACCGTCTTGTCGGCTTTTAGTCTCCTTGTGTATGTTCCTGCTTGCGTTGCCTGGTCAACTCCTATTTCTCTTCCACTAATATCAAATATCCTTATGTTTGCAAAATTAATAATCTCATTAGCGGTATTTTTTATTGTAAGATTGATTGTTCCTTGACCTATGTTGATGTTCATTGAAAGATTTGTGTCGCTTGGAGGATTATGATTAAATTTTGGGGATTGAGAAACAACATTGTTTTTTCTTAGCCTAATAAAATAATATCCTCTTGGTATGTTATCAAAGCTTGTGCTGCCGTTATTGTCAGTTATTACTGATCTAAATCTAGTATCTAAAAATTCAGAACTACCATCATAAATCAATAGTGTTGCACCGATTACTGGAAGGTTGTCTTCATCTCTCACACTGACATTGATATCAGAAACATTGCTTACTGTTTCTTTTTCTAAAAAAATCATATAATCATTAATGTTTGGTGTTATGTTTTTTACTTGGGCAATATAGCCTTCTGCTCTTACAGTTAATGAATATTGCTTGCTTGAATCAATTCTAAAGATTACTCCTGCAGAAACATATGGTTTTGTGTCTACTGTTTGAGGAGAACCACCAATTGTTGTTGTTAAGATTATGTTTGTTAGAGATGTTGAGTCTAGCTCTTGGTTTGTATCTAAATCCTTTACTATGACTTTTATGTCTCTTGTGTTTATTCCTGGGGTCGTTTCGTTTCCTGCAATTGGAACCAAGTCAATTGTCACTTGTGTTTCTGTGTTTTTTGTGACAGTAAATGTTGAGTTTGCTGTTTGATATCTTAACGAATCGTCTGTTGCAATAACTATATAGTTTCCTGTCTCTATGTTTGCAAAAGACTTGTAACCTGTTGTTGTTTGTCCAGAAGCAATTGAATCAATGGTGTTTCCTTCCTTGTATATTCTTAGTGTTATTCTATCTAAAAAATTATTATTACTACTAGTTTTTATTGTCACTCTTCCAACGCTTGTGTTTGCTGCTCTTGGAGGAACAGTCACTATTCCTGTTGTTTGGTTGATTGGAATGTTTTGTCCAGAATATGTGTTTCCTATAGCGGTTGCAACAAGATAATTACAGGATACTGGAACCGTAAAGTTTCCTGTTCCGTTTATCACTGTTGCTGTTGATGGGTCTATTGTAGTTCCGTCTCGGCAAGTGATTGTAACATTTAGGTTTTCAGAAATTGGTTTGCCGTCAGTTCCAACAAACATTAAGGCTTTGTTTTGGGTTGTTGGAAGACTAAATAATTGTATTACAAAGTGTTGTTTGTCTCTTGACAAATCAATTGACTCTTCTGTGTACTTATATCCTTTTTTGTCAACAATAATAGAATAATGTCCAAACTTGTCAAGTTCAATGATTAACTGCCCGTTGTTTCCTGTCCTATGGGTTTGAGTTACATTGTCTTTGAAATTTTTTATTTCAAACTCAAAGTTTTTAAGTAGCTGTCCATTGCTGTCTGTAAGACCTATTGTAAAAGACATGTATTCTATTTTTGCTTCAGGAAGAATGTGTGGTTTAAAGATAAAGAACAATATTGCTAAGACTATTAATATAAACACGAAAAAAGAAGTTAGAGGATGAATCTTATCTATTGGTTTTGTTAACCATTTGATTGGCATTCTAGTATTTATTTTCTCTAAAAATGCCTGGTATTTTAAAGCAAATGACATAATCTTTTCACATCCATATATTTAAAATCTATTTATATTAGAGAAAGAAAGATATTTAAAGGTTATTGGTTATTTAAGTTAAGAAGTTAATTGTGGCTATAATAATCTTTCAACTCCTTGCTTTATTAAGTCAATAGATTTGATTATTTGACGCGTTGTTCCTATTTTTAGGGTTTTGTGGTTTGGAATGACCATTATTTTGTTGTCTTTGTTTTTAAGTAGCATGTGACTGCCTTTTTGTCTTAGTATAAAATAACCTTTAAGTTGCAAAATCTTTATTACATCCTTAGCTGAAAGATTATCAATCTTATACATTAATAGTCACTTGTGTTTGTTTGATAGAAAAAGAATTTAACATGGTTTTTAGTTTATTTGAATTGATTTCTTCAATATACATTTCTATTGCTTCTCTAATATTTGTTATGGCTTCTTTTTCTGTCTCGCCTTGGGAGATGCAACCAGGCAAAGATGGAACATAGACTGTATAACCGCCTTCTTTTTGTTTTTCTAGAACAATGTCAAACTTCATAGTTTTCCGCATATAAATCATATTACTAAGTATTTAACATCATAGGTTTGATTTTTTTGTAAATCTTATAAATAGAGGGGTAAAAATTTAAAAATTACAAAAATAAAAAAACTAGTGCTTTATACAAGCACCTTCTCTGTCTAGGCCGTGTTCAATAGCGTCTGTCAATGGCTCTGAGATTTTCTTTGGATTGTAGAATACATCTAGTGATTTGCTGTCGTTGTATATACATGCATTTTTGTTTTTTACTAATTCAAAGACATCAGTTATTGATTTAATGTCTTTTTCAAATCTATTTTTTAAGGCTACGTTTTGACTTCCGTCTCTTTGAGTGTTATCTATTGTAAACAATAATGCATTGTCGTTTGCAGAATCAATATACAAATAACTTATTCCTGGGCCTGTCTTGAAATTTGCAGGAGTGTAGAATATTGTATATAACCAAACATTTCCTGTTCTTCTGATAATATTCTTATTCCATTCAACACCATAACTGTGGCTTTGGCTTTGAGTTACTGGTCCTAGTTCTGATTCTGTTGAAACAAGGTCATCACTTGCTAGGAATCTTTCAAGTATTGGTATTCCAGAAAAGTCTCTACATTGTTTGCTTGCTCCAATTCCTGTCCAATTTGCTAGACTTAAACCAGGTGTTGCAACTTCTCCGCCTTGATCTATTGGTAAACCAACTGATAACTTATAGAAAGCATAGGCATGTGTGTTTGCTTTTGTGTTTGTTACTTTTAATGCTACTGGTGTTGGTCTTGAGGGTATATATCTTAAGTTTAATATATTGTTTTGCGCTCTAGTTATTGATAATAGCTTTCCTCTTTCGTTTCCGTTGTTCATTGTAGAAAAGTCCTTTATCTCTTTTGTCTTTATTGTTGAAATTGTGTTTGAAGAAAGATAGCCTTCAGTAAACATTGCTGTAGTATAATTGTGTTGAGAATCTAAAAATATTGGAACCTTATCATCTAAATAATCTACACCATAGCCATTTCTTGTCTTGTCTCCTGTGCTTCCTACCATTCCGTCAAGTGGCATATAGTATAGTGGAGAATCAAGCTCTGGATTTTGTTCTTTGTCAAGAATGATCTCTATCTTTCCTGTTATGTCTCCTCTGTCATTGAATAGTTTCCAATTATCATCATAATATATCAGTATCTTTACATTGTATCTTCCTGGTCCCGGAAGCATAGTTTGTTCAATTTCGTTAGCAAATCTTTGTTTGAATTTGAATTTTTGCGGATCTATAAAGTATTTGTATAATGGAGAATATGATGTTTCAGCATTATCATACCAGTTCGGTATTCCTGTGTTAAATGTTAATCTGTAATATTCATCAAAGTCCTTCTTGAAATCATTACTGTATCCATCTTTCATTAGATATGCTTTGAAGTTGTATAGTTTTTCATCAAACTCAGGATGGTATTTCTTTAGGTTTTCTGTTGTCTTTTCTAGAGTACATCCTGCTGTTCCCCCTTCTATACTTGTTTGAACTTCTAAAGAATTGTCTATTATGTTGTTTCCAATTTCATTGTTTGATATTATTGCATTAAAGTTTGTTAAGAATACTTTTATTTTTATAGTGTCCTCTGCGGTTGCTGCTGTTGAAAAGGTTGATTGGATTGTTTCATCTATGATGCCATTATTTAGGTATTCGTGACCGATTATTTTTGTCCCTGATGCTATTGTTATCCAATTAAATGAATTCTCTGCCTTCTTTTGAACAGTATAGTTAATATCAAATAGTGTTCTTGGTGCAGGTAGTATTGTAGTTTGATAATTCCCTCTTATCTTGTATTCAAATGTTGCTTTTTTTTCAGTAACTGAAGTTACATTTAGATAAACAATTCCAACATTGTTAATGTCACTTGCTAGGTTTTGTGTTTCTGCTCCTGTTGGGCAAGTGAAGTTTGCGCGATGTAGTTCTACAAACTCATTTATTGTGTTTATTTTTTGTAATACTTCTATTGTTGTTTGTGTTGCATCACAATATATTCCATTTGTTGCAACATCACACCAAGTGTTGTTTACTACTTTTGAAGTTTCCCCAGCTATTGGGATTACTGTGTTATTTTCTTTAAAGTCCCAATTGTATGCTACTTTTGGTAATACTTCTGTTCCTGTTGAACCTATCGGGTCTCCTTTTTCGTTTGTACAATCAAGTAGTTCTGAGCTTATTGTCTCATTATCATCTACTCTTGAGTTGAATAATAAACGGAATTTTTGTGCTTTGTTTGGTGATGGGTTTGGTTCTCTTTTAGCATATACGTTTTCTAAATTGTCCATTCTGTCAATAAGTTTTTCCTTTGCCTGGTCTACACCTGTTGTAAATACTCTTAACCAGCTCATTCCATTGCCATATAAATCGTCAATGTCTTCAATTGTTATCTTTACTGGCTGTCTTCCAAACTCTGCTTGTTTGTATTCAATTACTAATGTTCTATATTCTGATGCTTGCTTTATTGTTTGGTTTAAGTCTTCAAACAATATTGCTCTTTTTTGTCCTTTTGTTTTTTGGTTATTAACATCTATAACATCTATTGTCTCTGTTTTTTCTGCCCATCTGATTTTTGGGCTTTTTTCTCGTCCTTGTGTATCTTTAAACTCTTTTGCTTTTCTTGTAACTATGAAATCAATATCTAATACATTTTGGTCTGTTAATACTACGTTGTTGTCAAAATCAATCCTTAGTTCTTTTTTTGCGTCCTCTGAAACAAACTCGTTGTCAGAGACATTTACTCTTTCACTTCTTAGATTCATTTTGATTGTTTGATCAAGAGCACTGTATGTTTTAAATGCAGATGTTGCTCCTGCGACAATACCGTGTAGCCAGAACGGTCCACCGACAAGCTTGCCAAAAACGCCAGTAATCAGATTAAAGGCAGACTGTAAGGCGGAGAGTGTTGCTGTGGTGTTATTGTTAGAAGTACCCCCCGCATAAACATTTCCTACACTAAACAATAGCAACAAAGCCATTGTTAGTCCTAAAACAAATTTTAGATTTGATTTCATTTTTTTACACCTTATGTTTTTTTATTATTAAATTTTAATATATTAGTTACTTATTTACATTTTGTATTTTGCATCGGCTGAAGTTAAACTCACCCGTGTATTGACTAAACCAGCCTATTCTGCTTGGTCTTCGGAGGACTGTTTTTATGAAGACGCCGTGGCTGTCTGGTTTATTTCTGCCGTGTTTGCCTTTTTGTTTGGAATTATTTTTTTTATTAAAGCGGAAGTTAGGCCTGTAAATACCCCGTCTCTTAAGCCGCTCACGCCTGCTGCACGCCATTTTACCCCGTCTGATAGTGTTCCTTTAATTTTTACGTCTTGGCCATAACAACGGTTGATTAGGTTTCCTATATCAAAGCTTTTTGCTGTTGTTGCTTGACCGCTGCCTTCTGAATATGCATATCGGTACAAGTCATACTCATATCTGTCAAGATCAAGACATTGACTTACAGGTCTTACTTCTACTCTTACTCTCCCAACATTTCTTTCATGTCCTCTTGCTCCGCCTATCTTTGAATATAAGTTTAGTATGTACATCCCTGGCATTGCCCCCATAGACATTACTTTTATTTCTTCTGATGTTCCTGTTGCACTAACCTTTATATCTTCCTTAGGGCTGATGACAAGACCTGTACATTCATCGCATGACAATCTATAAATCGTCTCTGCTCCACAGCCTTTGTTCTCAATGACAAAGACATCTGCTTGTCCTGTATCTGGAGCAGTTAATACTTTCTTTGAAACTGTATAACAGTCTTTTAGGCTAACAACATGCAATACAAACTTGTATTCGGTTATTAGTTCTTGATTGCCAGAAGATGTTGCATTAACTGATCTAAAGATAATCTTACCTTTGATGTCTCCTGTGTATCTCCCAACAGGAGTATATCTTATATTAACATTATATGATTTCTCTTGGTCAATTGTGTCATAGATGTTCTTGAAATAACCATGTGATAATTCCACGCCTCTGTTTCCAACATTTACTGTAAACCGACCTAATGGATTTCCTTCAAACTCAACTTTAGCTGACAAGCCACCGTTTAATGGAACTGGTCTTTCCTTTACTCCACAATTATTCTTTAATGTGAATTGCTTATCCACATAATTGTCAACTACTGTTGCCTCCCAGAAACCATCTGAAAGAGTTATACAGTTTGGATTGTCCATTAAACCTTCATAACCTACAGCTATTGTTGTTGGCAATTGTGCTTCCCAAACATAATCTTTATTGTATTTGTCCTTTAATTGTATTATTAACTTTGAGCTGATGTTTCTAACTTCGCGTATTGTTTCAACTCTAGGGCTTGTAAAGAATCTTGCTTCAATCTCTTGCTTGTTATTGTAGTTGTTTGCTGTTTCGCTTGAGTCAAAGCCAGGTATTACAGTTCCGAAATATCCTGCAAGAGAATTGTTTATTCTTTGGACATCAATCACATCAATCTGGTTGTCGTTACCTATTAGTTTTATTGACTCTATTGTCAATTCGTTTTCACTTAGGTTTTCAAGTGTAAACTTTGTTGTGTCTTGTGGTTTTGTATTAATATTTAATGACACCCCTAGTCTTGTTGGAGTAATCTTAAAGATATTTTCTGTAACTTCTTTTTCTGTAATGCTTGTCTCATACTCTGGTGCCTCAACATAAACATAAATCTTGTCTCCGGATTGTTGACCAGGGATGTTGTTTACTGACGCAATTCCAAGTGGTCCAACTCGTACTGGGTTTGCAAGCAAATCCCTTTTGAATCTATCTTTTACTCTTACGGTTACTGGATTTTCAACCTCTATGCCTGTCTTTGAATCTTTGACTTCAACTTGAAGATTGAAGTTCTTTCCGGAAGGTATGACATCTGGTGTTACTTTAACAGTAAATGTTTTATCTGACAAAACCTGTATTACAACAAGTTTTGTAAATATTACTTGTTGATCAGAAACAAAGCTAATAACAAACTGCCTATCTCCCTTTAACACAGGAACGAAATTTATTTCTCCTGAAAGAGTTGTGTGCGGGTCAAATCTTTCAACAGGTATCTTATATTCGTAGATGTTGTTTGTTGGAGTGATGTTTTGGGGGACCCCGTTTGGTTGAGTTATGTTTATGCTTTCAAAGGTTAGGCCTTTATCTTTGTTTTCAAGTTCTAATCTTGAGTTATTGTGTATTCTATTTTTATTGTTATTGATTAATCCAAACCTTAACTTATAATGTTGATGAGGGGTTGCGGTGTAATCTGAAACAACGTCTTTTCTTATGTCTTCATATAGGTCTGTAATATTTAAAGTAAAACAGAAATCTTTTGAACATGCTTGTTCTTCTCCGATATTGAAGCTTTCTGTTTTATAAGTCATGTATTCTACATCATTATTATTTGTATTATCATTAGGGTCTGTCTCATATTCATCGTCTTCGTTATAACCAAAGCCCAAATAACTGACATTTACTCTTTCACCATAGCTTGCAGAATCTCTAATCTTAACATCTGCCATTATTGTATAAGCGTTAGCAAAATTATTTCCATAGATTTCATTGAAAACAACCTTTGCCCATTTTGCATCGCCTTGTGTTATTGTGTCTTCATCTTCAATTCCATCATATCCTACCTCAGAACTATATTGAGTGTATTTTGTAATCTCTGAGTTTGGAAGATCAATTGATTTTAGGTAAATGCTGTCATTTTCCATATATGGTGTTGTTGAGATTCCTGTGCTTGTTGTTGAACCAGTTCTTATGACCGCTCCAACTTCTTGGAACTCATCATCTCTATCTCTTTCTTGTGGAACTAATAACAAGAATTTTGCCTTGTAGTCTCCGCCAGCTCTTAAATATCCATTTAATTTGTTTCCTGAATCATTAAAGAAACCCAAAAACTGTATTTGTGGTTTTTGTAAAGCAGAAACCTTTGGATAAAGAGTTACTTTTAAATCGTTTGTAATTCCTGGTCTAATATAAACATACTCTGATTGTGTCATGCCTAGGTTATCCTGTATATCTGAAACTACTGCATAAACTTCGGTGTCCGCTGTCAGTTCAGAAATATCATATGTTCCATCAATGTTTGCGAGGTCTCCGCCCCACACTGATTGTCTAGAACTATATTTGTCAAATAAAATAATGTTTGCTCTTGAAACTGCCTCTCCATAGTTGTTTACTACAGAAACTCTTAAAGTTCCTTTAACTACCTCTATTGGAATAATTACTGGACTACTGTCTGTTGCATTTCTTACATCAAAATCAAACTCGTCACTTATGCCGCTTGATGAGCCTCTAAATGCTTTGGCATAATATCTGCCAGCGCTTACTCTAAATGTACAGTTTCCATCGCTGTTTGTTATTTGTGAATCGTAATCTGTTAAAAATCCTGTTTTAGCATCATACAAAACAACTTGGGCATGAGAAAAGCCTTTTGCTGTTTCGCTATTTAGAACTCTAATCTTTAATGTTGCAACTGTTTGTGGGGTTATTGCCTGTAAGGTTATTATTATTGGTGTTGTTGCGCTTGCTGTAACATTGCTTTGTGAAGCAATCATGTATCCTTCTTTTACAACAACAACTCTATATGTTTTTGTTAAATCATAAACTGGTAATGTTACTAAACCATTTGCATCTGTTAAAAATCCACTATAGATTTCTGTGTCTCCATATTTTAGTTTAGTGTTTGCTCCTTCTACTGCTTGACCGTTTGCTTTCCTTACTTTTACACGTATGTCACCAGCAATTGTTCTAGTTAAAGTAACTGTCCTGTTTGTTGTTCCTGTTATTGTTATTGGAACATTTGTTGAACCATATTCTGGGACAACCCTTGTGTCTGTAACTTTAAGGACATAATTTCCTGTTTCTACTCCTGTTATTGAACAGACACCCGCAAGTGTTACACAAGTTTTTCCTGCTATTGCTACACCATTAGCGTAAAGTGCTGCTGTTACTCCTGTTAATGGAGCGCCGCCTTCTCCATTGACTGTGATATGTAATGGATGTGCTTCTTTTAAATCTATAGTTGTGCGTTGTAAATCAATGGAAGTTGTGTTCTGGCCTATAGCTGTTGAATGTCTTGTGTCATAGCCTTGAAGAGTTATTGATGTTGCCCTTAATTGACAGTTGCTATTAGCATTCACATCAATCACACCGTTTGTTATTGTTACTGCAGCTGGTGCTATTGCACCTGGATTTGAACAAGTAAACTCAGCCCTGCCGTTCGCGTTTATTTTTTGTTTTGTGGATGTATCAATCAATGTTACTGTGTAGCGTGTTGTTGTTTGTCTTGTGGTTTCTGTTAGATATATTGTTACTTGCTCACTATCTTCTGCAAAATAATCTATTGAAAATGTTTCATAGTTGCTTCCCACAAAATCAATATCTACTGTGTATTCTGTGTTTTTTGGAATATTTATTTTTCTGGTGATTCCGTCTTCGTTTGCTATTAATGTGTAGAAGTTATCAATTGTTGAGACACTTACTGGTGCAAGTGGAACTGGGTCTCTAGAATCATCTATCACTTTAAATGTTATTCCTACTTCTCCTTCGCCAGTTATTGTTGGCAGTAATAGGAACACTCCTGCAATTATCATAATCACAAGAAGCATGAAAAATATAAAAGACGGCATGAACTTATCTATCTTGTCCGTGATCTTATATAGTCCTGTATTTTCTACAAAATCATACCATTTGTTTTCTAAAGAATAATATAGTTTCTTTCCCATGTTTTTTGCACCATTTTTTTGTAAATATTTCTTTCTTAATTCTTAATTTAAATTCTTAATTTAATTACTTATTTTATTAATATATTATATATTATGTAGTATAGCTTAT
>CAYXAY010000018.1:0-14808 GCA_964463155.1 uncultured archaeon | reverse complement strand
ACTACCTGTTGTGTAGCTGACACCTACTTTAAATATACTGTAATGGACTAACTAAATTATTATATATCAAATCCTAAAAGAGAATTTCCTTCTCTTTTATAAACTTTTTCTTTCTTATTTTATTTATGATATACAAAATTGTTTTAGAAGATTCTGATTTTAAATCAAAGTTTTGTATAGTTATCAATAACTTTAATGGCCAGTAGGTCACTACTTTATTTATTCGCATAGTAATTTATTGTCAAGGTTTTTTGAAATAAGTGTTTTGTTTTTAATATATTTGTTTATCAATAGTTAATAATTAAAATGGAAGTGAAAAGAAATTATGAAAAAATATTTAAGTGTTAAAGGAGTTTTAGAAAGTAAAACTGAAGAAATATCTTTAAGAGGATGGGTATATAGAATAAGAGATCAAAAAGATAACATCTTTATAACAATTAGAGATGAAACCGGAATCATTCAGTTAGTTGCTGCAAAAGACAAATTAAAAGAAGCAGAGTTTGCAACTGCAAAAGCTTTAGGAATAGAGTCATCAATAATCGTTCATGGAAAATTAAGAAAAGAAGAAAGATCTCCTCAAGGTTATGAAGTTGATATTGACTCAATAGAACTTGTTGGAAAATCAGATAACTATCCAATATCTAAAGATTTCTCTGAAGAATTTCTTTTAGATGTTAGACATTTGTGGCTAAGAAGCAGAAAGATGACTGCAATCTTAAAAATAAGATCAACAGTAATTGGTGCAATTCATGAATATTTTAGAAAAGAAGGTTTTTATGAATATCAATCACCAATACTTCAATCTGTTCAATGTGAGGGGGGGTCAAGTCTTTTCAAAGTAGACTACTTTGAAGAAGAAGGAGTTTCCCTAGCTCAAACCTGGCAACTATATGCTGAACCAGCAATTTTTTCTTTAGGAAAGATTTACACAGTCGCTCCATCTTTTAGAGCCGAGAAAAGTAAAACTTCACGACATCTAACAGAATACTGGCATGCTGAGATGGAAGGGGCATGGATTGATTTTGAACAATTACAAGACTATGGGGAAGGTTTAATCAAGTACGTTATTAAAACAGTTTTAGAAAAACACAGAGAAGATTTAGAAATCTTAAAGAGAGATACAAAGCTTTTAGAAACAGCAATAGGTAAACCATTCATAAGAATGACATATACTGAAGTTTTAAAACTTTTAAAAGAAAAAGCAGACCTGGAAGTTGAATGGGGTAAAGATTTAAGAACAATTGAAGAGGATAAGTTAAGTAGAATGCATGACACTTTCACAATTGTAACAAGATATCCTAAAGTTGTTAAGGCCTTTTACATGAAAGAAGACCCAAAAGATAGCAAAGTTGTTCTTGGCTTTGACTGTATTGGTCCAGAAGGTTATGGAGAGATTATTGGTGCAAGTGAAAGAGAGCCAGACATAGAGAAGATAAAACAAAGACTTTTAAGTGATGGAGAAGATCCAAAACATTATGAATTTTATCTAGATACAAGAAGATATGGTTCTGTTCCACACGCAGGTTTTGGTATGGGTGTAGAAAGATTAATAGCTTACATTACAGGCGTTGATAACATCAAAGACACAATACCATTCCCAAGAACCATGGTTCGTTTTAAACCTTAAATAAAGAAATAGTTAGGTCGCGCGTAATCATTGCAGATAAACTGCAAAACCCATTGCGCACCAGCCTAGCGAAACAGGCTGTGCCTCAGTAGCTCAGTGGTTGGAGCAATCGACTGTTAATCGATAGGTCGTAGGTTCAAATCCTACCTGGGGCGCATTCTATTTGGGATATATGTAACTCGAAAAATTTGTACGCTTTTTAAAATGTTTTGGTAATATATATTTTTATAAAATGCAGGTGTATTTTGAATATAAGAAGTTAAGACGACATTTAAAGTTGCTGATGTAATTTATTCATAATGCCAAGTGGTTCCGGTTTGGGAGTCACTTAGTATTACTCCTTTCTTTTCAAGGTTAAGCCTTATTTGATCTGATTTTTCCCAATTTTTGTTTTTCCTAAGCTCGTTTCTTCTTTCAATTAGTTCTTCAATTTCTTTTTTTTGTATCCTTGCTTTTTCAAGAGGACAACCAATATCAAAATTAAAAACCTTAAAAACAAAATTTACTTTCTGCAAGAAGTCCAGAATCTGATGTGATTCTTCTTCTGTTAATTGATTAAGGTCCATTAATCTGTTTCCTTCTTTAACAAGTAACCAAATATTTGCCCAAGCAGAGGGGGTGTTAAGGTCGTCGTTCATTGCATTCTTGAAGTTTTCAATTGCAGTGTTGATTATTTCTTTTGCGTTGTTTGTGTCTTTATTGTTTTTTATTGCCTGCAGTCTTTTAATAAATTTATTAAGTCTGTCTATCGCAACTTCAGAATCCGCAATTGCTTTCTCAGTATAGTTCTGTGGCTTTCTATAATGTCCTGTTGAGAAAAGATATCTAAGTGATTCAGCAGAATGCTTCTTTAAAAAGTCCTCAATTGTTATAAAATTTCCAAGAGATTTTCCCATCTTTCTTCCATCAACCAAAAGCATAGCTGTATGCACCCAATAGTTAACAACATCGTGTTTGAAATAACCGTAATTTTGAGCAATTTCGTTTTGATGATGAGGAAAAAGATGTTCTATTCCTCCGCCGTGTATATCAAATTTCTCGCCAAGATACTTGGTTCCCATAACTGAACATTCAAGATGCCAACCAGGATAACCCTCTCCATAAGGCGATGACCATTTTAGTATGTGTTCTGGTTTTGCTTTTATCCACAAAGCAAAGTCTCCATGGTGTTTCTTGTTAGGGTCATTTTCAAATCTTGTGTTTTTCTCTAGTTCTTCTAGATTTTTGTTTGCAAACTTACCATAGTCTTTAAACTTGGAAATATCATAATAGATGTTTCCATTAACTTCATAGGCAAAACCATTACTAAGCATTTTCTTAATCCATTCTTGCATCTCAAGGATATGTGCTGATGCCTGTGGTTCTAGGTTAGGTCTAGATATCTTTAATGCATCAAAGAATTGCCACATTCTATGGGAATACATATAAACAAGTTCCATAGGATGAACTTTTCTTTCACTTGCTCTTTTTTCTATCTTGTCTTCTCCAGTGTCTGATAATCCATCGTCTGTTAAATGTCCAACATCTGTTATGTTTCTAACATAAGTAATATCATAGCCAAGGAAATAATGAAAATAATTCACAAGTATATCATAATTAATATATGAAAACGCATGTCCCAAATGAACATCATCATAAATAGTTACCCCACAAACATAAATCTTTAATTGATTAAGAACAACAGACTTAAATGTCTCTTTTTTCTTAGTCGCAGTGTTATATAGTTTAATACTCATAGTTCTTCATAGAAATTAGATAATATAGTTATTAAAAATATATCTTAAATAGAGATATTTTTGTTGTTATGAAAACCTCGTAAAATTGATATCATTTAGATGATATCAATTCAAAAATATGTGAGGTGATATATAATGACAAAATATTTTGTTGGATTAGATATCCACAAAGAAGAAATACAGGGCTGTGTTATTAATGACTAAGGAGAGGGCATTAATAATCACAGGTTATTAAATACCACAAAAGCACTAGACTATTTTTTAGAAAAACAAGACAAAGATACTGCTTTTGCTATGGAAGCGTGTGGAATGTATGAACCAATATATGATAGAATAGAAGAGCAAGGTTACGAAGTAACCGTTGCTCATCCATTAAAAGTAAAAGCAATTGCTTATTCTAAAAAGAAGACAGATGAAATTGATGCAAAAATCCTTGCGGATTTACTTAGAGTAAAATTAATACCTGAAAGCTACGTGCCACCAAAACATGTGAGATTTAGAAGATCAATTATTAGAAATAGAACATATTTAGTAAGACAAAGGAGTAATCTTAAACATCACACACATTCCATTTTGTTAAAAAATGGAATAAAGGCAAAATACACAGACATATTTGGGAAAGGAGAAATGGAATGGCTAACAAAAATTGAATTGCCATATGCAGACAGATTGGCATTAGATAATATATTATCAATTGTAACATTTCAAAGAAATGTTTGAAAGATTAGAAAAAAGAAAATGGAGACAAAAAGCAATTGTAGCAATTGCTAGAAAAATGTTAACCTAATATACATTATGCTTACTAATAATATTGACTATGGGGTACTCGTAGTTAATAAGTAAGAGACGCACGTGAATTCATTGTGCCAATGTACTTTGCTTTGCAAAGTAGGACGCACGTGTTTATGAATGTGCTAGCACTCTACTTACGAACTTAACAAGGTGTGCCTCTAGTCTTTAACAACACAAATACAAAAAAACTACGCACGGATAGATAAGTGTTCTTGTAGAGAAAAATAGATTTAAAAACAAAAAGGACATATGATATTTGTGAGGTTTTCATAGATGAATAAAGCAAAGATTTGCCTAGGAATAGAAAGTACTGCACACACATTTGGTGTTGGTATTATTGATTCCAAAGGAAAAATCCTTGCAAATTGTAAAAGACAATTTACCGCAAAAGACGGGCAAGGTCTAAAACCATTTGATGTTTCTATTAATCATTATGTTTGGGCTGTTGATGTTGTATCTGAAGCCCTAAAAGAAGCAAAGCTAAAAATGAAAGACCTAGATGTTGTAGCTTTTTCTAAAGGCCCAGGTCTAGCACCTTGTCTTTCAGTTTCAGCAACCATCGCTCGTTGTCTTTCAGACAAATATAATAAACCAATTATTGGTGTTAATCATTGTGTATCTCATATTGAGATTGGTAAAACCATTCTTAAATGTAAAGACCCTCTTGTCATCTATACCTCTGGTGCAAACACCCAAATTATTGCTAAAGACAATGGTTACTATAAGATTCTTGGAGAAACTTTAGATATTGGTATTGGAAACCTATTTGATTCCTTTGCAAGAGACATTGGTTATGGCTTTCCTGGTGGTCCAGTTCTTGACAAAGCCTATATGGAAAACAAAAATAGATATTACATTGAACTACCATATTCAGTAAAAGGAATGGATTTAGCTTTCTCTGGTCTTCAAACAGCAGCTAGAAAGAAAATAGCAACAGAAAAAAAAGAAGATCTTATATATTCTTTTATGCACACAGCCTATGCTATGCTTCTTGAAGTAACAGACAGAGCATTATCATACACTAAGAAAAAAGAAGTAATTGTTATTGGTGGCGTTGCTGCAAGTAAGGCTCTAGGAGAAATGCTTGAAAAGCTTTGTAAACAAAACAAAGTTAAGCTTTATATCCCCCCTGCAATTGTTTGCCTTGATAATGGTCTATTAATTGCAGACCTAGGAATCAAACATTTTATCCACACCAACAAAGGCAAATGCGGAATGAAACTAAAAGAAACCGTAATCAACCCCAAATTCAGGACAGACCAGGTAAAGATTGATTGGTGAAAGCAAATCTATTTTTAAACCTATTTATCTTATTTTTAATAAGGAAGAATATATTTTTAAAAATACTGAAAAACAAGGAGCGAAAGGCAATGAAAGCAAAGTTTCATATAGTAAAAAAAGTAGTGGATATGGAAAACCCAAAGAAAAACTCAAAAGAAGAGAAAGATATTGAAGTAGGTATAGATGAACAATTTGAATTAAGTGGTGGAATTTATATTTTTAAATTACTTGCGGTAAGATCAAATGGTGCACAACTAGAATATGATAGACATTATACAGTTAAGGAAGAGCACAGAAGCTATGAGTACAATGCAATATTCTATATGGGAGAATCAAAAACAGTAACTTCCCTCTGGGGTAAGCAACATGTTTCTTTTATAGTAACATACAACGGAACAGTTGTTGGAGATTAAGAAAAAGTAAATACAGAAATGTATGAAGAATAGAAGAGAAAAACTTTCTCTTTTAAATTCTTATTTTTAAGGAAAAAAATGTACAAGCAAGTTATAATTTTTAGAAATGATTTAAAACTTAGTAAAGGAAAGATTGCTGGTCAAGTAAGTCATGCAGCAGTTGAATCTTATATTCTTACTTCTAAGAAAGATCCAAGAGCCACAGAATATTGGCTAGAAGAAGGTCAGAAGAAAGTTGTTTTAAAGATTGATTCTAAAAAAGAACTTCTTGAACTTTATCAATCAATAAAGAACAAATTTCCATGTGTTCTAATCAAAGATGCCGCAAAAACACAATTGCCAGAACCAGACATTACTTGTCTTGGCATTGGTCCAATCAAAGAAACAGAAATTGATCAGTTTACAGGAAAATATAAGCTTTTGTAGATTAGCACAAATGTCGTGCAATATAAATGCACAAAAATGCCAAAATTTGTGCAATGTAAATGCACACAATTTTTAAATCCTTTTGTTCTGTATTATATATGGATAAAGAATATTTAACTCGGGTTGTTTTAGATCAAAATAATAGATTAAAGAAATTGTCTGAAGGATTACTACGAAAAAAATTAGAAGAGATTACTTCTTTTATTGACCACAAGATAAATATTGTTATTACTGGACACAGAAGATCCGGGAAATCAACATTTCTTTTACAATGGATGAATAAATTTTATAGAAAAGATTATTACTACTTTGATTTTTCTGATGAAAGGATACAAGATTTTAAAACAGCAGATTTCCAGACATTACATGAAACCTTATTAGAACAATTTGGAGAAAGAAAAATATTTTTTTTTGATGAAATACAAGGAAAACCCAATTGGGATAAATTTGTAAATAGATTATATACTGAAGGATATAGATTTTTTATAACCGGATCTAATGCAGAATTATTAAGTAAAGAAATATCTACTTACTTAACCGGAAGGCATTTTGATATACAGATTTATCCATTCTCATTTGAAGAATATTTAGCATATAATAAATTTGAAAAAAACCCAAAAATTACTGAGGGGAGAGTAGAAATTAAAAGATATTTAAATGAATATATAAAAAATGGAGGTTTTCCAGAAGTTGTAGTTTATAATAATTCAGACATATTGGGTTCAATATATGATGATGTTATAAATAAAGATATACTTAATAGATACAAAATAACTGATGAAAATACATTTAAGAAATTGGCATTATTTTTAATTACTAATTTTTCTAAAGAATTTTCATATACTTCACTTAAAAATAATTTTAATATGGGTAGCACTCATACGGCAAAGAAGTATGTTTCTTATTTAGTAAATGCAGATGTTTTATTTGAGTTAAGTAAATACGATCCCTCTTTGAAAAAACAAGAAAATGTTGCAAAAAAGATATATTGTATAGATACTGGATTAATTAATCAAATAGCATTTAAGTTTTCAGAAAATTTAGGGAAACTATATGAAAACACAGTATTTATTGAATTATTAAGAAGAGGTCACAAAATTTATTTTTATAAAGCAGAGAATAGTTGGGAGGTTGATTTTATAATTCAAGATAAGACAAAAATAGTTTCTGCAATACAAGTTTGTTACGATTTAACAGATAAAAAAACAAAAGAAAGAGAATTAAAATCACTATTGTATGCTTGCGATAAATTTGGATTAAAAGAAGGCACAATAGTAACAAACGATTTAGACAAAGAAGAAAAGATAAGCAATAAAGTCATTAAATTTATTCCACTCTGGAAATGGTTAATTAAATAATATCACTAATTCTTGGGCGCTTTTCGAGTCCCATCACCAAAGGATATATATATATCGGTTTTCTGTTTATTTATAAAATTAATAATAAATATCGGAGATGATTAAAGAATGGCAGTATTAAATAAAAGACAAACCTCTATAAAACCAAAATATGAAAAACCAACATTAAAAAACAGAATCGCAACAGGAGTTGCAATGGGATTACTTGCAGGATCATTAAATGTAGGTATTCGAGAAGTTAATAATCCACTTAAGTCCCATGATCAAAGATCTATAGTAAAATCTGTAATTGAGCAAGAAGATAAAAATCTAGAAGTTCCAAAGATAAATTCAAGAAATCCAAACTTAATAAGAGAAACAGTTAATTCTTATAATCAAAAAGCAAAATTAGGACAAATTTTTTTCTATGATGGTAAAAAAATTAAATCTGTTTATTTTGATCAAACAAGATTAAGTCAAATTAATAGCATTATTCCAAGAAATGAAAAAGCAAAAATTAATAATTTAATTTTAGAAAGAGTAAAACTTATTGAAGAAAATGCAATACACAACCCAACTTTAGGAAAAAAAATAATAAATAGAGTTGGAGAATTAGATTATGCAAAATATTTATTGTCTTTAACTCCAAGAGAATTAAGAAATGCATTCCCTGAAGCAGAAACTGCAGTAAGAAAAGCGCTTGAAAATAGTAATCCGGAAATATTAAAAAAAATAAATAAAGACAAGAAAGGCGACCTATTATTTAATGTTATTTTTAATACAATAATTTGGGGATTATACGGCGGCGTATTTAAAGCAAAAGGGAAAAAAATAGAACCATAAAATAAATAATAATTATTTATTATTTATTTTTCTTTCTTTTAATTCGTTTAATGCTTTTATTGCAGTTTCATAAAGGCATTTATTCCTTAAACTTTTTTCTTTTTTTGCTTCTCTGTCAAGAGAGTTTATTATGTCTTCAATTTCTAAGTATGCCATTTTTATTTCACTTATTTAATTAGATTTTAGTAATATATATTTATGAAAGAAAGAGTATTTAAAGCTATTATTTGCGTTCAAATTCTGCAATAAATTTATCAAAAGGTAATCCCTTTTTTTGAATTTCTTCTTTTTTAATAGAATATGCTTTTTTTGTTTTTTTAAGCCCAGAAAGCCCAATAAAGCACCAATGGTCTTTCCCAAGTCTCCAAGCAACATAAGCCTTTAACCCACTAAGTTTCTCCCAAAGTATAAGTTCTTCAACTTGTTTTTCTCTGATGTTTAAATATTCCCCTTTTTTTGTCTTACATTCAATGGCTAATGCCTTTCCAGCTCTAAAACCGAGGATGTCAGGCGTTGGAAGTTGTGAAGAACCAGACCCGGCCACTCTAGATACTACAAATCCTTTATTAAAAAGAGCAAAAAGTAATTCTCTTTCAGCATTTGAGCCTTTTTGTTTGTTTTTCATGATGATTTCCATATTAAAATTAGTATAGTATATATAAGAAAGGACTTATTTATATATGTTTTTGTCTATTAATATATATATTAAATTAAAATTATTATTCAAACAATAGATTAAATTTTTTATTAAAGATTTTAAGTTTAAAGACGAAAATGTTTCAAAAAGAATAAATAGTGACTTTGCATGTTATTTGTAATGCAAAGGAAACAGAGTTACAAAAGCTTGATGACAAAAGCTATAAGTTAAAAATTAAGGCCTTACCTATAGCAGGGAAAGCAAATAAACAAATAGTTGAAATATTTAAAGATTTAGAGTATAATATTAAAATAATAAAAGGCGAAAGATCAAATAATAAATTGATTAAATTCCTTTAAACTTGTCTTCTTTATTAAAAGGTTTTAATAAATCTATTTTTGAATGTCATAAATAAAAAGGAGTGACATTTAACAATGGGAAAAACATATATAGAAACAATCAAGTACATGATTGTTGCTGATTTTGAAGTAAACGGTCTTGTCGAGAGACCAGACATTATTGGTGCTATTTTTGGACAGTCTGAAGGCCTTTTAGGAGTAAATCTTGATATCAAGGAACTTCAACAAAACGGAAAGATTGGAAGAATAGAAATAGAACACAACCAAACACAAAATAAAGTAAGAGGAGTTTTAAAACTTCCATGTAGTGTTTCTATGGTTGAAACCGCAATAATTGCAGCATCAATTGAAACTATAGAAAAAGTAGGACCTTGTGATGCGTTTTTTAAGATTAAACAAATAGAAGATACAAGAGGATTAAAGCGACAACAAATTAAAGAAAGAGCAATTGAACTTCTTGGAAGACTAATGCAAGAAGAAATCCCTGACACCAAAGAATTAATGGAAGAAATAATGGATACTTTTAAGACAAAAGACATAATTTCTTATGGTCTAGAAAAACTAGCTGCAGGTCCAACAGTTGATTCAAGTAAAGAATTAATTGTTGTTGAAGGGAGAGCAGATGTTTTAACTCTTCTAAGATATGGTTTTACAAATGTTATTGCAACTGGTGGTGCAAGAATACCAAGAACTCTTGAAGAAATATCTAAACACAAGTCTGTAACAATCTTTTTGGATGGGGACCACGGAGGAAACATACAACAACAGCAATTGTTAAAAGCAATTAAAGTAGACTATATTGCAAGAGCCCCAGATGGTAAAGAAGTTGAAGAACTAACACAAAAAGAAATCAACCAAGCTCTAAGAAGAAGAATAAAATCAAACTATGTTTCAAGTGGCCAACAATCACAACCACAATTCAATTCAAATCTTACAAAGCAACCAGGAATTGTTAAAGCCACAAAGTTCTCAACAACAAACGACCACAAGGTTTCAACTCCAAGAAATTTAGAAGTAAAAACATTTGAGCAAAAACCTTTTGAAAACAGAAACAAGTTTTCTCATAACCCCCCGATGCATAAACCAATACACGATCATTCTTCGGCAGGAGATGCATTTGCTCAACTTCTTTCAGAAATACCAGAGATTGAGAGAGTTGACTTAAGTAGGGATTCTAACTCAAGGGATAGAGCCCCAAGAGATAGAGCCCCAAGAGATAGAGACAATAGAAGAGATAATAGAGATAGAAACAACTTCAACAGACAAAGACCGTTAAAGGACAAACCAAGATTTGAAAGAAGAGAAAAATCAATAATTGACATGGTTAATGAAGAAGCACAAAACCTTCAGTCAAAATTAAACCTTGCAAGACAACCAACTATTGAACAACCAAGTTTAAAAGAAGAAATCCTTTCCTCAATGTCTGAAGGGCTGCAAGTAAAGCTTGATCTTCCACACACAAGAGGAATGGAAGCACCAAACACAACAATTGAACCCACAGATGTTTTTGTTAATAAAGAAATACAAGAAGTTCAAAGAATAGAAAAAAAAGAAGAATCAAAAAAGAAACAAATAGTTCTTCCAAAGATTACTGAAGAGATAAAGACAAATCTTGGAAAGATTGTTGATGACATCAAAGACAAAAAAGAAGCAAGGCTTTTAAATGAAAAGTTTAGAAGGATAAGCAGCTGTGGCGCCACAGACCTTGAACATAAACTAAAAGACTTTACTTCAGATAAGCTGTTTGCTATCGCTGTTGATCAAGAGCTAAACGATACAATTAAGAGTTTAGCAAAAGAGAAAGGCGCAAGTATTCTTGTGGTCAGAGGTTCTGCAGGAATAAAAGACAGTCAGATACATGTTCTAACTTATCAAGAACTAAATAAATAATGGAAAAGATAAAATTATCTTTTCGTCTTTTTCTTAACAACTGGTTTTGAAACTGTTGTTGTTGGTTTTAGTTGTGCTTTTGTATAAAAGCTAATGCCCATTATCAAAACAGTTATTGAAAACAATATCTTCATTAAAGACACAAGATAAACCATCAGATACTGGCTTATTGATAAATCCAATTGGTTTTCTCTGATTTTAAAACCAAGTCCTGTTGAAGCATTTGTTCTACAGGATGTCAGCATTGTGTCCATGCTAGATAAACTAGTACAAAGCTTATACTCTGATATATAATCTACTTTATTAAAAAGATCTACTACTGAAAAAACCAATAATAAAATAGACAGAGTGATAATGAATGTCGCGATTGTTTTATAGACATTTAATTTACTCATAATTTCCCCCTTTTTTTTTGTAAGTATAATATTATATTATTGGTGTTATATATTTATATATATTTTCATTTTAGTATTATATATAGTTTCTAATTTTTTAGAATGGATCTGTGGTCTAGCGGTTATGATATCACCCTTACAAGGTGGGGGCCGGCGGTTCGAATCCGCCCAGATCCATTTATTTATTTTTTTGTTTGGTTGTAGGATAGTACGTGAAACCAGTTAGTGCCATCAAAGTTCTAGCTGGGCGCGAGCTCATAAAAACCAATTGGTTTTTAGAATGCCAAGAATCGCTTATGCGATTTGTTTAGCATGACCGCAACCACCCGCAGATAACTGCGGGAACTATTGCGCACGAATCGCGCGAAACCGATTATTGCAGGAATTCCCGAGCGGTCAAAGGGGCACGGCTAAGAACCGTGTGCTTAGTGCTTCGCAGGTTCGAATCCTGTTTCCTGCATTTAAACCACCTTTCTTTTCAAAAAAGAAAAGCGGGCAAAGTCCCAAAAGAAAAACAATTACTACTTTCTATTATGCTTTTTCTTGTAAATGACAGATGAATAAATCATTGTTATCAAAAGTATTACAACGATTGCTATAAAAAAATAGTCACAAAATATTTAAGATAAAATATTGCTGTAAGTGTTATTATTTCTAAAACTATAAACAACCAGCCACCAAGCCCATGTATCTTTACCCACACATCATCAACAATAGTCATGGCGTTCTAATCCCAAAGAAAAGATTTCTTTCCTTAATGTTTCTTAGAATGACTCCAAGAGCAATAAATAATGCTGCCGTTGCTGGGATAATAAAATAACTCACATTAAATATCTTTCCGGAATTATAAACCAAAGACAGAATAGAAATATAAAACAAAAACAAGATTGTAAGAACAATCGTTATGTCAAGTTGCCTTCTAAGATTAATGTTCTTGAAAAAATCGCTTCTAGTAAACAAGGAATGGATTACAACAAGTATTACAAAGAATATCGGAAGAATCAAATCTCCCAAGGCCATGGGGAAAAACCATTAGCAACCCCGAAAGCATTCCAATGTGTTGCTATCGTTGATGGCATTAATGGATAAAGAAGAAACGCAGTAATTGCATATACAACTACAAGTAAAACAATAAGCATTTCCATTTTATTTAATTTAAATATATTTATCACTAATTTGATTTAGATATAATAACCATTATAAATTGTTGTTTCTTTTATTTTATTAAAAAATAAGAGAGCAAAAACCGTGAAGAAACTACCAATCTTGTTATTGATGTTTGTATTGTTGTCAACAATCCATGCAGAAGACAATAACTCAGCTCTTGGCTTTTCAGCAATGAAAACAAAATCAATTTCTGTTAATATTAATATAGAATCAACAATCTATTTTTCAAACTACACAAACAAAGACGAGATTATTTATAAAATCCCGGTGTTTTATGATTCAACAAACCAACAGGCGAACTTTGAAGCATATTATTATGATAACAACGGCAACAAGATCTTTGCAAACACAAAACAAGAGAATGGAAACAGCTATGCGACATTTAATATTAAACCAATAGAAAGAAGCGA
This sequence comes from uncultured archaeon, assembly GCA_964463155.1. GTDB lineage: Archaea > Iainarchaeota > Iainarchaeia > Iainarchaeales > CSSED10-239 > JAKQTP01. The sequence continues at coordinate 1,495 of CAYXAY010000018.1, read as the reverse complement.
ATATGTTTTTTTTATTTCAGGAAACGTGATTTCTGAAAACAAGACAAACATAACAAACAACACAGGAAATTTAGCAGACATTTCAGAAAAATTAAAAGATTACACAAAAGAAACAAAATTCATAAAATCAGACACAAGCGAAATAAGAACATTAGCAAATTTTCTTAAATCAAGTGACGACCCTTTAGAAAACCTAGTTAATGTCACAAATTGGGTGCACGGTTATCTAGAATATGACTTGGAATATGTTTCTGTTGTCAATAATGCCTTAACAGTTCTTGCTGAAAAAAAAGGAGTTTGTGACGAATTCTCAATACTTGAAGCAGCAATACTAAGAGCGCAAGGTTATCCAGTAAGATATGTTGTAGGCTATGCAAACACCGGCCAAGAATGGGGGGCACACGCGTGGTTAGAGGTTTATGTTCCAGGGCAAGATTGGATACCGGTGGATCCTACATACAACGAAGTTGGTTTAGTTGATGCAACACACATATCTTTAGAAAAACTAAAAGACCCAGTTGAATCAAAAGAAAGCGTGACATCAACAGAGAAAGTAACTGTAGTGTTTGGAGAAAAGAAACAAAGGATTGTAAGAACAGAAGCAAAGATGTTTAGTGAGCAAGGTTATGAAAATGTTATTAACATGTCATTAGATTTTGCAAAAGATGCGTTGCAAGGAAGTCCACACATTGTTAAACTAAAACTAAAGAACAATTATTCTAATCCAATAACAATTTTAGTAACTAGCCAATTGGCTACTGATTTTTTACAAATATATCCAAAAACAAAAAAGACAGTTTACTATCTTAAGCCATTTGAAGAAAAAACAATTGATTATTATTTTAAATTACCTGATTTAAACAACTCTTATATTTATGAATTTGGCTTTTCCTCACAATTTGGAGATAAAATGGAAAAAGTAAACATACATCACAACAAAGGAATATATCAAGAATTGTTTTTCTCTTATGACCCAGTAATTTATTTTAAAGACAACCAATTGATATTTGAAAACAAGGCATTTAATTACACAAAGATAGACAAAACGATTAACTATAATTTTGATTATAATGGCACAAACTATTCTGATTCACAAAATATACCTAAATACAGTACCGTAACATATACAAGAACATTCACTCAATTGGAAGACACAAGTTTTAATTATTCAATATCTGGAGACTTTAGTGCTTCTAAAAACATAGCAATATTACCAACCATAGAAAATCTACCGGTGTTTGATGAAAACCATGAAAAAGAGCTTACAGAAGAAGAGATAGAAAAAAGCAAGATATTTGACAAAGTAGATAATATGAAAAAAGCAGACAAGCAGGAGACAAACTATGTAATGGTTGCTATAGCTGTTTTGTTTATTTTGTTTATACTGTATCTCTTGATTTCAAAAAGCACAAAGAGGATTCCAAGGTTTTAAAATAAACCAGGCTTTGGGACAAAACTATTTTGTAACTATAACATAAACTCTTTTTCCAATATA
>CAYXAY010000017.1:5733-15163 GCA_964463155.1 uncultured archaeon | reverse complement strand
CCTTGCTAATGTCAAAGACGCAGTACTTCTTCCAAGAGATCCTGAAAGATTAACTCCATAAAATGGTTAGTTAGTTCTAACAACAGCGGGATCACTTGATTTTTAATAAAAAACAAAAACTATTATAAATAGTTTTTTACTTAATTATTATATCAAGCAAACAAAAGGTCCTATGGTCTAGTGGTTATGACGTTACCTTGACATGGTAGAGATCCCCGGTCCGATCCCGGGTGGGACCACCTATCCTATTTTTTTATATTCTTTTTCCACTAAAAGATTTTTTGCATTTTTAGAAGTGATTACTGTTTTTCCGAATCTTTTTTCAATATTCTTTCTTGTATTTCCTGCAATTTCTCTACCAGATTTAGCAACATCTTCACTTGGAAGAAAACCATTTGGATTTTCAATCTCGGAAATCTCGGTTGTTGTTGCTTCCGCAAAGAGATTTAATATTAGTTCTATATTAGTCATATTGTCTCTTAATTTTTCTTTCTTTAAATTTTTTAAATCTTTATATTCTCTTACTGTTCTATCAGACCGGGCCTTTGTTTAAGTGTTTGTGAGAGATGCAAACTCTGGTGGTTTTTCTATACCGCATCTTTTCCACTCCTCTGTCAATTCTTTTCTAACTTCAATTGCCTTAAGTCTTTGATTTGCCAATTATATAGAATGACCTTTCCTTAGATAAGTATCTAAAACTCTGTTGATTATTAGTTCTGGATCTATGTTTCCTTCAATTCTTTGATAACCGACCTTTGCAAGCCATAACTTGAATGGTTCTGCTTTTGGAGAAGAAATTGATTGAATTATTCTAAAGATTCCTTCAAGATTTGCACAATCTGTTTCATAATATTTACCATCTTCAGATTGTAGTTTCAGTTGTCCGAATTTTTCGGACAACTGGAAACCTTCTTCTGATATCTTAAATTTCAAATCATTCCAATATTTTCTGGGTCTTTCACTTTCAGTCAATGCCCCCACAATATCAACTACTGAAACCCACCAGTCTTCTTCATGCCATGATCTTCTTATCTTTTTGTTTTCAAAAATTGCAATTTCATTTTTGTCTTGCATCTATTAATCACCAATAATATATTGGTGAAAGAAATCTGGGTGTTTTGGGGAGGAAGACTGTCCAGTGCCGAGAATATAACTGTTATTTTGGAAAATGCAAAAATTTTACGACAAATAACAAATTCACAAAATTAAGAAAATTATCTAACTTCTATTTGCTCTAATTCTGTCTTATAGAAATCGGGAAGAGAACAATCGCTTGCGCCTTTAACAAGTGTATCTTTATAACTTTGACTTGTCTTGTAATCAATAGTATTGTTTACTTGAATATAGATATCTGCTTGTATTGTTCTACCATCTGGAACAATAACATTAATCTTGTCTCTTATATAACTATTTTTGTTTCGGTCTCTGCCTTCCTTGTAACCTTCAACAATATCAAGCTTTAATATTTCTTCTCTTGTCAAAAGATAAAGGCAACCATATATGTCGTGCCCTTGTTTAGGGATAACACTACCTACCCCTCTTGGAAAAATCAGTTCATAGTCTTCAAGTTTTGCATAACTTACAGGCACAATAGAATTATTATCAATCCTATTTCTTAAAAGATCAATATCCATGTTGCTTCCATAACCGAAATAATATATCTTATTCTCGTCTTCTGGATCCATTGTTACTATTGTTGTTGATTGTTTAGTTAAAATATAAAATATACAACCAATAAAAAACAATAACAACAAAGCAATAATTATTTTTTTAATCATAGAAAACTCTATAATAAAATAATTTATAAATTCTTGTCTTTTATATATAATTAGTTGTTGTTATTGCAATTGTTTTAAGTTTTGTATTATTAAAGCCTGCAACAAACACAGGGATTGAAAATCCGGCATCTCGTAACTGTTTAACGCTTGGAGGATTTTTAGAAACAAAAGATGTGAAAGGACAATTTAGTGCTTGTATATTACCGGATGGGCATTCTGAATGCGAAGAATGGAGGCAATTTAGAAAAGAATGCTCTAAAAGATAATCTGTTATCGACATATCAAAGCCATGCACTATGGGATATGGTCCTGTTTGTGCAGCTAATGATGTAACTTATAACAATGCTTGTATAGCTGACACCATCCCTATCATAAAAGAAAATAAATGTTAAAAAATAAAAAAAGAGAAAGATAAAATCATTTATCTTTCCATGCAACAAAGCCAATTAGTACTAGATATCCAATAGCTACTACAAAACCTAAAAATGGTATTGCAATTGCTAATGGTATTAATGCTAACCAGCCAGGATATTTTCTTTTTTCAAAGACTCTCCACGTTGCAATAAACAATAGCACAACAACTGCAAGCCATCCTAAGAGTGGAATCAATAGTAAGAATATTAGTGCCCAACGGAAATCACCTAATTGTAATATCATTGCAATATTTGCAAATGGAATCCATGCTAACCATGGGTATTTGTGTTTTAATTTTTTTGCAATGGTGTACCATATCACGGAATTATAAACATATAATGCTATTCCTATTATTATTGCAACAACCATAAATGCCGCAAACATCGCTAATAATGTCCCCAACCATCCTGTGGTTACTATTCCTTCTGTTGAGGTTGTTGGTGCAAAATCCATCACTGCAAACAACGCGTTTGTAAACATTTTTTACCTCCTTAAAGTAAATGGATTTGTAGAAACCCTCTATACTCCTTAATTGCAACATAAAAAACATATATGTCTTACGACACATATATTTTGAAGATTTATGTTAAATATATTACAACCGATAAGTTTTAATACCTTTTTCAAACAAGTTGAACGCGTTTTTGGCGAAGTTAGATTGCCTTCTCATTTTTCTAAGTACTCTAACAAGCTTTACAGCAACTTTGTTCATGTATATTTACTAATTATAAAAGAACGACACAAATGTTCTTATCGTGATTTAACAGAGTTGTTAAACGACACAAATGTTTTGAGAATGCTTGGCATCCCGAAACTACCGCACTTTACAATTCTACAAATGTTTGTAAGTAAGATAAGTAAAAACATTTTACAAAAACTAGAATATTGTTGGGGAAATAACATAACAGTACACATACCATTTAGAAAACCGCCAAATTATCAGACTGTGTCTGATAACAGAATAAAAGCAATGAAGCGATTTAGAACTAAATCTTATAACAAAAGATCCCGTAGAATCAGTAATCTCCGCAATCAAGCCAACAACAGGCGGTTTTGTAACTGCGACTAAACAGGATAATCCGCAAAAGCCGGTTATCCTAAAGGTATTAACCTATAATATTGAAAAATTAAGTTGAAATAAAAAAGTTATTTCTTTTACAATATTAATATTGTAAAGGGATTTCTACAGAACCTTATTTTCTGTGTTTTTTTGCCTTGCCAAAAACGTTTTTTTCTTTTAGTTTTGTGTTTTTATCTTTGTCCTGTAATTTTGATATCTCTTTAAACAGCTCTTTTTCTTTTACAACAAGTTTTTTTATGTTCTGTCTAATACTTTTTTCTTCTTTTTGAAGTTCCTTTGTAAGCTCCATTCTTTCATCGTAAAGCCTTTTTGCAAGAATCTTCCCTTCATCTTTTGTAAAGTTTAAAAATTTGTTTAAACCAAAGATTATTGGTTTTTGAAGAAGTATGTTCTTTGGTAGGTTGATTTTTACTCTGCTAGTGTCTTTTATCTTGCTTACAAATCCAATTGTAAATATCCTAAACATCATAGATATTAGGAAAATCAAAAGCAAACCGTTTTTTTCTAAACCTTCATACCAGAATCGTGGATTTGAAGATATATATCCTCCGATTAATGTTCCAATAAGCATTGCAAGTGATTGGAATATCATAAAAAAAGCCATGTGATGTATTATGTCCTCTTTTATGTTCTGATAGAAATAACCAAATATTCCAAGAGCAAATCCTGCCATTATTGCTCCATCAAAGACATTAAGTAAAAATAACAACCACGGATTGTTACCAAAAAGAATAACCATTAATGGATAAATTGGCAAGAAAAGAATTATTGCTTTCAACACTTTTGTTGAACCATACTTGTCACATATTTTCCCCCAATAGAAGAAACTAAGCACTAGTCCAAGTATTACTCCTATTTCTAAAAATATGTATTGTTTATAACTGAAATTTAATACTTCTAAAAAATAATATCTGTAAAATGGGGCTGCAATATGCATTCCTAGATAGACAAGAGAGGTAATTATTAAGAAATACTTAAATTGCTTGTCTTTTAAAACCTCATTTTTAAATATCTTAAAAACGGGTTTGTTTAGTTCTTTTGATTCTTTCTGCAATTCTTCGCTTGTCTCTGTCTGGCTCATCTTGCTTATCATGATTGCTGAAAGAAATCTAAATGTTGCTACGACTATAAAAATTATTGTAAAGCCAATTATAACATTGCTTTTGTTTATTGTATCCAATAATATTCCGGCAAGAAACAATGGGAGTATTGAAACAAGATTTAGTATTATTTGTTTTTGGGAATTATATTCAACAATGTGTTTTGTATTAAACACTCTTCCAATCCATTCCCTATATACTGCAAATGGAAGTTGTTCTAATGTTATGATAAGGCAGTAAATAATTATTACAAGCCATATTACGAGTTGGTCATTAAACAGGTATCCTATGAATGCAAGTGGAATCCATAATGCTGCTTGAATTATTGCAAAAAACAAGGCAAACTGTTTCTCTGATTTGAAATATTTCAGGAACTGATAAGACAGAAGAGCAAAGAAAGATGCAATAAATATTGGTAAGGTGTTTAACAAACCAATTTGCATAGTGTTTGCATTATAGGATATCAGGTATGGAACTAAAAATATTATTCCAAGGTAATACATTATTGCCCAGAACACTCCTTCAAGCACGTAAAATCTAAGATCTCTTGCTTGTTGTTCTGGTGTCTGTTTGAATTGCATAATCTTTCAATACAATACAAAGAGAAATATGTTTTTAAAGCTTTTTTAAAAAGGGAAAAATCGGAAAGTGCTCGAAGGGGGATTCGGACCCCCGTTATCAGCGTGAGAGGCTGATGTGATTACCGTGCTACACTATTCGAGCAAAGATGCCTCGAGGCGGATTCGGACCGCCGATTTCCAGATTATGAGTCTGGCGTTCTAACCGCTAAACCACCGAGGCAAAAATAGATCTCACTTATTATATAAAATTAAGCATAAAAATATATAAAAATACTACTATTCTTTTATGGCAATGACCCTGTAGATTTTGAGGCCCCTAAAATGCAATAGATAAAAAGATCTATAATCTGCAGGAATTTTTGTAATATTTACTTCTTCTATTTTATACTTAAATTTGCTTTTTTCAAAAACCTCTTCCACATTTCTTTTAAAATACTGGTTTTTGTTTTGTTTATCTAAAGAATAATAAAGAATTAATTTTCCTTTTGGTTTTAATTTTAGATAAATTAAATCTATTATCTTTTTTGCATATTATCCTGAATTAGAATACACATACTGGTGACCTATCTCAAATCCTTTCTTTGCATTCGGTTTTAATTTTTCGGGATTGTATTCTCTTTTGTAAAAGCCTACGGAAAAATCACTAGATACTAAATCCAAAGATTCGTATTCAAATTTCTTTAATCCCGCTATAAATTCTGCTTGAATCTGATTTAGATTTTCTGGTTTTTTAAGATCAAGTCTTGCTTCCCTTAGTGGTTTTAATGTTAGGTCTGTTTCTGCACTTGGATGATCTATCTCTTTGTTTTTAATGTCTTTTAAATCAATACCATGAAAATCATAATTCGGAAATCTTTTTGCTATTTTTTTTGAACGATAAGCACAATCTTCGCCAACATTTCCAAGATGAAGAATTTGTCTTCTTGTTCCTGGTATCTTTTTTGGAAAAGCAGCTCTCATAAGACATCACTTTATTTGACTTGTTTTTTTTAGTATAATGTTTTCATTTGAGTCAATGATAAAAAAGATGTCTGCTAGACCTAAGAAAACCCCTGTTTCTAGAACACCAGGTATGTTTCTAATAGAGTATTCAAAGTCATCGAGGGAAATATTTTTGTCTAGAGTTATTCTTGAAAGATAATGCCCTGTCTCTGTTTTTATGAAATTGTCTTCTGTGTCTTTTACAACTCTTGCAAAGCCATAGCTTTGAAGGTTTAAAATTGTTCTTTCCCAAGCAAAAGAACTTATCTCTACATAGATGTCTTTGTCTATTTTTTCAACAACATTGTAAAGATTAGAGACAACTATTAGGTTTTGAGCAGACTGGGCAATCATTTTGTCTCTGATATATGATTTTGTGTCTTTTTTTATAAAATTATTATAATTATCAACCTGGTTTGCAAACTCAATTGCAACATCAATCTCCTTATCGCTTAAGGAAACCACTTGCTGGCTAAGATGATGAAACTGTGTTGCTTGTTTTGCAGTTGTTGCAACAAAATATACTTTTTTGTTCTTATGTAAAAGCAGTTTTACAAACTCATAAATAAACTCCGCGTCATATTCGCTTGTGCCAATGGCTACAATCGCCTCGTCTTTAACAAAGGTTTCAAACCTTTCAGCAATCTGTCGGATATTCATTTTTTTCGTTTTTATCTATCTAAATATTGTGTATGCCTCTTTAAATATATTTCCCTTCTTATCTTATTTAAGACAGATGATGAAAAAGGAACACCTGCTGATTCATGATGATAAAATGGGCGGGCTGATGTCTTAATTTTACTTTTTCTTCTTTTTCTTATACTTTGTAATCGGAAATTTGCTCTTTGGCTTCTTTTTGATTATTGCTGTTATAATGCTTGGCTTTTCTTGTTTTTGTCTTTCTTTTTCTTCCAAGTGAGCAACTCTTTTGTTTAAAACATCCACCTTGGAATTTAGTATTTCTTCTTTTGCTGAGCCAAAAGGTAATCTTTGCGCTTCTCTTTGCTTTTGCTTTCTTTCCAATAAAAACAAAAGAACATTTCCAACTGCAAATATTCCGATTGCTACTAGTAATACTATTGTTAATGTTTCCATGTCTTATCTTTTCTCCTAATTTAAACTAAACAATAACTGTTTTTTCTTTTTTCTATAATTGCTCCTTCTTCTTTAAGAAAGTCTATTGCTATCTTTAAAAGATCCTGGTCTTTACCTAACTTCTTTGATAAATCGTCAATTGAGAAGTTTTTGTCTAGATCACAAGAAAGTATTTGTTTTCGGGTGTTGTTGTAAAGAGTAACATCAATAACATAAAAATAACCATCAAAGGATTTCTGCCCTTTAATCTCATTATTTTTAAACTTAGGATAAAATTCTTTTGCAAATTTGTCTGCCACCCCAAGAGTTTTTATTATAGCATATTTTTTTTTAAGGAAATCTTTCTTTATTGTGTCGGGGTCTTCCGCAACAGTCTTTTGGGAAGAAATCACTTCTTTTGCGATGTTTGGAAGAGTGGATGGTTTTTTCTCTTCATTTACAACATAGATTGCTTTTTTGTATTTGTCTGATTTCTTGTAGGTTACAATCTCTTTGTTCTTTAACATCTCTTTAAAGACTAAAAGGTCTTCTAACTTAAGAAGAGTTTCAAATTGACCTTCTACTTTTTCTTTAAATGTTAAGTCTTTGTCTTGAAGGATATCTATTAATTTTTTTTTAATCTCGTCTTTTGTTAATACTAACGGCGGTTTTGAAACGACCTTGGATTGTCCAACAATTAGCGCGTTTTTTTCTTTCAAAGAAAGAACTAGTGTTTGAGAGTTGATTACTTTGATTTCCAAGTCTTTATTTATATAATTCTCTAGGTCTTTTGCTTCTGCGTCATTGTCAAAGTTTAGAAAATATGTTTTGTTCTTTTTTACTATCTTCATTCTCTTTTCTTCTTTTTATTTTAAATTCCGTAGATACTCTTCAATCTCTTCAAAGGACACTGCACAACCATTGAATTTTAATGAATATAAGGCTGACTTAAGATATTCTTTATCAGTTATCATTCCTTTTAAAAGATTCTTCTCATATGCAAAAGCCAAAAGGTCAACTGAACGGATGACTACCGGGCTTCCAATCATTTGCTTAAACTTATCGTGTTTGTCTTTTCTTAACTCTATCTTTTTGTTTGAATGTTTTCTTCTTAATATCTCTAAAAGCACTTCTGGGTTTTCAATCAACAATCTTGTTGTTCTTTCATCAATGGCTAGGCAATTTGCGTTTGTTATTGTTAAAAGAGCAAGGCATTCGGCTTCTCCAAAATCAACAATATTAAGTGGGTTTCCATTAATTAGATAAATGCTGTTTGTTAGGTTTAGTATTTCTTTTGTTTTGTTATCAAGTTCTTTGTCTCCCTTATAAATAGTAAATATAAACTCATTGATCTGGTCGTTTATTCTAAGAGAGCTTAGTTTAAACCTCATGTTATTTCTAACCCTGTCAATACATTCATATTTTACTCCTGTTGTTATTACAAACTCCCCAATATCGTCTCTTATATGAGAAAACGCAGGCAATAAACATGTCTGAGAAAAACTAATTAAAACTCCTGTATCGAAAACAATCTTCATTTCTTAATCACTTCGTTTGTTTTTTTGGTTGAAATCTTTTTTAAGATTTCTACTTTTTCTTTTATGGTTTTTCCAATAATCCTTGAATCTTCGTCTGGAATCTTTGTTTGTCCTATAATCTCCATAACCGCGTCTTTGTCTGCTGACAAAAGGCTAGTTGCTTGGGACAATGAAAGTCCTGTAGCATAGGCTGAAGATGCTAGTTTTGCTCTAGCATTAAAAACAATGTCATGTATGAAATGTCCTAATAGTTTGTCTGTGTGTTCAATGTCTGTTTGTATTTCTTTTATTTTTTTATTGTATTCTGTTTTGTCTGTTTTTTTTGATAATTCTGTTGCAAGTTTTAAATCAGCAATTGTCTTGTCTTTAAATGCTTTCCAATTAGGGTTGTAAAAAATGTGTTTTTTAGAGATTAGCTTTCTGTAGGCATAGGCTATGATTGCAAGATCCACAGTTTCCTTGTTGTTTGTGATTATTGCGTCATCAAGCAACTTCTCGTCAATTGCATGTAATTTTTGCAAGTCCACTTTCAAAAAGTTATCGTTGATTGCAGCAATTACTGCTGGCTGGTCTTTAATATTAAGATTAGAAATGTATTTTGCAACATCAGGGTTTTGAAATTTGTGATTGTTTCCATTATTGTTAAAACCATTATTGCTCTTGTGTGGCCTGTTGTTGTTCTTTGGTTGTGAGAACAGTTGCGTTCTTGACCTATTAGGGCTTGTTCCAAAGCTTCTTATATTTTGCTCATTAAAATTTCTTTTGTTTCGTCTAGCGTTGATGAAAGATACATTATCGTTTCCTGAATTATTATTTCCGGAATCAACACAATAGAATTTTTTAGAATTATCCTGATTTTTTACAAGCCGGTTTTTACCTGAAA
>CAYXAY010000017.1:0-5723 GCA_964463155.1 uncultured archaeon | reverse complement strand
TTGTTCATTCTATTCCCCCCCCCCAAATTAATAGAAAAACTAATAAATATATAAATCAAATATATTTATATACCTTTATTAAGTATATTTATATATCTTTATTAAGTATATTTTTGTAATCTTTGTAGCAAATAAAAAGGGATAAATATATGGGCTTATATGACCAAAAAATAGAATCATTAAAATTAAGAAAAGACAAGGAATACATAATCATTGGCTTAATTGTTTTTTTTATAATCATTGTTATTGGATATGTTGTTTTGTCTATTGACTGGAAAAGAATTGGAGAGGGAAACAACCATTCAGTAAAGTTTAGTAAAAGCCCTTATTCTCTAAGTAAAGACAAAAACGTAAGTGTTCTTGTTAATGTTAAAAACAATAGTGACTTTGATGCTAAAAACTCAATCGTAACTATTGTTCCAGTTGAAAAGTCTTTTTTTGTAACCTGTAACGCTTCTGAAATTGGAAACAACAAAGTAATAATCCCTATAATGTCAAAGGGCAGTTCAAGGACTATTGTTTGTTCAGTAAAGGTCTCACCAACAATCAGCCAAGCAGACATACTTCCGGGAACATATGGGTTTGATGTTTTATACACTTTAAACAATATAGAGTATGAGAAAAGAGCGACATTGACAATAAAAGAATAAAATAAGAGAGATAATATGTTGGAATGTTTAGGCAAAGGCTTTAAGATTTTTGCGAATAAGAAAACAATTGCAATCATTGTTTTGTTTTTGATTTCTTTTTTTGGAATGAATTATCTTGTTAATTACATTATTGACACGTTTTATTTCAGCGCATCTCTTCAAGTTTTGCCAATCTATATAATTAATTATTATAGTTACACATTGATCTGGTTGGTTCTTGGTTTCTTTTTTGTGTTTTTCTTAGGCAATTATGTTTCTTATCTTATTGCCCATGCGATCTTAAAATCCAAAAGAAATGTCTACAAGGATATTTCAAAGGTTTTTGTTTATAGTTTTTTTGTAAGCCTTATATTTGTTTTATTTTATTTCTTATTGTATTTGATAACAATAAAACCAGGAATAATCTCAATCATTCTTTTGATAATTCTTGCAATTGTATCAATGGTCATATCTTTGATAACAAGTTTAACCATCTTGTTTTTAGCAGTTTCTAAAACCATAAGAGAAGCCTTTGATAGGGCCTGGTTGTTTTTGAAGAAAAAGTTTTGGTTATTGATTGTTCTTATGATACTTCTGGGAATAATCACTATCATTATAAGCTTTGGCTTGGAATATGCAAGTGTTTTGTGGTTATCACAAAGTCCATATGTTGAACTAATACTTCAATCAGTATCAAACACAATAATAACGATGTACTGCATTGCAGTAATTGCTTGCTTTATTAAAAAGAAATAGAGCCTTTCATAAGAAGAAACTATAGGGAAAGAATTAATTCCCTTTTCTAATTTTTTTTAACTAATCTGATGACAAGAAAAGAATTATTTTCTTAAAGAAAATCCATTCTAAAGATTTTAAATTTTTTACGATAAAGAGAATAGGTAATTTGTGCTACGAGCATGTCATGTTTGTTTTTAGACCTCTAAACTATTTTTTAGATTTGAATTTCTATTTGGTTTTTTCTCGGACCCTTAGTATCAGAAAACTGAAATAGTCGTAATTGCTTACTTCTATCTTACATTACTGACCTATCAAACCGGTGTTCTTCCGGAGTCCTCGTCCTGTATCTCTACAGAAATGGCTGTTTCGTCTTAGGGGTCGCTTCGAGCTTAGATGCTTTCAGCTCTTATCAACTACGGCGTAGCTACCCAGCGGTGCCTTGTCAGACAACTGGTACACCAGAGACCGCGACGCGCCGTTCCTCTCGTACTAAACGCATCTTCCCTTCAAACAACCTACGCTGCCAATAGATAGGAACCAAACTGACTCGCATCGTTCTTAACCCAACTAACGTACGGCTTTAATGAGTGAACACCTCCACCCTTGGCTAATTATGCCCAGCCAGGATGCCGTGAGCCGACAGCGAGGTAGCAAACCGCGGGGTCGATGTGAACTCTTGCCCGCGACGACTCAGTTACCCCCAGGGTAAGTTTACTGTCAGACTAGGCCCCCACTAATAGGGACACTAGCGTTCGCTAGACCCATATTTCTATCCAGCGTTTCGTGCTTTGAGAAACACTGTTAAGCGTGCTTTTGGTCTTGTCCTCTACAGCAGATTTCTGACCTGCTTGAGCACACCTTTGGACACCCCTGATACTCTTTCAGGGGTGTACCGCCCCAGTCAAACTACCAAATCAAATGCTGTCCGTTTATTCAACGTAGAGTTGTATTTTTTTTACTAGATGGTGTTACATTGTTGTCTATTTATCCCCTAGCGAGAATAACATAAGCGACTCCCATCTACGCTCTATAGTAAAAATAATACAACCACATCAGACTGTAGTAAACCTCCATGGGGTCTTATCCTCCCATTGACAGTTCGTGGCGTATTCACCACGTGTGCAAGTTCACTAGGCTTAAACTTGGGACAGCGATAATCTCGTTACTTCCTTGGTGCAAGCCGGCAATTAACCGGCAAGGTATTACGCTACCATGAGAGCCTCAGAGTTAGGCCCGCTCTTTACCAGCGCTTAGACCAGTTGGACCTGGTATTCACGTACTAGCAGTGAGCAGAGGTCAGTGACTATACGCACCGTTTCCGGCTAGCAGTCACCTGTGTTTTTGATAAACAGTCGGACTATCCTTGTGACTAAGACTTACAGTTTACGGAACCGTAAGCACCCCTCATACCTAAGATACGGGGCCAATGTTGCCGAATTCCCTAAGTTTAATTATCCTATTACGCCTGAGCCTATTCAGCTAGGGACACCTTTCTCAGTTCTTGGTACGATTAACAAAACACTGCATAGCTTTCTTTTCATGGATTCTTGGCCTCAATAAAAGATCTCTCCCATTCGTACCTTTAATCTGCTTCTCATCATTATGATTCTCCACAGATTTATAGTACTTAGATGTGCAAGACAAGCACACTCTACCTTGCCAAAAACGTCAAAAACTATACTTGCGTTGCCACACGTGTTTTATCAGTACAGGAATATGAACCTGTTTCCCTTTCGATCTCGTCGTCTTACGAAAGATCTTAGGATCGACTTACTCTTAGCTAAAGATTAGTGCTAAGAAACCCTTGCCCCTTCGGCGGAAAAGATTCTCACTTTTCTTTGATGTTACTATCGCGAGGATCCATATCTTTGACAGATCCAATGGAACTTACGCCCCATCTTCTACTCTACCAAAGCACCTATCTATCAGATCACATTAACATGTGCTCTATGATATCGGTGGTCAGCTTAGCCCCGTTAATTTTCAGGGCATCTATCCTAGATTGGTGAGCTATTACGCACTCTTTAAAGGGTGGCTGCTTCTAAGCCAACCTCCCAATTGTCTTAGGATAAACACTCCCTTCCAGTTAACACTTAGCCAACACTTAAGGACCTTAATCATAGTCTGGGTTTTTCCCCTTTAGGAAAATCAGCTTACCCGACCCCCCCAACTCCAGCCTTCAACGACGACAGTACATTCGGAGTTTGACAAGAAAGCCGAGAATTTCTCCCCAATACTTTCTAATCAGTATCTCTACCATATTGTCTATCTCCAGCTAGGCTATCCTTAGGGATATTTCGATAGGAACCCGCTAGCACCAGATTAGATTACTCTCTCAGTACTATTCCCAAGTCACATGAACAGTTAGACTAGAACCACTTCGGGCCTCCAGCAACCAGTCGGCTGCCTTCACCCTGCTCAGGAATTTATCATCTGGTTTCGGGTTATTTCCATATGACTAATGGCGCAATTAACACCACTTCCCTGAATCAAAAGATCTGCGGAAAATTGGTTTCCCTTCGACTCAATGATTTATTCACTTAGTCTTGCCACACAGAAATACTCCCTCGCCCGTGCTTCGTGACGGATAGTGTAACCCTGTTCCAGAAAAACTCGCTTTTGAAGTTACCCGCAATCGCTCACATTCTTCCTTCAACACTTTCAGGCCACACCCGAACTGTAGCTAATTAATTTCAAGTGCTTATTCACTCTCCGTTAGGAGAACTTTTCAACTTTCCCTCACGGTACTCATTCTCTATCGGTCTTGTAGTATATTTAGAATTAGCAGTAAGTGCCTGCTAGCTTCCTACGCGATATCCGACGCGCAGTACTCTTGATACTCAAAAATCTTCTCGAAAGACTTATATCTACGGGACTATCACCCTCTGTGGTATGGCTTTCCAGCCAGCTTCGACTTTGTTTTCAAGAAGTAAATGAGTCACAACCCCACATCTCACTTATGTTACCATAAGCGATTCGGTTTGTTCTCTACCGTTTTCGGTCGATCTTACTAACGGTATCACTATTGTTTTCTCTTCCTCTAGGTACTAAGATGCTTCAGTTCCCTAGGTTCCCCTCCAAGTATGACCTTGGATGATTCGAGTATCTTGGGATCAAAGATTGCATGCATCTCCCCCAAGCTTATCGCAGCTTGCCACGCTCTTATTCGGTCTACAAGCCAAGTTATCCATTAATCAGCTTAACAAAAAATCAAATTTTTGTGAAATTCTTTTCTTTTTAATAGTTTATATGTCAGTTTAAACTTGACACATGGCACAAATTACCTACTCTCTCATCCCGTAAACATAATAAGCGAAAGATACCCATAGATGGATTTCTTTGCCAAAGTTGTTCTAAAAAATTTAAAACGGTCGAATTCCAAAATAAAATAACTTATTTGGAATAACATAATTATGTATGACAAAGTTTATAAATAGAT
This sequence comes from uncultured archaeon, assembly GCA_964463155.1. Taxonomy (GTDB): domain Archaea; phylum Iainarchaeota; class Iainarchaeia; order Iainarchaeales; family CSSED10-239; genus JAKQTP01. The sequence goes on along the minus strand of CAYXAY010000017.1, from coordinate 917 downwards.
CGTGGGGTTGTGGCAAGATTTCGCTTTATTTATAAAATAAAACCAAAATTGAGCTTTTTTTGATTTAAAGCAAGGATTGGGGCTATTTTAAGGAAAAGAAGCGTTTAAAGAATAGAAAAAATAAAAAAAAAGAATAAAACTATTTCTTTTGCTCAGGAATTAAAACTAGAACAGGATAAGAATATTGACCACCTACTGTTCCATCCCCAAGTTGACCAAACTCATTATCTCCCCAACAATACCCTACATTATCCGTAGCTGCACAAGTGTGATTTTCTCCTGCAGAAATATTTATTACATCTGTTATACCTACTACTGAAACCGGTACTAGATGCTGGTTTGTGGTTCCATCTCCTAATTGTCCAGAAATATTGTTACCCCAACATTTTGCGATTCCGTTATTTAAAACTGCACAACTATGCTTTCCGCCTGCAGAAATTTTTGTTGCAGTAGTAATTTCATAAACAAACACAGGGGTATTTCTTTGTATTATAGAGTTATCACCTAATTGTCCATAATCATTGTTACCCCAACACATAACATTGCCATCTGATAACAATGCACAACTATAGTATCTTCCTACAGAAACATTTGTGGCATTTATTATTCTATAAACATAAACTGGATTTGGCCTACTTATGTTACTATAATCTCCCAATTGCCCGGCTTCATTATTACCCCAACACATAACATTGCCAGTTGATAATGCTGCACAACTATGTAAAGATCCTACTGATACTGCAATTGCAGTCGCTCCTTGTGGTAAATTTACTTTGACAGGAAGTAACTTATTGTTTGTTGTTCCATCACCTAATTGTCCATGACTGTTATTTCCCCAACAATATACTTCTCCTTTTGCGTTAACTGCACAACTATGCTTTCCGCCTGCAGAAATTTTTGTTGCAGTAGTAATTTCA
>CAYXAY010000016.1:0-16095 GCA_964463155.1 uncultured archaeon | reverse complement strand
TGGGATACGGTGCCGGCGTTCTGATTAAACATTGATTTTTCTGCTCTAAATATTGCAATAATATATGCCGGGTCTATGTCATATAATAAACCCAAATTATAAAATGATGGCGCGGCATCTTTTACTCTTTGTGGGATATTTAAGCTTGTACTATTAAAAATATTCCTTATTTGAGCAACAGTTAAACTTGGATCATCATCTGTTCCCTCCTTTGACGCTGGTAAGACAATACTATCCATTGTCCTTCTTTCATTAAATGGTGGTTTTGTTATCCCAATTCCGTCTTCTTGTCTAATTTTTGCTAAGGTTTGTGGATTTGAAGTATAACAACCATCATTTCCTTTTTCTAAAGTTATTGATTGCGCTAATTCCGGGTCCTTGCGGTCTTGTTCTGCATTTTTGCTGCCTAATACGACAAAGATTTGTGAATTAAAATCCCATCTTCCTGAATTAAAACAACTGGCATTTAAACTACAATTGTGTCCCTTACAATAGAAATTTACAATATTTCTATTAATCATACAAAAATAAAAAAGTGATTGATTTTTATCATTTAAAAAATATAGATTAGTATATGCCAAATTTACTTTATCGCCAGATTGTTGCATAAATATTAATACTATATTTTCAACTGTGTTTTGTGTAATATTTATTTTAATATTTTTTGGCCCACTAAGAGAATAGTTTAATTTAATAAAATCCTCACCGTTTTTAATATTAAATGGATTTGCGTCTGTTTGCCTAACATAATTAGCAAAAACACCTGTTTTATAAATTTGTTGTAATTCCTTTTCTATTTCTGTGTTTTTATTAGCTGTAGAAACTATCGCATAAATGTTACCATCCGTAAAACTATCTAAATTAATACTTAAATTTTTATCTTGTGTTTTGTTTCCTAAAATGTAAGCTTCAGGATCATCAATTTTAGTTACGGGATACCAATTTTTATTATCTTCTGTAAAATTAATATCTGATATGTTACTGTTATTTTCTATATTTATAACTGTTGCTTTAGTATCTGGTTCTACATTTGGACAAATTTCCGCTTTTAAATTTGGATAATTATTTAAATTCACTATAAATCCGCTTTTTTCACCAGTTTTGGGATTACATCTTTCAGCCATTGTTTTATCAGTATTACATTTATAACATAAAGATCCTGGATTATATCTTACTCCACCTATTGTTAATGTTGGATATGTTGTAGATTTTACATATCCTGAACAGTTATTTGAACACTCTAAATCTGTTGGTGCTGTTGCTATTGATGTAGATTGTGTCGCTGCAGGCGGTGCTGCATTTGGAAATGGAACGTCATAAGCATAATCTAAATTATAAAAATAAGTGTCTGTAAAAACACTGTTATTTACACTCCATAATACAGCAGAAGCTGTCCCCAAATTTCGACTATCTGATTTATTTTTTCCCTTACCACAAATATAAGCATTATTCTGAAACCCTGCATATATCTTCCATGGTTTGAATACATATGTATCAAATTTCGATGTATTACAAAATGGATCTCCATGTTCAAAATGAATGCTATGAGTTAATTTCTCTTTGATTGATGGAGAACACAATTTACCATTCTCAAAATTACTGTAATTATTTATATCAAAACAACCTGCCGCTTTTATATTATTCGGACCATCTACATATATTTTTTCCATAATTTTTCCATAGACTGATCTTTTAGAATTTGTTGCACCTCCTACAATTATAATGCCTAAAGCGAATTCATTAGTAGTAGTGTAACTATATTCATTTGTTATAACTGTTACAACTGCACAATTACTGTCATTCTGGACTCTAGTATATTTAGTTGCAGAAACAGATATAATCTTTAAATCAGTCATTTCCGGAATAGTACAATATTCTGGTCTTTGTCCTTTTTGTCCAGCAGATGCAAAAACGCTTGTACTTATAAAAAGCACACAAATTAGTATTATAAAAATTGAAATTAAATTTTTTTTGTTCATTTCTTATCTTTCCTTTATTTTTTACAAAATTATAACTTATTTTAGTTAATTTAGATTATTTCCGTAAATTATTTATGTTCTTAAACATTTATAAACATATTCCTATATCTAATAATATATTATATATTTATAAAACTTACTTTTTAAAACATGCTTTTTTATAAAGGGGAGAAAATCACCATGATTGAAATTCTAAAATTCTCAGAAACTGGCTTACAACAATTAAAGAAACCTATAAAGGAGGTATGGATAAATGTAGTTAACCCAAATATCTATGAGATAAAACTGCTTGCTAAGATGTGTAAGGTTAAAGAAATAGATTATCAGGACTTTAAGGCTGATATCAATTCCTTAAAGGACATGGAAGAGATACCTTGCATGAAGAAATATAGACAAGAGTACTTTATTATCACAAGAACTCCACACAAGCTTAAGACAACAGACCCTGAAAGCAAATATCTGTCTGCTGTTGAGTATATCACTATACCATTAGGAATTATGATTAACAAGGACTATATGATTACAATAAGCTTTAGAGAAAACGAAAACCTAAATGTTCTTAAAACAAAAAAATTCAAACACAAGAGGTCTTTGATTCTTCTAAATCTTCTTTTAGTTTCTTCAAAGACTTATATCAGATATCTTAAAGACATAGATAGAAAGATAAAAGCAATTGAAGAAAAATTTGAAAGCATTCAAAGAAACAAAGAGATTTCTGATCTTCTTGACTTGAAGAAATCACTTGTGTATTTTAATACTTCTTTGAAAAGCGATCAAATACTTCTTGAAAAAATAGCAAGAAATAAAGACTTTGTTAATTCTGAAGACGATAAAGAGGTTATTGATGATGTAATTGATGAGAACAAGCAAGCAATTATTGTTACTGCAATCTATAAAAACATAATAACAGATGCTACAGGTCTTTTTAATTCTGTAATATCTAACAACCTTAACAAGACCTTAAAGCTTTTGACATCAGTTACTATTGTTATTGCAATACCAACACTTATTGCAAGCATTTACGGTATGAATGTTGATTTGCCTTTTGACTATCACAAATATGCTTTTATTATTGTTATGGGCATAATTTCCGTTCTTTCGGCTCTTGGAATATATGTTCTTTGGAAGACTGATATGTTCTAAATTATTTATGTTACAATTAAGGAGCATAAAGGATTTCTACAAGCCCATCTTTGAAGGTTATCTTTTAATTGTCGTGAATTGCTTGTTTTTAATTAAAGAAATTGTTCTTTGTTCTTGAAGAGAACAAAGTATCTTATTGGTCTGATCTCTTTTGTGTTAAAGTCTAACTTTGATTCTGCTTTTACTATGATTATCATTTTGTCTAAGTTAAGCTTTTTTACTATAACGGACCTAAAGGCACTTACATCTTTGTTTGTAATTAAATTTCTATATTTTACTTCTACACCTATCTTCTTAGAAGTTAAGGGGTCAATAAGTAAAAAATCAAGTTCTTCTTTACTTTTGTTATTAAAAAAATATTTAACATCTAATTGAAAACAAACATCTGTTTCTATAATCTTTGACATATCTGGATTATCTGTTATAGCTCTAGTTAAAGTCGTACAATATGGATAAAACTTTTTTGATTTGATCTCTAACTTTCTTGTGTTGTTTGAATAATTATATACTTTTTTAATAATTCCTGAATTAATAAGAAAACCAATATATTTAGAGATTATGCTTCTTTTTACCCCTAAGTCTTTTGATAAATCAGAATAATTTATAATTTGCCCGGGGTCTCTAAAAATAATCATACATATTTTATATAAAATGTCTTTGTCTACATTTGCTATATATTTTTCAGAGTCTTCAAATATTATTTTTTGTAAAATTAATGAAATGTATTGCTTTGAATCAATGTCTCTGTTTAAAACAATATCAGGATATTGCCTAAATAGATAGGCATTATACTCTTTTTCAAAAACAGAATCTATGTCTGAATCTAATAACTTTTCTTTGCCAGAAAATATTAAATATTCTTCAAAAGATAGCGGTTTAATAAAAAAATCAATTATTCTTCCGGCTAAGCTTTCTTTTTTGCTTGTTCTTAATGTTGATCCACTTACAATTATCTTTGTATTTGGATAATTATCATAAATTATTTTAATGTCTGATTGCCAATCTTTAATCTTTTGTATTTCATCAAAAAACAAATATGTTTTTTCGTCTCTTAGTGATATTCCAGATAATTCTTCATAATCTTTTATTGTATCTAATATCTTTTTATCTAATTTATCAAAAGAAAAATAAAATATATTTTTTGGTTTTATATTGTTTTGTATTAAATAGTTTATTAATTGTTTGAGTAATACAGATTTACCAACTCTTCTGGGCCCTTCAATAGAAAGTATTAATCTATGATTAATTAGTTCTTTTTTTAAAGTTTCAAGAATTGTTCTTTTAATTGGAATATCATATAGTTGGTTTTCCCAGTGCTGGTTTTGGATTTTATAGATTTCTAACATACATATCAATAATATTTGGTTGCGAAACATATTTAAATATATCATTAAATTTGAACAATTTGCACAATTATGGAATCAAAATGGCACATCTTTTGTTAACATTTTAGTACAACTTTTCTAATTTGCGGTTAGAAAAATACACAAACACATTTAATTGTCAGAAAAAAACAAAAAATAATCCTTGTCTTTATAAAATCCGTATTTGCTTGTCTAAAAAGGATATTAAAAAATATCAGTTATAAAATATTATATAACTAAAAAGCCAGGAGTATTCTAAAGGCAAGATTGCAAAAAAAGAAGAGCTTGTTACAATAAAGGCAAAAAAAGAGTAAGAAGGAACGATATAGTTTATTTGTTTAAATAAACTTATCCTCTTCTTTTGTTTCTAATTTTTATTTTTGCAAGCAATACTGCTAAAAATATTCCTGCAATTGCTCCTGCATTGGCACCTACAATAGTGCCAAACATATTTGATTCCCTTTGTATGTATTGTAATTCTGGAGTTGGCAATTGTTTAACTATTTTTTCTAGTTTTTGTGCTTGACTAGGCGTTAAATCTTTATATATTTCCCAAATTGGTTTACTTAAGAAATATTTATCCCAGACCTGCCCGCCAGCGTCCTGCAATATTTTTTCAATTTCTTTTACTTGTTCGTTATATTCAAGTATTCTAAATATATTTCTCATTTTTATTGGGTCAATTATTATTCTACTAACCTTTTTATCTTTACTGTCCCAAAAATAGATTTCTCCTGGTTTTGATCTTTCGTTTAATTTAAATATATTTGATTTAATTATCTGTTCTTTACCTTGCGGATATGCCGGAATAGACAAGTGGTTTGCTGTTTTGGTTAACTCGTTTTTATAGAAACCATTTACATTCTTTTTAGCAATTGCCCCGGTTATTAATCCGGTTGCAATAACTCCAGCAGTAGCCGCAATTCTTAGTTTTGTCTTAAGTGGCACCTTTTTTTTTAACTTTATTTTTGGTTTAGGTTCGGATTTAGGTTTTGTTGTCACTGGTGGTTTTGGTCCTTTTGTTAATAAAAATTTCATAATTATCCTAACCTCTTTTTTATTATCTTACTAAATAAAACTAAACAACAAAAGTGTTTATATTCCTTTTCTTTTTTAATCTGTATATGGCTTTATTAAAAGAACAAAAAAAACTTCTAAAGCTTCTTGAAAATTCAATCAAAAACCTTACAAAAGATAAAAGCAAAAATTATGCTCTGCTTTTCAGTGGAGGTGTTGATTCTTGTCTTCTTGCTATTCTCTTGAAAAGGCAAAAGGTGAAATTTTCTTGTTTCTTTGCTTATGTCAAAGATTCCACAAAGGCAAAAGACTTGGCTTTTGCAAAAAAGGCAGCAATGGAACTTGATTTAAAGCTTGAAGTAATTTCGGCAGACCGAAAAGAAGTTTCTAAACTTTTTCCTGAAGTTATTGAAATTATAAATTCCATAAATCCTGTTTCTGTTGGGGTTGCAATTCCTGGTTATTTATCTTGCAAAAATGCAAAAGCAAAAAAGATAGATGTTATCTTTTCAGGGTTGGGCTCTGATGAATTGTTTGCAGGCTATAGTCGGTTTACAGCGAAAAACCAAAAAGCAGAAACAAAGAAATGTCTTAATAATCTTCAAAAGGATAATCTTGACAGGGATGAGGCAATAGCAAATAGCTTTGGACTGCTCATTAAATGCCCTTATCTTGATAAAAAAGTCATCGATTACTCTTTGACACTTCCAGCAAAGCTTTTGATTTCTTCAAAGCAAAACAAAATCGTTGTTAGGGAAATTGCTAAATCCCTTGGGCTTTCAAAAGAACTGGCGGATAGAAAAAAGCTTGCTTGCCAATATGGCAGCAATAGCGACAGAGTTATTGAAAAGCTTTCTAAAGAAAAGAAATTTAAAACAAAAAGCGATTTTCTTTCATCTCTTAGAAAAGAAAAGATTGGCGCTCTTTATTCTGGTGGCAAAGACTCTAACCTTTCTTTGTTCCTTGCAAAGAAAAGCGGAAGAGAGATTTCTTGTCTAATCTCAATGATTCCAGAAAACATTGACTCTTATATGTTTCAAACACCCGAATTAAATTTCTTAAAACTTCAAGCAATTGCTCTTGACATCCCTCTTCTTGTAGCGAAAACAAAAGGAGAAAAGGAAAAAGAGCTTGTAGATTTAAAGAACGCAATAGCTTTTGCAAAGGAAAAGTTCAATTTGACAGAGATTGTTACTGGCGCGCTCTATAGCAATTATCAAAAGCAAAGAATTGAAAAGGTTTGTAATGACCTTGGCCTGAAATTGATTGCTCAGTTGTGGCACATGAAAGAAGAAAACGAGATTAAAATCCTTCTAGATAATAAATTTAAGTTTATTATTTGTAAGATTGCAGCCTTTGGCTTGTCTGAGAAATGGCTCGGAAAAGCAATTGATAGAAAAAACCTAGAAGAGCTAAAGAAGCTAAACCAAAAATACAAGATAAATATTGCTGGAGAAGGCGGAGAATATGAGACTTTGGTTCTTGATGCACCAACTTTCAAGCACAGAATAGAAATCACAGATTGCAAAAAGATTATGCAAAACGACTTTACTGGCAATCTTTTGATTAAAAAAGCAAAACTTGTAAAAAAATAAGCTTTAAAATACATTTGGGCTTTCTTATTTTTTAATATGGCACAAACACTCACACACATTGCACTAGTAAAAGAACTAGCAATGGAGAATCCTAAACTTTTCTCTAAAAATGACTGCAAATATTTAATACAGGGCGCAATCTATCCAGACATTTACTATATCACAGAACTTAAAACAATAACAATAAAACCAAATTTTAGCAAGTTTATACATGAAATGGAAGAAAGCATCTGTGGAGACAATTTTGGGAGACATATGTTAAAGGATGCAAAAAACAGACAAGAAAGGTTATTTGCAATTGGCTTTATTTCTCATTTTTTCTTGGATAAAAGAATACATGATTATCTTCGGAAGAAAAACATATACTCTGGTCTAAGCCACACCGTTTGTGAATATTATCTGGATATTAAATTCCCAAGTCAAAATGTTCCAAGCCCTAGATTCCCACACAAACTAATTAAGAACACTTTACAAAAACAATATCCAAAATATTATGAAATCTATAAAAAAAAAATAGCAGTATCTACTAGAAAACAAGTTTTCTTTGATTTTGCAAATCGGGTTATAATTAAAAAAATAATCAATGGAAGATACAGAAAAGACAACTATAGAAATCGTTTGTCCTTGCTTAACTTGTCGTTTAAGCTTGCAAGATTATCTAAATACAAGAAAATGGGTTATGACTTTAATTCCATATTAAACCCAAATATACAATTAAGAAAAGAACATCTTGAAAACCTGTATGCGGAATATCAAAAGGCAAAAAAAGAAACACTAGATTATATTATGGATGAAGAATTTAGGATTTATGATTATACAACAAAGCAAACAGAGTTAAGGGATTTTTTAAATTAAATATTTAGATATTTCTTTTTTACTTAAAATGTTTCTTATTGCGTCTCTTTTTGAAAGATTTAAATGCTTTGTTTTATTTTCTTAAATAAAACCTATAACTTATTTTTCGGGTTTTTTTGAAGCTTCCCTTAGAATCCAGCCAATTACCTTTCTTATGGAGAATTCTTTTTCGTGCATTAATGGTTTTCTGTTATTAAAGGCATCCTCTAAATCCCTTTTGTCTTTTCTTACTGATTTTATATAACTGCTAAGGCTCGCTATTTTTGTCCACATGTGTTTTTATTTTGTCCATGAATTAATGATTCTTTTAAGTTTTGGCTTTCTACCAACCATTTTTGCAATCACAAAACCAGAAATGCCGTCAGTGTGATCCCAACCTGTGCATTGGTCTAACCATTTCTTGAAGAAAATCAGTTCTTTTTCTTCAACTAATTCTGTATAATAAGTTGCAAGATAAACAGCAAAGGATTTTTTTGTATGCCATTTACTTTGCCAAAGTTCTTGAAATATCGGCATTAATTGTTCCATGGAAATATTTTTATTTAGAAGATAGTATTTCTTTACTGCGTCGTATTGCTCTTTACCTATAATTCCATAGAACTTGCGTAGGCTTAAAAGATATCTTTTCTATTATTTTGCTCTATTAGAGTCGCCTTTATTTTTAAGTTCCAAAAGGACATCTTTTAGTTGTTTTCCAGAATTAAATTAAAGTGATTGCTATTGTGCTTTCTGTTTTATTATCTAGAACATTATAGTCGTTATTGTGTTCTCCAACCCGTATCTTGATTCTTTTAAGTCCAGGATATGCGCCTACTGAAGGATAGATGTGGTATCTGATCTCCTTAACTTGTCCTGCCCCAAATTCTCCAATTCTTTTGTAATCAGTATTAATTGGCTTGATTGCATTAAAGCTTAAGTCCTCGTCAAGAAGAAGATCAATGCTTAGCATTCTTTTGATTGGGCTGTTTGTAAGTTTGATAAAAAGCTCCAATGGTTCTTTACCCATAGAGTCCAATCTATAAGGATATGTTCTTGTTGTTATTCCTATCATATGTTTACCACCATTTTTAACTATAAAATATAATAATACAGTAAATAAAAAAAAATATAAATCTATTCTTAAGGTTACTTTTTAAATACTTTGTCTAATTCTCTTCTATTCATTTTTTTAAGACCATATTTCTTTAAGTGTTCATATTCTAATCTATTTAATTTATAATATATTCTTATTAAATTCCATTATTTCTGCCATTATTATTTTATTTTATAATTTGTCCCATATTTTTCTTTATAATCTATGATGTAGTTCTTTTTACAATAATCTACCAAATCTAAAACATTGTGTGATTTATAACTTCTGTCTGCAGTTGTACAAACAACTTTTGATATCCCTGAGTTGATTATCCGTTTTTTACAGATAAAGCAAGGAAAATAATCAATCGGTTTAACTATGTCTTGATAGGTTTTCTTGTCTAAATATAATGGATTCCCCCAAGTGTTGATGTGCTATCTCTTGCAGCATTGATTATTGCATTTTGCTCTGCATGAACGCTTATGCAAAGTTCATATTGTATGCTTGAAAGGGTGTTTAATTTTCTTCTAAGGCAATTGTCTTTTTCAAAACAGTCTTTTGCTTCTCTTGGTGTTCCAACATAACCTGTTGATTGAATAATGCTATCTTTAACAATTACTGCCACAAAACAAACAAAAAGACAACTTTCTCTTTTTGAAACAACGCCTACTATTTTTATAAGGTATTCATCCAAATATGTTTTTTATATATTCTCTACTTGTAACTTCTATAGTAAATTATCTACTTTCTTTTCTAAGTATTCTATGGTTCCATTGTTGTCTATTGTTAACTCAGAAAGTTCTTTGCATTTTTCCTGGTTTTGAGAGTTTGGGTCTATACATATAAGTTCTTTTTTCTCAGGAATTATCATTTTTTCACCGTTTTAATGTATTGAAGATATTGGGTCATCATAATAATCTTTTAGATTTTTTCCAATATCTGGATTGATTTTCTTTATTTCTTCAACACAGTAATGCACAAAGACACGATATGAGAAATGTGCATGCGCTGTTGTTCTTGTCTTTGAGACGTGATCCATTTCTCTTGCATTTATTGTATAAAGAATTTTTGCATTTGTGCCAAGTGGACACACATACTGACAAAATTCTTTATTAAATCCATTTTCTAGAAGTTTTACCCAGAATGCATATGCCTTTTTAAGACCAGAAAGATATTCCTCTTCTGCATCTTTTGGCAAGAATATTGGAATAGCAAAACCATATTCGGGGGATATAAAACTGCTAATCCAAGTTAACATTCTGTTTCTGTGAAGGTCCCTCCATGCACCAAAGTCAATAATTCCTTCAAAATTATAATTTGCAAGTTCTAATGCTCTGTGTGATCGATAATCTGTGCAATCATAATTAAATGCTTGTTTAATATATTTGCTTATTTCTTCGTTTGCTAATTTTTTGGAATTAAGATAAACTTCTTTATCTTTATATTCTACAGAAAAACCATTATCCAAAAGATAATTGTAAGCAATTAGTTTTTCTGCATTGTCTGTGTGTCCAATAATTTTTACTTGGCTTTCAATGTTTTCAAAAATAGAATCATTTATTTGTATCTTTTTTTGACTATTGTAGGTCAATGGAGTAATTGTGTTTGAAGTAAATTTGATATTTTCTCTCTTCTTACTAAATATACAAGCAGTTTTTTCAAGAAGTGTAGGATAAACCTTTTCAAGCTCTCTTTGCATTTCTTCTCCAATCTCGTTAAACTCAATAATATTGTTTGTTAAAAGATCAACAACCAAAGATCTAAACACTTGCGAATTAGTTGTCATTGCAAAGTTGGTATAAGCACTTGATGGCAGGGCATATCTTGCAGAATCAAATGCTTTCTTTTTTATTGATTTCTCGTCAACGACCATGCCTTTTTTTGCAAATTCTTTTTTTATTTCTTCAATAATTTTTGGGAGAATATTGGCATAAACTTCAAACAAGTAATTCATTGTTTCAATATATTCTTTTTTTAGCTCTGGTTTATCGTCAAGCTCTTTAGGGACAATAAAACAAGGTTTTGAAAAGTCTTGATATCTTGTTGATTTTTCTAGATATGCTGCCAGCCTTTTGTTTTCACAATATTTGTTTGTTGCAATCATGCTTGTATTTTCAAAACAAAGCGTTACATTACCGTGCTGTTCAATTGAATGATGAGCAACTCCCAGTGTTATACTCTTATGGAAATTCCCTATCTTTTCTTTGTCAAAGCCTTCTTCACTTAATGTTTCGCAAACAATCTCCTCAAAAGATTTTGCACTTTGGCTAAGACGAGCAACGGTCCTTGCATGAGCTTCAGCAAAGTTCTCTGTAGAAATTGAACAAGGGATATTTTCTTTTTGCACAACTTCATAGACAATATGATCAAGTAGTTTTATTTTTCGTTTAAATTCTTCCATGTCTTTCACCTATTTCTTTCCTGTGAAAATTTCATTTGTTAAATCTTCATCTGCCTGTTTTATTATTTCAATCTTTTCAACTTTTTCTTGGACTCTTCTTCTTAATAATATTTTGTTGGAATCTCCAATACTAGACTTTTCAATCTTTATCATAATTGCATAAAATGCTTTTGTTAAATATTCCATTTTTTTTAGTTTGAATAAATATCCCTCTTGACTTACAGAAACACACATCTCTTTTAAACTGTATATTATCTGATTAGCAGTAACAACAATTGCATTCTCTTGTTCTTAAATATATTTTTATAAGTTTTATCTGGTTTTTTTATTCCTCCATCTCTTTCTATTCTTCTCTCAGCTTCTTGAAAGTATATTATTTTCGCAGGCATTGTTTTTTTACCTTATATTTTATCTATTGGATAGTCTTTTAGCATTTCTATGATTTTTAGTTTTATGCTTTGCTTTAGTTCTTGATTATCAGAGTAAGAAATTGCTTGGTTGATATAGTCTGCAATCACTTTTATTTGTGCGTCCCCAAAACCTCTTGTAGTTATCGCAGGAGTTCCTATCCTTATCCCCGATGTTGTCATTGGCGGTTTTGGATCTTTTGGTATTCCATTTTTGTTTACTGAAATATTTATTTCTTCTAGAACCTCTTGTGCTTTCTTTCCGGTGATATTTTTGTTTCTTAAATCTACAAGTATCAAGTGATTATCTGTTCCATCAGTTACAAGCTTAAATCCGTAATCCATTAGTTCTTCTGCTAATGTTTTGGAGTTTTTTAAAACTTGTTCTTGATAGAAACGAAACTCTGGTTTTAATGCTTCCTCAAAGCATATTGCCTTCGCTGCAACAATATGTTCAAGTGGCCCTCCTTGAAATCCAGGAAAATTAATTTTATTTATTTTTTCGGCAATATCTTCTTTATCTGTTAAGATTAGCCCACCTCTTGGACCTCTTAATGTCTTATGTGTAGTTGTTGTAACTATGTCTGCATAAGGCAATGGTGATTGATGTAGGTCTGTTGCCACAAGCCCAGCAATATGAGCAATATCTGCCATTAGATAGGCTCCAACATCATCTGCAATTTCTCTAAATCTTTTAAAGTCAATCTTTCTTGGATAAGCAGAAGCCCCACAAATAATCATTTTTGGATTTATTTCTCTAGCTAATTTCAAAATATCATTATAATCAAGATAACCGCTGTCAGAAGTTCCATAACTAAAGCTTTCAAAGAGTTTTCCTGAGAAATTTAATTTAAAGCCATGCGTTAGATGGCCACCACTGTCAAGAGACATTCCAAGGATTTTGTCTTTTGGTTCCAATAAAGAAAAATAAGCAATTAAATTTGCAGAAGAACCAGAATGTGGTTGAACATTTGCATATTTGCATTTAAAAAGCTCTTTTGCTTTCTCTCTTGCTAAATCTTCAATCTCGTCAACAACTTCGCAACCAGAATAATATCTCTTCCCAGGATAGCCCTCAGCATACTTGTTTGTAAGAACAGAACCACAAGCGTCTCTAACCTCTTTAGAACAAATGTTTTCAGAAGCAATAAGTTCTACAGTTTCTTGCTGTCTTTTCTTTTCTTTTAAAATTAGTTCTAAAATCCTTCCCACCATGAATAATTTAATTTCCAAAGATTATTTAAATTAAAGTGTCTAATCTTTCAAACATCTTTCTCTTTATGTCTTCTTTTGAGTCAAAGATGCTGAATCTGTAGATTTCTGGAAGGTTTTGACAGTTATGTAGTTTACGACCGTTTATGTATAGTTTATCAAGCCAAGAACTGGCGTATCTTTTGTTAACCAATAACTGATAATCTGTGTTTATCTCATGATCATCAAGTGTTCTTCCATTACTTCTTGCTGTCTTTAATCTTAAATAGTCCTCTTTATCCCAATTTTCTGGCCCACAAACAATAAAGATGTGTGTTGGCGGATATTTAAAGGCAATCTTGTGTCCTGGAAGATTATAATAGTAATCTAGTTTTATTCCGTGAACATTATGTTTTTCATCATATATCTGATAACATGCAGATTCTTCGCTTCTACTTCTTATAATTATCTTGTTATTGTCTCTTAGTATTTTTCTTACTCTATAAAATTCATCAATCCTGTAAACTTGATGACAAAAAGCTGCTGAATTTCCATCAATTGTTTCATCTAAATCATAAGCGCTTCTGTTCTGTTCAATTACTCTGTTAACTTGTCCTGCCCCCCTCTTGGTTGGCTCTTCCATAACCCATACATCTGCAGAGTTTGGGTTGATATAGGTTGTTATTTGGTTTTTTCTAAATGAACCAACCCACAAATCGCTTTCCTTCTTATAACCTGAAAGAAGAGAATAGATTTCCATCAATAGTTTGCACTTTTCATAAATCTTGAATTCATCTGAGTCTAAAAAGGCCTTTAATGAAATAAAATGCTTGTTATATTCTCTAAAAATTTCAGCATGGAATAATAAATCCATTTCTGTTCCACGTATATCTCTTACTCTTCTTTTTTTTGAAACAAAATAATTAATTAAATCTGTAATTTGTGTGCTTGTTCCGGACATGTCTGGACCAGAAATCACGACGTCTAAAAATTCGTTTTTTGTCATGATTTATCATATATTTATTGCTTAAAAATATTTATAAATGGTTACTTAGTTATATATTTAAATGAATATACTTTTAGTTTTCTGTAAACTTGACATTGCAAGTCTTAATTTCTATAATTCTCTTAAGAATAATTATAAGATTAATAACGGGGTATTGGATATTACTGGAAAAAACAAAATATTTATTCTAGAAATAGACAAGATGCATATTTTTCTTGAAAAAGATTATTTGTCTTTTGTAATTTCTAATTATTCAGATATAGACCTAGTTGTGTTTATGTCTAAACACTCAACTCTTGGAAACATCAAACCACGAACAATTTCAGTTCATGCTATTGGAAATTGGGGGAAAGCTGAACTTGGCGGAAATAACGAAACCTTAGTTAAGACTGACCCTATTCTCATTAGGTGCTTGCTTTTGAAGTTTTATAAAAACGAGCCAAAAACTTTAGAATTTGAAATAAAGCAAGAAGCTACTCATCATGGTCCATACCTAGAAAAACCAACAATATTTATAGAAATTGGCTCTTGCAAGAATTCTTGGAAAAACCAAATTGTCTCAAATTTTGTTTTGGACAACACAATTAATATTTTAAAGGACTATAACAAAAAAGAAACGAAAGAAAGAAACAAGTGGAGAGAAGCTATTGGGGTCGGGGGTTCACATTATTGTACAAAATTCAATCGCTTGACTTTTGATGATTCAAATCTTTTCTGTTTTGGGCATATTATTCCAGATTATGCTTTAAAGCAAATAACCGACAAGCAAAAACTAAAAGAACTATTAGAGCAGGCGAAAAAAAAAAGCAAGGCATTATTAATTATTAACAATAATCTTGAAATTATCTAAAATTAAAAACTCCATACGGCAAATTTGCTGAAGGCGTTAAAAGATAGTTGCGATCTTCCGATTTAACAAGTATCTGATCTAAGAATTTTTTATCCTTAATATCTTGTTTAGTTGGTTTTTTTAAAAAAGTAATTGCACTGGCTTTCAATTGAATTCCGTTAGCAGAAATCTTAAAAATATATATTACCCATTCCATAAAATCCGGATTCGTCATTTCAAAAAAAACAGATAGGTTATTTGTTTTTTTTAAAATCAAGTAATTGGGATTATTAATTTTTTTAAGAAATCTAGTATATTCGGTTTTTGATGTCTGCAATATAGAAAATCCATTTAGTTTATAGTCTTTATTTATTTTCATAAGTTATCAGTTTCTATTTTTTCACGTCTTTCGTTTTCTTAAGATGTTCTGTTTCTATTTTTATTTTTAGTTTTTCATACAATGCAAAGATTGTTTGGATATTCCTGTTTTTTGAATAAAAACTTCTGTCTTCTAAAACCTCTTCAAAGACCTTAAAGAAAAGGTTTTTATCTTTGGATTTGTTGTAGTATATTGCGTCGGTACATAGATCATAGCACATCTGAAAAAGAATAGGATAGCTTCCGCCCTTTTGTAGTGCAGTTGTTGCAAGGTTAAGTGAAGGAATATCTTCTCTTTTTATTTTTTGTAGTTTAATGTCTATTGTTTTTTCAAGTTTTGGCTGTGTATCTACTGAATTGTCAAGGAAATAAAAATTATAGATTAGTTCTTTGTTGTTATTTATAAGAGTCATACAGTTGCTTCCATTTTTTTGTTGCAAGATTACACTTAAAGAATCAGTGTTTGATTTATAGTATTCATATTTATTATTGCCCAAATCGTAAAAATGATTAAAAACAAACAAATGTCTAGAAAGCCACATCTTGTTTTTGAAATAGTAAATTTTCTTAAATTCTGACAATGGTTTTGATGGGTAGGTATAATAATCAAGGTTCTCCTTATCATATTCTGTATCATAGCTTGTTAATATTACATACGAGGTGTTTTCTAGACTACTTTTATATTTAAGGAAAATATCCAAAGAATAAAATTGGTGAGTGATAAATATTTGTTTTACTCCTTTGTTTTTTGCTTCGTTAATGATAATTTTCCCGGAATATAATATTGGTTCAAGATTTAAATGGCAAATGTCTTTATATTCACCAATTGTTGCAAGAATCAATCTAACAGAATCAATT
>CAYXAY010000015.1:0-16672 GCA_964463155.1 uncultured archaeon | reverse complement strand
TATTACTATTACTGTTCAGTTTAGTGAAATTGTTAAAGTTACGGGAGCACCAACACTATATTTAGAAACAGGAGAAACAGACAGAGAGGCAAGTTATGTTTCTGGAACCGGTACAACAACTTTAGGATTTTTGTATACTGTTCAGGATGGAGATGTTTCTTCTGATTTAGATTATATTGATACAACTGCATTGGTATTAAATGGCGGAACTATAAAAAACAATAATTCAATGGATGCAAATCTTACATTAGTTAATCCCGGATATCCCGGATCATTAGGAGAAAATAAGGCAATTGTAATTGACACTATTGCTCCTAATTTTGATTTGAACATAAACATGCCTTCTGCAACAGTAATTGGAGATATAAATGCTTCAGTGGATATAAATTCTAATGAAAAAGTAAATTGTAGATATAGTATTGACGAAAATAAAAATTACCCCGACATGATTCATGAAAAAATAATTGATCTATATGGTTCAATTGTTGTTTATGACTTAAATGGAGAAACAGATTACAATTTATTTGTAAGATGTAGAGATATTGCAGGTAATGATTCGGTAGAGTATAAGCGGTTTGATTTTACCACTTTGCCAGACATTACAAGTCCAATTATTTCTTTAAGCTCTCTAACAAAAACAACAACAACTGCAAGATTAACAGTAACAACAAATGAATTAGTAACTTGTAGAAGAAGTATTGAAGATTTAAATTATGACTCAATGCCAGCGAATGTAAATTTATTAATTACAACAAATGCAGGAATTGGTACAGGTGTACTTAATTTAAGTGGATTAATAGCAAACACCGATTATACATTTTATGTTGCTTGTAGGGATTTAAATAACAATGATTCAAATGCTTCAAAGGCATTTAAGACAAGCGCCTCTGGTGGTGGCGGTGGCGGTGGTGGGTCATCAGCACCAGTAGTTGATGGGAGAACTATAATTTCAGAATCCACTCAACCAATTACATATTCTCAAGAGGCATTAAGTAAAATTTTAAATGAAATAATTGATGAACAAGGGAATAAATTATTTAATTCAGAAGAGATTTCAAAAATGATTTCAAATTCAGAGAATTTTGAATTTAATATAGATTCAAAGATTGAACAAATAATTTCTGGTGGCAAAAAAAGTTATAAAACAACAATTACAATAATTATAAAAAACAAAAAAGGATTAGATCAAGAAAATGTAATCTTAGTTGTTGAAATACCAAAAGAAATTGCAATTTCTGCATCACAAATACAATCTGAAACAAAATTTACTATATTAAAGGACGATCCAGTAGTTGGGTTTACTGTTCCTTTAATTAAAGCAGGTCAAGATACCAAATTAGTTTATATGATTTATTCAAATATTAAACCACGCACAAATCTAAATGTTTTACAATTTTCCCCCCCTGCTGTTTTAGAATCTACAGATATTTTTAAAATAGATACAAGTAAGCAAGACATAATGTGTACAATGGAATATTTTCCGGTGTGTGGTATAGATGGAGTCACTTATTCAAATAAATGCAATGCAGATGTTGCAAAAGCAGATATTGCATATACTGGCGAATGTAAACCAGAAAAAGCAATTACAAATTCAGAAGAAAATCCAGTAAAAACAAAAGGCGCGTCTTCAATTTATATTGTGATAATCATGTTATTATTATTGGTTACAATAGTACTAGCAACAATAATAATCCGCAAGAAAAAAACACGATTTCCACAAATTTAAAAGTAAGAAATAATCATAAGTCAAAGTAATACAAAAGATTCAATAAAAGTAAGTTGGTGCAATATATTTAATACATTATAGGATTCCATAAAGAATTTTGATAAGCTATTAGATAAAGTTATAGAGCAACTAAAAACCTAGATTTTTAAGTGCTAACTACTGCTTTTAAAACCTTTTGAGCTACAATATATTTATGTTTTCTAAGGCAAAGTTTGTTTTTTCTAAACAAGCAATTACGGAAAATTTTTCTAAACTTCAAGAGCTAAGTGATAGCATAGCTTATAGCGTTAAGTCTAATCCTTATATAATTCCGGTCTTAGAAGAAAAAACAAATTCTTTTTTTTTAATACATCATATTAATGAACTACAGTATATCAAAGATACAAAAAAAATATGGTTTATGCTACATTCCTCAGAAAAGGAAGAACTAGATATTCTTTTCAAGAAAGACATAGATAAATTCATAGTTGATAACCTAAACGATCTAAACTTCTTAGAAAAATACATAAAAGCAGAAGACAAACAAATTACTTTACTTCTAAGAATGAGACTAAAGGAATATACTGTACAAACAGGAAGATACTTTGTATATGGTTTCTTCTCAAAAGACATCAATGAACTAATACCGGAACTAAAAAACAACAAAAACATAAAACAACTAGGAATACACACACATAGAAAAACACAAAATATTTCAGAATGGAACCTAGTTGAAGAATTGGAAGAATCTCTTTCCAAGGAGACTTGGCAAAGCATTAATTATCTTGACATTGGGGGAGGAATACCAATAGATTATAAGAATGTTAAAGCAGAGACTATTAAAGACATCTACAAGAAGATAAAAAACTTAAAGACACACATCAACAGAAAAAACATAAAACTAATAATTGAACCCGGAAGAGCAATTGCTGGGCCTTCTGGGAAATTGATTGCAACTATCAAGAACATAGTTGACGACAACATCTTTATTGATGCTTCAGTTTTTAATTGTGCAATGGATGTTATTGTTGCTAACATTAAACTTTTAGTTGAAAACGAGCTTGAAGAAACCAACAAAGATGCAAAATCATATGTTATCAAAGGCTTAACTCCAGCATCAGAAGACATCTTTAGATACAGAGTATATCTTAAAGAGCCAAAAGTAGGAGATAAACTTGTATTTCTAAATGCAGGTGCATACATCTATTACACAGACCTATTTAATCTGGAAAAACCAGAAATAATTTTTGAGGACTAGATGAATTATGAACTTTATGAATCCCCAAAAAGAATATAGGGACAAGAAAAAATCAAAAGTAGTTATCTTTCCTGTGTGCTTCAAGACAAAGACCACCAGAAAAAACGAAAGCTATTTTGGGCCAAAGGCAATCATAGAAGCAAGCCACGAACTTGAATACTGCGAGGAAGATCTTTTCTGTGAGCCACACGAGAAAGGTATCTTTACTGAAGAACCATTGACAATTAAAGATACAGACTTTGCTAAAATAAAGCACAAAATCTTGGACAAATTCTTAAAAATCTATGATGAACAGAAATATCCAATAATTCTTGGCTCTGACCACTCCACAACCATTCCAATCATTGAGGCGCTTGAAAAAAAAGAAAAAGACTTTGGAGTTTTGGTGTTTGATGCACATTCTGATCTTCGAGAACCTTGGGGAAAAGACACTTGGTGGCATGCTTGTGTTTCAAGAGAGATATCAAGGAAGCATAAAACTCTTCTAGTCGGAACAAGATCAATGGACAACACAGACATTGATTTTTTACAATCAACAAAAGGCAGAAACACAGGAGTAATATTTGCAAAAGACTTGTTATCTTCAAAAAAACAACATAACTGGGATCTTTCTTCTTGCTTTGAATTGGAAGAAAAGTTAAGACAATTACCAAAGAAAATCTACATTTCTATAGACGTTGATGTCTTTGATCCATCAATCATCAGATACACAGACACCCCAGAACCAGGAGGACTTAACTGGACACAATTAAACAATCTTTTAAAGATGGTTTTCCATGAAAAAGAAGTAATTGGTGTGGACATGGTGGAATTTTCTCCAGAACCAAAGAATAAAGCCAGTTTTTCAGAAAGTTTTACACTTGCAAAATTAGTTTATAAGATAATTGGATATAAATATTATAAGTAGAGGAAATAAATATGTTTAAGAAAATATTAGTGATTTTAATTTTATTAATGTCTATTGGAGTAGTGTTAGCAGAAGACACAAATTGTGAAGACGAAAATACAAATGTTTGTACAATTGACACAAATAATTCTATATTTGATAAATTAATTACAAAAGATACTCCAAAAGCAATAGAAAAAACAGAAATATTTGGTATAGTCTATTTCACAGGAATTGGTTGTACTCATTGTGCAAGAGTTGATCCTATTTTATTAAAGAAAATGCCTTTTGAAAACAAAAATTTAGCAATAATTGAATATGAAATAAAAGCAATTAAAGAAAACGCACAATTAATAGTGGAATATAATAAAAAATATTCTTCTGGTTTAGGATATCCTTTAATTGTTCTTAATGAATATGAATTTTATGTTTCAAGAGATATAATTCCTAAAGTAGAAAGATCATTAGCTCAAGGAAAAGTAAATAATGTTCCTTTTCCGGAATCAATTTATCCTAATGGAACAACTGCTTTTGAAAATATAGAGTTTAGTAAATTAGCAGGAAAACCAAGTATCTGGTATAATGGAAAAGTAATCGTAAGATATCAAGATGGAGAAACACCAATTGATGATAAGATTTTACATAGAATATTAAATGCAGAAACAACAGAAGAAATTGAAGAAATAATAAAACAATATGATTATCACACAATAGACGATAAAAAGATACAATTATCACAAGCAGAAATTATTTTTGATAACACAATACACATTCCTGGTTGGAAGATATATTACAATGGAGAAAGCACACTTGATTATGTAGCTTGTCCAATAACAACAGAAGTAACTGCTCCCGACTGTGCAGAAAAGAAAACAATTCCGTTATTTACTGTAGTTTCTTTAGCATTAGTTGATGCAGTTAATCCTTGTGAATTTGCGGTGTTAATTATGCTTTTGATTACAATAATGACTGCACACCCAAAAAACAAGAAAAAAACATTACAAGCAGGTCTTGCTTTTACTGCTGCAATTTTTATTTTATATTTCATATATGGTGTACTATTAATAAATGTATTTAAACTAATACCAGCAATTGATGCAATAAGATCAATTGTGTATACAGTAATTGCTTGTATTGCAATACTTATAGGTTTGTTGCAATTAAAAGACTTCTTTGATTATAAACCAGGGGGATTCTTAACAGAAATGCCTATGTCCTTTAGACCGAAAGTTCAAAAGATTATATCAAGTATTACTTCTCCTGGTGGAGCATTCCTTGTCGGAGCATTTGTTACATTGTTTTTAATGCCATGCACTATTGGACCATATGTTATCTTAGGGAACCTTTTAGCAACAGAAACAATTTTAGCTGCTCTTCCACAATTATTACTTTACAATATCATCTTTATACTTCCAATGCTTGCAATAACTTTTATAGTTTACTTTGGAGTAAGAAAAGTTGAAGCAGTAGCAGAATGGAAACATAGAAATGTAAAGTATATGCACTTAATTGCAGGAATAATAATGTTATTAATAGGTATTGGAATGCTACTTGGATGGTTCTGAGCCGGTTTTGCTCGGCTCGCACGCAATGATATAATATTAAAATTTGAGAAAATATGATAAAAATAAAAAGACTTACAGAAACAGCAAAAGTTCCAACAAAAGCACATGAAGAAGATGCAGGTTATGATCTTTATGCAGATGAAGATAAAATAATTCCTGCACTATCAAGAGAAACTGTGCACACAAGAATTGCAATTGAGCTTCCAGATCTTCAAGAAGAAAATAACGAAATTTATGTTAGAGTTGCTCCAAGATACGGTATTTCAGCAAAATCAGGGATTGATATCTTTGGCGGAGTAATTGATAGAGGATACACCGGAGAACTTGTAGTTTGTGTGTTTAATAGTTCTAAAGAAGAATTCAAAGTAAATAAAGGAGACAAGATTGCACAACTGATTCCAACAATAATCTATAAAGATAATCTTGTAGAAGTACAAGAACTAGGAGAAAGCAAAAGAGGAGAAAAAGGATTTGGAAGTTCAGGGAAATAACTTAATTAATTATATTTATAATCCTTTTCCTACTAAATATTAATAGAATAAACGAATTTTGGTGGCGCGCAAGCCAAGTAATTATTGCGGATAAACCGCGAAATCCACTGAGTGCGAGCTGCCCTAACCAATTAGTACCATCAAAGTTTTGGCTGCGCGTTGACTGAGCGCAAACGGTCATGCAACTATAGTCTAGCGGTTAGGATCTCAGCCTTCCAAGCTGATGAGCCGGGTTCGAATCCCGGTAGTTGCACTCTTTTAATTATAGTCTATTTTTGTCTAATAAATACCTATTTAAGAGTTATCTTTCACTATTTGTATATGAGAAAAAGATTGGATATTTCTAAGAATCCAATATATTCCAAAATTATTGGGAAACCACTAAGAAAACCAAGATTGGAGTTTAATGAAAAAGTTAATGTAGCTTTAGCTATTACTCCAAAGACAAGAGTTACATTAAAAGAAAATCCAAGTCTTATTCTTAAGTTTTTAAAATTTATAAGAGACGGAAAAAGTTTTTCTACAACAAAATATTTCTCATTTAAAAAACTAAAATCTCCTAATTCTTTCTCAATTGAAACTAAAGAACAAAAACTTTATGTTAGAAAGATAGAACAAACAAATAAAGAAAGAACTTGGGGAAATCACGCATATAATTCGGCAGTAATTATGTCAGAATTAGAAGCACATGGAGTTAATACAGTCCCTGTGGAATTTGCATATAGTAATTTAAAAAAAGGAGAAAGCTATATTGCTTATGACTATAGAGAATTAGAAAAATTACAAACCATTGAGAAAGCAAAAAAAGCAAGAACTTTAACTGAAACTGAGATTAAAGAATTTGAAAATAATGTTTTTAACATAAATTCTAAATATTACCACCAGATATTATCAAAACTAAAAAAAACAAAACCAACAAGAGAAGAATTATTATTTAGTTTCTATAAAGAACACGAAATTTTATTTAATCCAACAACAAGACTATTTGTAGTATTTAATCCAGAAGTAGATTTAAGAAAAAATAGATTTGAATATCAGAAAAGATTTACAGCAGAAGATTATCAATTAGAGTAAATGGAGTAAAAAATGGCTTTGGTAAAAAATACAAAAAGTACAATTAAACAAGAAATAGGAAATAGTGTATTTCATTCAAGTCATTCAGGAAAAGAACAGGGATATTCTTTACACGGAAAACAGATTATAAAAGAAAATCCCGGAATTTTAGCAGGATTTGATAAAGTTGTAACAGAAAGATTATATTTTTATAAAGATCCATTAGGAAGATTTAGTATAAAACAAGAAAAACCAAGAAATAACACTAATACAAATTCAGTATATATAGTTACAATTGGTACAAAATATTTTATTAAAGAAAGTAATGATAGAAATCCAGATAGATGTTATAGTTTTGATATAAAATATAGACACGGTAGAGATGGGATAAGTGAGCACAAGGCAATAGAATTAATTGCACAAGAAAAAGACGTAAAAGTAATTTCTGCTCATCTGTCTTTTGTTGATCCAAATAGAAAAGTAAGTTTTATTACTAGTGATTTTTCGCAATTAAAAACAATTGATGATTTATTAAGAGAAGATAAAATAACAACCGTAAGATATAAGAATCTTAAGAAACAAATAGAAGATTTAGAAAAAAGGATTAATAGCAAATTTCACAAATTTGGGTTAGATCAATATTAGGGGGTTTATGATTTTGGCACAGATAATACTTTCTACAGTTTAAAAGAAAGAAAATTCTATGTATTTGACCCAATATTATTAAAAAAACAAAGGAGATGAAAAAAAATGGTAAAAGGATGTATTTTTTGTAAGATTGCAAAAGGGAAAATGCATAGTTATAAGGTATATGAGGATAAGAAAGTAATTGCGTTTTTAGATATTAACCCAATAGCTAAAGGACATACGCTTGTGATATCAAAAAAACATTATGAAAACATCTTTGATTGTAAGGATAAGATTTTAGAAAAAATAATTAAAGTTACTCAAAAGATTGCAATTAATTATAAGGTAAAATTTGGTTGTACTGGTGTAAATATATTAAATGCTTCAGGACAATCAGCAGAACAATCAGTATTTCATATTCATTTCCACATTGTTCCACGATTTGATACTGATGATTATAAAACCTGGCCAAATACAGGATATCAAAAAGAAGATTTAGAAAGTTTAGCAAATAAATTAAAACTTGCAGAAAATGGTTAAAAATAGGCAAATAAATCTAAATAAGTCAATGAATAGAAGAGAACAAAGAAAGCACATTTATCAAACTAAATTAACATTAACTCCTGAAGAAAGAACACAAAGAAAAAAAGACTTCTTAAGATTTCTAAATGAAAGACAAAAAATAGAAATTCAAGAAAAAGTAAAAAATCCAAGATTTAGATTTGTAGAATCTAAAACAAAAGAACTAGGATATTCTAAATTAGCAAAACAGATAATACGCGCAACCCCAGGACTATTAAGAGAATTTTATAGAGTATCAAAAGAAAGACTAAAAGAATATAAAGCCCCAGAAGGCAGATTTGAAATAAAAAGACACTTGATGCTGCCGTCGGTTAGAACAACAAACGTTGCTTATGTCTTGTCAGTTAAACACAATGGAAAAATAAAGAGATTTTTTATAAAAGAAACAAATAATTCCGGCATTTTAGAAAGAACAAGTGGAAATAAGAACACCTCTTCTTTTAGAGATTATATTGAAAGAGGGATTGATGGTATTAGTGAAGCAAAAGCACTATCTTTAATTCAAGATTGTGGAATACCAATAATTAGTCATCATTTTGCATTTAAAGATTTTGAAAGTAAAAAAAGTTACATAGTTTATGATTTTGTTCCGGAATTACTAAATGGATATCATTTAAAAAAGTTGGTTACTGAAAGACTAATTTCTTTAACAAAAATACACGAAATAAAAGAATATATAGAAGATGCAAAAGATAAGATTTATCAAGAATTAAAAAATAAAAAAAAATATGGAATAGACGACAATAGGATAATAACAGATATTTTGGATTTTGATAATATTTATTATGATAGAAAAAAAGACAAAATATTTCTGTTTGATCCGTTGTTAGAAAATACAGAATATATAAGAAAGATATGAGTAAAATAATAAAAGCAATAGTTTTTTCTTTGATTATATTTTTAATAATAATATCACAGGCAATTGTGGGAAATATGAATGATAATAATTTTAGAAAGCCAGCAGTCGCAGGAAGTTTTTATCCTGAAAATAAATTAATACTTACAAGTCAATTAGATACCTTTTTTGAAAAAATAGAAATAAATTATGTTGGGGGGAAAATAAATGCACTTATTGTTCCACACGCAGGATACCTCTATTCTGGGCAAACTGCAATGTTTGGTTATAAAGAGCTTTACTTGGATTTATTGTTAAGAAAAGAAGATAATTACAAAGTTATTATTCTTGCACCAAACCACACAGAGTATATTAAAGGGGCCGTTGTATCTGACTATAATGTCTTTAGAACCCCTCTTGGAGAAATTAAAGTAAATTCTACGAAGATAAATGCAGAAATAAACAATTCGCCACATGAAAAAGAACATGCAATTGAGGTTCAGCTTCCTTTCTTACAATATATCTTTAAAAAAGCAGGAAAAGAATTTACAATTGTTCCTATAATTGTTGGAGAAGTAAACGAAAAAGAAATACAAGAAATTGCAAAAGAAATAAACAAAGAAATTACCGAAAATACAATAGTAATTGTCTCAAGCGATCTTTCTCATTATTTACCAGAAGAAAAAGCAAAAGAAATTGATAATAAAACAATACAGCAAATATTGGACAATACAAAAAATAACAAAATAGATGCTTGTGGTAAAAATCCCATATTGGTATTAGCAGAAATTGCTAAGATAAGAAAGTGGGATAAACCAAAACTATTAAAACAAATAACATCTGGAGATGTCACAAAAAACAAAAAAACAGTTGTTGGCTATGCTAGTATTGCTTTCTCTGAAGAAAAAGAACATCTTCTTTTGCGACTGGCACACAGATCAATACAAAATATCTTTGATGTAAGAAAAGAAAACTTTGAGGACCTAGAACAAGCAATACCAAAAGAATACCTAGAAAGAAAAGGAAGTTTTGTGACTTTAACAATCTCTGGGAAATTAAGAGGGTGTATTGGTAACATCACAAGCACAAAAACCGTCTTTCAAGGAATAATTGACAACTCTAAGTTTGCTGCTTTTCAAGATTCGCGTTTTGATAGTCTAACAGAAGAGGAATTTGAAAAGACACACATAGAAATTTCAATTCTTTCAAAGCCAGAGGACTGTTCTCTTACTGACATAAAGAAAGGAGACGGGGTTATCTTAAGGCAAGGAGCCGCAAGTGCAGTTTATCTCCCACAAGTCTGGGAACAGCTTCCAGATAAAGACTCTTTCCTTTCCAGTCTTTGTCAGAAGGCTGGACTAAGCAGTAATTGCTACAAAGGAGAAAAGACAAAGTTTCAAAGATATTCAGTAGAGATAATTGAATAAAATTTTATTCTATTTTTTCAAAAAACATAGTTTCTTTATTAAATTTATATCCGGGGGCTTCTTGAATCTTAATATTTAAATCAAATAGTTGACTTAATTTTTGAAAATACGTTTTATGATATTCATTTTTTACATCATTAAGTTCTTTGTTTTTATCAGTAATCTTTAGACCTTTGTTTAACAAGCCTTTTTTTGTTTGACTTTTTAGTAAAGTATCAACACAATCCCAGTGTGTATTCCATTCCTGTTTCCCAACCATCTTTCCATATTTGTTTTTTATGGTTTTTTCATATTTTATAGGAATCTCAATTATGGTTTTTCCAGTTATCTTGTTTGCTTCATAATCTCTTCCAACAATCACACAAAAAGTAGAGCCATATTTTAAATAGGCGTAAAAAAAAGTGCGTATGTCGTTTATACTCGGGGTTGCAGAAGTTCTTCCTTTTCCGTGATGGGTATGTCCAATTTTTATTTTGTGGTTAATAATTAATATTTTTGGACCCTTTTGGATATATTCAAATTTATTTTCAAATATTGCGTCATTAATTTTATAATAATCATGATTCACTTGCGTTTCTTGTCTTTCTTTTGAAACATCAAAATATTTTCCGTTAATTACAATAAAACTAGCGGCCAGATGTGGATGTGGTATATTTGTTATAAAATGATCTAACATTCCTGGTTTGTAATTCTTTGACGATCTTGCATATTTTATTGTAATTGGCATTTTTTCCCTCACAAAAAATAAGGAATAATATTTAGTAATGCTAAAAGTATTACTGAATATCCAAAGAACTTCTTTATCCTTTTCATTCTTTTTTCTTCTTCTTCTTTTGGATTTAAGTAATCAGCAAAGATTATCTGCGCCATTGCTCCTCCATCAAATGGGACTGTTGGAAGGAAGTTTGTTGTTGCAAGTATGAAGTTTAGCAGTATTATCCAAAAGATAATCTGATAGATTAACTTGTAGACAGTGTAATTCTTTGGCAAAGGAATGTTTTTGTCAATCTGGACATCAGCAGTTATTCTAATGTTACCAAGCTCGTTTGTTCTTATATATTCTGTTCTTGTAATGTTAGTGTCAAGATTTTTAACAACAAACTCATTGTCATAATCATTTTTTATTGCTCTTTTCAGATCTGTCCTTGTGCTGATATTCCTACCATTAACAAAAAGAATCAAATCATTTTTTTCAAGTTTACCAAATGCTGGATTTTCAAAAGACGAACCACAGATTTCAACTTGTTCAATAACATTGCCCACAACTAATCCGAGCTCTCTGGAATTATCAATTGAAGTTGTGTAATTACTAATTGGTGCAGCAATCAAAAGATATACTATAAAGAAAATAATTGCAATAATTAGATTACTGGCAGGTCCAGCAGCATACATCTTTAATTTTTTCTTATTTTCTATTTTTTTAAACTTCTTTTCGTCAGGTTCAACAAATGCTCCAAGTGGTAATACTCCAAGTAACATTACGCCCATTGACTTTAGTTTAACTTTTGCAACCCTTAGCATTATTCCATGGCTTAACTCATGAATAAAAGCAGCTGCAATTAAAATTATCCAACCATAGATTGGAATATAGAAATTGGTTTTAGGAACCTGTACTCCGGGAATAACAAGACCAATACCTGGGCAAGCAACTTTACCAACAAACATCTTAGCAATAATATCATATGCAGAAAAAATTAGTGCACCCATTATAAAACCAGACAACCCCATAAATCCAGTAATTGCTATTATAAAATAACCAATATATTTAGGAATTAAAGGATTACCAAAAAACAAATTTCCGGCAAAGAAATAAGAAACAATAGTAAATACTATAAATGAAATAATAAACACAAATATTCTTTTAATCTTGCTTGCTTTATCCTTAATTAAATAATCAACACCAAAAGGTCCAAAGCCAATTGCAATTCCAAAAATTGATAATTTAGTTAAAGCTTTATGGTGTTTTAAAGCTAATCTATCTACAAACTTAAGAAGATATTGTGTTTGAAGAAGGATAAATACCCATAAAAATGTTTTTTGCTTTAGAAACACTCTTGCAGCAGTTGCACAAAGCAAGACAAATAAAAAAATCGAAATAACCCATAAAATAGTTGTCACCGATAATCACATTCCTTATATATTGTAATAATATATAATGTATATTATATTTATATTAGTTATGTTCTTAGATATTTATTAAATGGCGGCTATTAACTGGTGGGCATATGATTGATAGCGTATTGTTTTGGTTAGTAATTTATTTGTTAATACTGGTAGGAGTTGCTATTTTCTTTTCAAGAAAAGAAGGAATTAATAGTTATCTTCTAAACAACAGAAAAACAATATTCTGGCTTTTTAGCTTTGCAGCAATTGCAACAATTGTTGGAGCAGGAGCTATTGTTGCGGCAATTACAGAAGTTTACAGAAACGGAATATCTTATGGTATTGGAACTGTAATAACATTAATCGCTGGAACAATAATTTTGGGGGTATTTGAAAAGAAAATGAGAGAATTTGGAGAAAAACAGGGAGTATGCACAATTGTTAATTTCTTTGATAAAAGATTTGATAATAAAAACAGGAAATTATCTTTAGTTATACAACTTGGGTTAAATATTTAAGAAGTGAAAGAAATGGGTGTAGCAATAGGTTCTTTAATAGAGGATTGTAAGAAGAAAATTGAACTATCAGACTTTAAAGGTAAAAGGTTTGGTTTTGATGCTTACAATATGTTGTTTCAGTTTGTTACAACCATAAGAGGAATAGACGGCGAGCCTTTAAAGAATGAAAACGGAGAAATCACAAGTCATTATTCAGGAATATTTTATAGAATCTCTAATGTTTTAAATGCAGGTATTAACCCAGTGTTTGTTTATGATGGTGTAAGCCATGAACTTAAAGCAAAAACCAAACAAGACAGAAGAGACAGAAGAAAACTAGCTAAAGAAAAACTAGACAAAGCAATTGAAGAAGAAGATTTTGAAAATATTTCTAAGCTTTCTAGACAAGCAATAACCATAGACTATAAAATTATAGAACAATCAAAAGAACTTCTTGAAGCCATGGGCGTTCCTTGCTTTACAGCTCCAGGAGAAGCAGAAGCTCAAATCTCTTACATGACTTCTATTGGACAAACAGACTACACCGTCTCTCAGGACTTTGATTGTCTTTTGTTTGGTTCTCCTAATCTTTTAAAGAATATTGGAGTTACTGGAAAAAAGAAAGTGCCTTTTAAGAAAATCTATATTGATGTTTATCCTTATATGATTGAGACCTCTTGTGTTATGGAAAAACTAAACATAACAAGAGAAAAGCTAATCTGGATGTCTCTTCTTATAGGAACAGACTTCAATGACAAGATTGAAGGCATTGGCCCAAAGACTGCTCTTAAGCTTGTTCAGGAAAACAACAGCTTTGAAGACATCTTAAAACAATTAAAAGAAAAGAATAAAGAAATTAACTTTGACTACCAGGAAGTCATGGACATCTTTATGAAGCCAGACATAGAAAAGAACCCAAGCTACAACAAGCCTATCTTTGACAGGCAAAAGATTGAACACACCCTTATAGACAAAGCCAACTTTGATGAAAAGAGAACAAGAAACTACTTAGAAGAATTTGAAAAAAAAAGAAACGAAGTAGATAAACAAAAAACATTACGCAAATGGTTTTAAATTTATCAAAATAAAAAAATAGAAAAAAACTAAATTTACTTAGCTCTTTTACCTTTCTTCTTTACTCTAGTCTTTACAGATTTACATTTCCTACAAAATGTTGGTTTCTTTGGTGATCTCATTGTGGCATTACATGCCATACAAACCCACATGTTCTTTAGTCTTCTCTGCTTTGCGGCATCGTTCATATTATTTACACCTTTAAATTTTAGTTAATAGTTCCCTTTTAATAAGATAGATTATATAATATTTATAGTAAATAAACTTTATAAATGGCACTCTCGTTTATCAAAAACAAGAAATAAAATATATATAAATGTTTTTGTGCTTAAATATATATATTTCTATTTTTTAGTCGGCCTTGAAAAGTAGAAAAATAACTTTAGATATGTGCTCTGATAGTGTAGTCCGGTAATCACACTGGCCTTTCAAGCCAGTAACGCGGGTCCGAATCCCGCTCAGAGCAGAGTCGGTTTTGCGCGTGCAAAAAAACTAGTTGGTCTTTGGCATCCCAGAAACAAAGTTTCTGGAATTCATGCGCAATGGATTTCGTGGTTTATCCGCAATGGTTCGCAAACAACCATTTAAAAGGTTTAGGAAACATAATATATATTAAAGAAAAATTAAAGTGATAAAATGGGAACACGTAAAAAAGACAGCAGTAGATTCAAAAAAACCAGATCTAGAGAAAGATGGAAATGGAAAAAGAAGAAAATGAGAAGAAAGCAAAGAGAAAGAAGATATTTAAGAAAGAGGGCAGCTTCATAAGGCTAGCTTTCCTTTATTTTTTCTATTTTTATGACAGAATATAATATTCCAAAAGAAGATTGGGTTATAACCCAAAAATTGTAATTAGGGCAATTTCTGGAAAAGGCAAAGGAATGTTTGCTACTTCGCCTATCCGACCATGCGAAAAAGTAATTATTTGGCGGAACCATTTCCATTATGATGATTTAAATAAAATAGATACAACAGACAAATTAATTATTCAATGGGGCGATGACTTATTTAGTGTAGAAGAACCAGGAAAAGATGCAAGATATTGTATAAACCATTCTTGTGATTCTAATGCCAGGATGATTGATGCGTTTATTGTTGTTGCTAGAAGTGATATACCTACCAGAGAAGAAATAACAATTGATCTGCTCTTTGGGAAGACAACGAAGAATCTGTCTCAGAATGGGAGTGTAAATGTGGAGAACCAAACGGTAGTAAAATCTTTACTGGAAAAGACTGGAAAATACCTGTGCTTCAAGAAAGATATAAAGGCCATTTTTAACCACTAATTAACAAAAGAATAGCAAATTTATCCAAGAACGCCTATTTATAAATTATTTGCCCTTTAATTTGGATAATTGATTTAGAAGAAACTATCTTTAGCTGTAGGACTAGAGAAGTAAGAAAATTGCATGATTTTCAAGCATCTATTTTTAAATATTTCTATTCTTATATTTTTATAACTACAAAGAATAAAATTTCGACTTTATCTTTTGTAGTGAATTCTTTTTGTGAGGGTTCAAGCTATTTTGAGTCTGATGTTAGGAGAAATACAAGTGCGCAAAAGTAAAACTTTGTGTATATTTTGTGTGCATTAACGATAATAAAACCAATTCCAGCTGATCCTGCTGGTGGATATCGCTATTGGAGTTTGACTAAGACATGCAAGTTTTAAAGTCTTAACCATGAGAGACTTTGGCAAACGGCTCAGTAACGCGTGGTCAACCTACCTTTTTGACAAGTTAATCTTGGGAAACTGAGGATAATGCTTGATAGAAAAACAAATCTGGAATGATTGTTTTTCCAAAGGTCTTACATTCATGTTTGTGAGATGCAAAAAGATGGGACTGCGTCAGATTAGGTTGTTGGTAGGGTAATTGCCTACCAAGCCGAAGATCTGTACGGGCCTTGAGAGAGGGTGCCCGGAGAAGGAAACTGAGATAAGGTTCCTAGCCCTACGGGGTGCAGCAGTCGCGAAAATTTTACAATGCGGGAAACCGTGATAGAGTAACTCCAAGTGCCAGCAAAAACTGGCTTTTATATAGCTTAGATCGCTATGTGAATAAGGGGGGGGCAATATGCGTGCCAGCCGCCGCGGTAATACGCAATCCTCGAGTGGTATCCAGCATTATTTGGCTTAAAGCGTGTGTAGCTGGTTTATTAAGTCTTTTGTGAAAGCAGTGGGCCTAACCCATTGAATGGCAAAGGATACTGGTAGGCTAGAGATAGGGAGACGTTTAGGGTATTCCTAGAGTAGGAGTAGAATCTTAAGATACTAGGAAGACCACCTGTGGCGAAGGCGCTAAACGAGAACTAATCTGACAGTGAGACACGAAAGCTGGGGGCGCAACCCGGATTAGATACCCGGTTAGTCCCAGCTGTAAACGATGTGAATTAGGTGTTGGGTTAACTACGAGTTAATTCAGGGCCGAAGGGAAACCATTAAATTCACCGCCTGGGGAGTACAGTCGCAAGGCAGAAACTTAATGGAATTGGCGGGGGTGCACTACAAGGGGTGGATGCTGCGGTTTAATTGGATGAAACGCCAGATATCTCACCAGAACAGACAGCA
>CAYXAY010000014.1:0-16987 GCA_964463155.1 uncultured archaeon | reverse complement strand
TGCAAAAAATATTGTGGATCAAATAAAAAGAGGAACCTCTCCAACCTTTACAACAAAGGTAAGGGGGCTTAGTAATGTTTATTTTGATGAAGATAAAAAATATATACAGCTTGGAGACAAGAAGGTCACAAGACCTTTTTTAAATCTTGGTGCTGCTCGTAAGTTCATGCAAACAATGCTTGTTAACGACAAATGTAATGAATATCTAAAAGAAGGAAAAACAGCATCAATAAGAGAAATCTATTATGAACTTAAAAGAACAGTTGCAAACACTAAAGAAAACACATTTGAAGCACAAACAGAATCAGACGAAGTAATTGTTGATGTTGAACACGCAGTTAACACTATAAGAGAAAAATTAGGGCTTCATGCTGAAGCAAAAGGTTCTCTTTACGGAGACATAACTCTTAAAGACCTTAAACACGACAACGACGTCTTCAATTGCAATTCTCTTGGAAGAGGTGGCTGGAGCATAATGTCAAGGATTGAGCCAGAAGAAGTTGAGATTGTTGATGTTAATGCTGACATGGTGCTTGTTATTGAGACTGCAGCAATGTATAACCGACTTATTGAGGAAAAATATGCAAGAGAGCACAATGCAATACTTGTAGGAACATCTGGTCAAGCAGCAAGAGGTGCAAGAAGATTAATTCACAGATTAAGATACGAATATGATCTTCCAGTTGTTGTGTTTACTGATGGAGATCCATATGGTTGGTATATTTATTCTGTAATCAAGAGTGGATCAATGGCTCTTGCTGCGCACTCCAAATATATGGCTGTTCCTGATGCAAAGTATGTTGGTATGACTTTAACAGATGTTGACACTTACGGTCTACAAAATGTTACTGAAAAAATGAAAGATGGAGATGTTAAGAGAGCAAAAGAGCTAATGAACTATGATTGGTTCAAGTCAAAGGAGTGGCAAGCAGAACTAAAGCTTGCAATTGATAAAAAAATCAGAATAGAGCAACAGGCTCTAGCAAACAAGTCTCTTGACTTTGTTGCTAAGAAATATCTTCCAGAAAAAATTGGAAAAGAAATATTTTTATAAAAAGGAGTTTGAAACAATATGCCAGGAATAACCGCAAGGGTAAAACCGCAATTAAGAAGAGAAAAACAAAATCTAAGTAATCTAAGACATGATGCAAACGCAATTAGTTTGAAAGATTTAGATAATCTAAGTCACGAAGAGCTTGAAGGAATTAGAAAAATCAGAAAAAGGAGAAAAACGCCTTTTTTAGATGAACTAAAAGTTAGACAAAGACCAAATTGGAATACTAAAAGATAATTTGTGTTTTTTAAATAATTCTAATTAAATATTTCTTAGATCTTTTTCTTTGTCAGGCAATACTAGATTAAATGTTATTCCAACAATGCTTGCAAGAGCAATTCCAGTTAAAACAAAATTTCCAAGACCAATTAAGGCTCCGCCAACACCAATACTAAGCATTATCCCAACAACCACCATGTTCTTTGTGTTGTTCATGTTTGTTCTTGATTCTACTAGAGATTTGATTCCAACAATACTAATCATTCCAAACAATAGAATCATAACTCCCCCGAGTATTGCTTCAGGTATAGTGTATAAAAAACCAGTAATCTTTCCAAGGAACGCAAAGCAAATAGCAGTAATTGCAGCAATCCTTAAGATAACAGGATCAGTTATTTTTGTTAAGATTATTGCACCAGTTACTTCAGAGTAAGTTGTTGTTGGTGTCCCTCCAACAAACCCTGAAAAGAAAGTTGCAAGTCCATCTCCAAGAAGGGTCCTGTGGATTCCAGGTTTTTTTACAAAATTATTGTTTGTTGCTTTAGAAATTGCATACATGTCTCCAATATGTTCAATGATTGGAGCAACAGCAACAGGTATCAAAAACAAGATTGCATGAATATTAAAAACAGGCATACTAAATGAAGGAACAGAAAACCACGGAGCATTAATAAGTTTTGTAAAGTCAACAAGTCCCAATATTACAGCAACAATATAACTAACAATTATTCCAATAATTACTGGCAAAAGCCTTATTGTCCCTTTACCAAAGATTACAACAAAAATCGCAGTAAGTAAGGCAATGATAGCAAGAAGCCAGTTTTTGCTTGCCATTGTTACTCCAACACCAGCAAGGGAAAGACCAATAATCATAATTACTGGTCCAACAACAATTGGTGGGAAAAGTTTTTGAACAAAAGCGATTCCTTTTTTCCTTACTATAAAAGACATTGTCATATAAACAACACCAACAGCCATAAGTCCTCCAAAAGTTCCAGGAAAGCCATAGAGTTCTGTTGCCTTAATGACTGGAGCAATAAACACAAAAGAGCTTCCTAAAAAAACAGGAACTTTCCCTCTTGTAATCAAATGAAAGATTAATGTTCCACAGCCTGCAGTAAAAAGAGCGATTGCAGGATCAATGCCGACAAGCAAAGGAACAAGAACAACAGCACCAAACGCCACAAAAAGCATCTGCATTCCGACAAGTATCTTCTTTAGACCACTAAGTTTTGTTTTATTGCTATTCATATTTTTTCAAGTTTTAATAATTCATTATATCTTCTATCTACTTCTTCTTGAATTGTTTTTAAAACACCATTGTTTTTTGGTTTTAGTACTTCTTTGAATTTGCTCTGGGCTTTTAGAAATTCTTCTATTGCTATTCTTTTGCTTGGCTTGTAATTGAGAGTTAATTTCCCATCTTCAATTTCATAAAGTGGCCAGAAATTACTTTCTGTTGCAAGTTTACTAATTTCAATTGTTTTTGAAGACTCTGCCTTCATGTTTGTTGGACAAGCCGCAAACACAACAAGCACTGCTGGACCTTTCTTTTCAAATGCTTTTTTTGCTTTGTTATAAAGATCAATTAAGTTACTAGTATTTGCTTGAGCAACATAAGGGATATTGTGAGCGGTTGCAATTTTAACAAGATCTTTACTAAACTCAACTTTTCCAAAAGAATTTTTTCCAGCAGGGGTAGTTGTTGTTATTGCTCCTCTTGGCGTTGCTGATGAACGTTGGTTATTAGTATTCATATAACCTTCGTTATCATAACACAAAAATACGAAATCATGTCCTCTTTCAAGAGCACCAGACAAACTTTGTAAACCTATGTCAAAACTTCCGCCGTCCCCAGCAATAACTAAAAAATTAATGTCTTTTTTTATTTTTCCTTTTTTCTTTTGTGCCTTATATGCGGATTCAACTCCTGAAATTGTTGCAGCCGCATTAGCAAACGCAGAATGTATCCATGGAATATTCCAAGATGTCTGAGGATAAACAGTAGTTGTAACTTCTGCACAAGATGTAGCGCTAACAGCAACAACCGGTTTATCGCTAGCAGAAGCAACGGTTCTGCAGATTACTCCAATTGGACATCCAACACAAGTTCGATGCCCACTAACCATTGTGTTTTTCTCATTAATTTTTTTAGCTAGTTCTTTTATGTCCATATTTATCACAAATTTCTTTTATAATATTTAACAATATCTAATACTGTTTCTTTAAATTCAAGAGAGTCCATTAACGAACATTTATCATCGTGTATCGCAGAGGAATATTCTATCTTTTCTCCTTCAAACTTATATTTTATTTTTCGCTCTTTGCTTGGATTAAAAAGTATTGCATTTAGTTTTTCTAGAGCAATATCTTTTGGAAGATATTTACTTGAGTCCTTCATACTCCAATCATACCCAACCACTTTTGTTTTAAGATTATTTTGATTAAGAACAGTTTCCATGCAATCTTTTCGGAGTTTATATGGTCCGTTTAATTCTGGCGATCCAACAAAAGACGAAGGCATTCTTGCAGATGATGACGCATCTACAAAAACAAACAAAGGATCTCTCAGCTCTTTTCTATATTCTCCAATCTTTCTAAGCAAGTTGGTTTTTTGTGCAAATACAGTAGTGTGTATCTTTGTTGAACTATAAACTAAAGAATCTAAAAACACTCTTTTATTATCTGGAGTAATAGACCAAGTGTATGGCACTCCTGTTCTTTCTATTCCTATTACCACAATTGGGCGCGTTGTTTGTCTTCTTAATCTATTCACAAACAATTCAGTTATTAGAACTTCTTTCGCCAAATATTTCAGTTTTGGCAGTGGATGAGCTAATCGCAAGTAATATCTATAGATAGGCATTATTTTTTTTATTTTTTGATTTGGTGTTTCAACCCTTTTGCTTCTTCTCATGAATATCTCCGTTTTTCTTTAGCACACAAATCCTTTACCAATTCTTCAAAAAATTCACTATAGATATAGTCAGTTTTGTCATCATGTGGAGCTGAAGAATATTCTTTTTTCTCTCCTAGAAATTCTCTTGGTTGCGAACGCTTGCTTGGATTAAAAAGTATTGCATTTAGTTTTTCTAGAGCAATATCTTTTGGAAGATATTTACTTGAGTCCTTCATACTCCAATCATAACCAATCACTTTTGTCTTATAGCCATTTGCTTTTAAAAGAGTGTTTAGTGATTGTTTTTCATTAATAAAATGATAGTAGTTACTTCCAACAAAAGATGAAGGCATTCTTTGTGAAGACGAGGCATCTACAAAAACAAACAAAGGTCTTATTCGTCTATATTTTTTTAATTTAGCTAGAACTTTTTTTTGAACATCCACAAGTTTTTCTTCAATATATGATGAGGGATAATACAATTTATCAACAACCAAACCCCTTGTTGGCTTAATAGACCAGGTGTATGGCACCCCTGTGCGCGATATCCCTAAAACCACGATTGGACGACTTGTTTGTCTTCTTAATCTGTTCACAAACATTTCAGTGATTACTGCTTCTCTTGCTAAAAATTTCAAATTTGTATAATGTTGTAAAAATCCCCTATTTTCTAAAAGTTCTAAATATAGTTTTTTAATTTCTGCTTGGCCGATTATTTTTTTCTCTCTAACATATTCGTTTAGTTCTTTAATTGTATTTATCTTATTCTTTCGTTTAAAGATTTTATTAACTGCTGTTTTAATTCTATATTTGATACTCATTTTTCTAACCCAACATATCTTTTACTAATTGCTTTTCCTTGATGAACAGAAACCAGCAGTTCTTCTATTTGTTTTTCAGTAATTTCCCTGCCACCTAACCCAAAAACATAATTATAGATATTTGGTTTTTCTTTTGTCTTACAATGATTAAATATTGTTAGAACAATATCCTTGTATACAGCAGAAAAACTACCAGCGCCTTCGCTTCTCTCAAGAACAATAATGTTTTTTGCTTTGCTTAATGGTTTAATATATTCTTCATATAAGAAAGGCCTATAAAGTATTGGTCTTAATAACCCGACATTAATCTTTTGCTCTCTTAGTTTATCAACAACATTTTTAGTGTTCTGTGCTGTTGAGCTTAGAACAATTATTACTGTTTCAGAAATGCTTGCAAAATAGTCCTCATAAAAATTTATGTCTTTTCCAAAGCTTTTCTTAAAATCCTTAGCAATAGATAGATAATTATTCTTGACTTCTCTAAAAGCATCAAACATTTCTTTTCTTATTTCAAAATAACTGTCTGGTAATGCTAATGCTCCAACAGTTATTGGTTTATCAGTATCTAAAAGATTATAAGCTGGCTTATATTCTCCAACAAAATCTTTTACCTTTCTATCTTCAAAGACATTTACTGATATAAG
The DNA here is from genome assembly GCA_964463155.1 of uncultured archaeon. Taxonomy (GTDB): domain Archaea; phylum Iainarchaeota; class Iainarchaeia; order Iainarchaeales; family CSSED10-239; genus JAKQTP01. Next base: position 11,350 of record CAYXAY010000014.1, on the reverse strand, counting down.
ATTATGGCTTGTAAAAAAACCATCAATACAAATCATTATTGGAAGATAAGATTTCTCTGCAAGCTTCTGAGAGAAGATAGTCATCTCATATGCTTCTTGGGCATTCTCACAATATATTTGCATCCATCCTTGGTCAAGTGCAGACATAGAGTCACTATGATCACAATGTATATTAATTGGTGCAGATATTGCTCTGTTTGCTACAGGCATAACAATAGGAAGGCGTAAACCAGAAGCAATAGAAAGCATCTCAAACATATAAAGAAGACCTTGAGAGGCGGTCGCAGTTACTGCTCTTGCTCCAGAAGCGCTAGCTCCAATTGTTGCCGAAAGCGCAGAATGTTCAGACTCAGCTCTGATAATTTCAGTATCCACCTCCCCATTAGCTACAAATCTTGAAAATGTCTCAATGATTGGTGTTTGCGGCGTAATAGGATACATTGAAAACACACCAATATTTATTTGCTTAAAAGCGTAAGCGATTGCTTCGCCACCAGTCAATGCTATTTTATTCATTTTATCTCTTCCTTATAAAATAATCATTCTTGTTTGCAAAATCAATAAAGTCATTTAAAAATTTTAGAAGTATTGGAAATTCTATTAAATATTTTTCTTTATGTTTTCTTAAATCCAGTTCAGTCCATTTGCCGTTTTTCCAATGTTCCTTCTTGTTATATGCATGAATAATTGGCTCCAAGACATCAATGGCTTTTGCAAATCTGCTTTCTGTAGTCTTTAGCTCTTCAAATTCCAAGTAATATTTTTCATAGTCTCCAACAATAGCGTTTGGAAGATTTTTTATTGTTTTTTTAAAGGCTTCTTTCTCTAAGTCCTTTTTCTGTTTCCAATCAGATGTGTTAAGATTGATGTCTTTGAAAAAGACATTTTGAATATCATGATAGCTCAATAATTTGATTACTGTCAATTCGTCAAGCTTATATGGAATTTTTTTAATAAAATATTGTGCCAAAAGAATACAGCTAAAAGTGTGTTCAGCAGAGCTTTCAAGCCTATCACCAACTATTCCAAACCTTTGGCTTTCCTTGACTTTAATTATTGTCTCAATCTTTTCTATATCTTCAAATATATCTGTCATTCTTTTACCATCTTTATACATTTTACAGGGCATACATTAGCACAAATCCCACAACCTTTACAGTAATCAAGATTTGTCTTGTCTCTTTTAGGATTCTCTTGCTTGTCTTTGACTAGCAAGATACAGTTCTCTGGACAAGTTGTATAACAAATAAGACATTGTATACATTTCTTAGAATCCCATTCTGGCTTGACATCTCTCCAACTTCCGGTCTTATTAACAACAGAGGTTCCTTTATCTAAGATTCCTGCAATTTTTCTTTCAGCCATAAATTATCACTTTTTCATCCCTGCCTTTAGACAAACAAGGTTAGGTTCAATCATTTCTTTTTTATTTTTCTTTGTAAATTCTTCTTCAATTACCTTTTTTACATCTTCAAACTTAATAATATTTGTTAGTTTAAGAAGAACACCTATCAAAACCATATTTGGATTATTTGATTTAAGATTATCCATTGATATTTTTGTCGCATCAATCACGTAAAGTTCTTTGCTTTTAATATTAAATTCTTTTTTGTCCTTTGTAGTATTAACAATTATTGGACAAGTGTAGCTGTTTAATTCTGTAATCACCGAAAACAGACCAGAATCAATAACTATAATAAAATCAGGTTTTGTGATTGTTGAACTTGTCCTTATAGGCTTATCAGAAACTCTAACAAACGCCCTAACAGGAACCCCCCTTCTTTCAGGTCCATACTCAGGAAAAGCCTGTATTTCTTTTCTAGAAAGTAATGCAGCTTCAGCAATTACTTGTGCGCAAGTCTTAGCTCCAAGCCCCCCTCTCCCATAAACAATAATTTCAAAGTTTTCAGCCATATTTATTCTAAATTTACTAGTATTAGATAAAGAAATGATTAGATATATATTTTTAAATACTATTTATAGTATATTTTAATGTGATTAAATCTTGAAAAATTTAGATAATTTCTTTAAACCAAAAAGCGTAGCAATTATTGGAGCTTCTGATAAGAACGGAAGCATAGGCAACACAATAGCTAAAAACGCAAGCCACTACAACGGAAAAGTATTTTTTATCAATCCAAGATTGGCAGACAAAAAACTTCTATCAAAAAAAGTATTTTCTTCAGTGCTTGACATAACTGATCCAATAGACCTTGCAGTAGTTGCAGTTCCAGCAACAGTATCTTTACCTGTAATAAAAGAGATTGCAAAAAAGAAAATAAAAAATGTTTTGATGATAACTTCTGGGTTTTCAGATATAACAAGAGAAATAAAAAAAATAATAGACAAAGAAAAAATCAACCTTATCGGACCAAATTGTCTTGGAATAATGGATTTTAACAATAATCTAGATTTAACATTTAATGCAAGAGAAAAATATGATTTACCAAAGAAAGGAAGAGTTTCAATAATTACTCAATCAGGGGCACTAGGGCTTGCCATACTTGACCTTGCAAGCAAAGAACAACTAGAAATAAATAGGTTTGTTTCTTATGGTAATGCTATAGATATTGATGAATGCGATCTTTTAAAACATCTAGAAAAAGATAAAGAAACAGACATAATACTTTGCTATGTCGAAGGAATAGCAAACGGCAAAAGATTTTTTGAAACCATAAAAAAAGTTTCACCGAAAAAGAAAGTAATTGTTATTAAAGGGGGGGTAACAGATAACGGAACAACGGCTGTTAGAAGCCACACAGCAGCAATTGCAGGAGCCTCAAAAATATTTTCTGCAGCGGTTCTTCAAGCAGAAGCAAAAGAAGTAAAAACAATTAAAGAAATGTTTAATCTTGCAAAATTCTATTCTTGGTACAATGTTTCAAAAATAAAAAACACCCAAATCATAACAAATGGTGGGGGCTTTGGAGTATTAACAACAGACAAGCTAAGTTTACAAAAGATAAATCTAGCAGAAATGCAAAAGACAACCAAAGAAAAAATAAAAAAAATAGTTCCAATCTATGCCTCTGTTGGCAATCCCACAGACTTGACTGGGGATGCAGATGATGAGCGGTTTGTCAAAGTTATAGAGTGTTTGTTAGAAGACAAAAATATTTCTTCAATATCTGTCTTAATGCTGTTACAGATTGCAAGCATATCAAATAAGATTCCAGAAAAGATTGCAAAACTAAAAGCAAAAACCAAAAAACCAATAATGATAGTTACAATTGGCGGAAAGAAGACTGAAAGGCAACTAGAGAATTTTGAAAAAAGAAAGGTCCTTTGTTTTAGAGACCCTTCCGAATTATCTGATATTTTGAAATATCTAAAATAATGGTAAAAACCTTATAAAAACACATCTTTTAAAAAAGGGACAGTTCTTAATATGTTTATGTATAAAAAAATAATTTTTGCGTTAGTGGTTTTTGTATTGTTTAGCTTATATATTCCAAATCATTTTGCCGACAGCATAAGGGAAGGATATAAACGAGTAAGTTATTGTATCAAATTTGATAATTTGTCAGAATATCCAGATTACGATTTTTTTGCAGTTTGCGACACAGCAATGAATGATATTTACCAAATGACAAATCCAGATGGTTGTTATAGCATGTATAAATTTTGTAATTTTAAAGTTTGTTCTACAAAAAAAGAAAATTCCAGTATATTAAATCAATTTATATTTAACCAAGCTAATATCGACCAAATCAATTTTGATATTTCAGCAATAGAAGTAATAAAAAATTCAAAAGAGTTCTCTTGTAAAGAAATAGATTTTAAACCACCAGGAGATGTTAAAGAAAGCGACTCGCTAACAAAAGTAGTGGATGTTATGAGTCTTCCAAATTTTTCAGATGCTGAATCAACTTTCACAAAAATAAAAGTAATTTACACATATGCAAATGAAACCATTGAAGAAAAACCCTACCTAAACAATACAAGACCGATTCCTTCAAATAACATGAACAAAAAATATTATTGGATCCTAGGGATTTCGCTAATTGCATTGTTAATTATATTAGCAATATTTATTATCCGAAAACATAAAAAAAAGAAATAAATGTATAGCTATTTTTTTTTGTTATTTATTACAATTATTTTTGAATTAATTACCTATTTCTTTTTTATAAAAAAACCAATCACAAGAATGGTGTTTTTTGTAATACTTATTAATTGTTTTACCCATCCAATTGCAACAATAGCTTATGCAAAATTTAATTACTTAATAATAATAGAAATCGGCGTTTTTTTGACAGAAATATTTTTAATAAAGTGGCTATTTGAAATAAATTATAAAAAAGCAACCATAATTTCTTTTGTTGCAAACCTATTAACTGCAATTATAGGTATGATAATAATTCTGCCCTTTTGACTTTTCTTTTGGGTTTTGGTTTTTCTACTTTGCTTTTATGCTTTAGAATATGATTGATATCTAATATAAGCTCTTTTTTGTTCAAACCATACATGTCACAAACAGTTCCAATCTCAAGCGAATCCATTTCAAACTTAGCCATTGGACAGCTAACGCAAGGGACTTTATGTTTTTCAAGTATTTTGTTTATTCCCTTTAGCTTCATTATTTTCCCTAGTTTAGTATGTTGATCTACCTTCATATATCTACCCCCTTTATTTTTTATGACTACACTTCTTATTAGAACAACAATGAGTGGATTTCTTTATATTTGTTTTCTTTCCTTGTTTGGAATAATAATTATTTATTGCTGCTTTAAGACAATCTGAAGCAAGATTTGAGCAATGCATCTTGATTGGCGGAAGACCATCAAGAGAAGCAGCAACATCTGCCGTTGTAATATTAAAAGCGTCTTCAAGTGCCTTTCCTTTTGCAAGTTCTGTTATCATTGAAGATGTTGCAATTGCGGCAGCACAACCAAGAGTCTTAAACTTTATGTCTTTAATTATTTCTTTACCTTGCTTGTTTTTTGAAACCTTAATGTATAACCAAAGAATGTCACCACAGGAAGGGTTGCCCACTTTTCCAACACCGTCTGCGTTTCTTATTTCGCCCATATTCTTTGGTTTCATAAAGTTTTCCATAACTTTTTTTGAATATTTTTCCATAATTATTTCCCCTTGTATTTATATGGATTTATTTTTCGCAATCTTTCAACAACATTTTTAACAGAATCAACAACAAATTTAATTTCTTCTTTAGTGTTATCAATTCCAACAGAAAGCCTAACAGTTCCGTGCGTCTGTTCTTGCTTTAAGCCAATGGCCTTTAGAACATGGCTTGGTTCAAGGGTATTTGAAGAACAGGCAGAACCAGTTGAAACAGAAATTCCAAGAGCATCAAGATAAAGAAGAATAGCTTCTCCTTCAGCATACATAAACGAAATATTTGCATTATTGCAAAGTCTTTTTCCAGAATCAAGACCAGGGCCATTTAGCCAAGAGTCTTCAATATTTTTTAGACCATTAACTAGTTGGTTTCTACGAGTTGTCATGTGTTCTATTTCTTTTTCACCAATAACCTCTGTAGACTTAGAAAACCCCACTATTCCAGGAACATTAACGGTTCCGCTTCTAAGTTTATATTCGTGTCCTCCGCCAAGAAGCAATGGTTCAAATCTAATTTCTTCTCTTATAAAAAGACCCCCAACACCTTTTGGTCCATAAATCTTATGAGCGTTAATTGTTAAAAGATCAATATTTTCTTTTTCAATGTCAATTGGAATCTTTGTAAAGCTTTGGCAGGCGTCAACATGCAAAAGGCTTCCGTTGTCACGAACAATCTTTGAAATCTCTTTAATATTTTGTATAGTTCCAATCTCATTGTTTCCTTGTATTACTGACACCAATAATGTTTCTTTTTTTAATGCTTTAACAAGCCCATCAATCTTAACAAAACCAAACTTATCAACATCAAGATAAGTTACTTGATATCCTTGCTTTTCTAAAAACTTAGTAGTGTTAATAACAGAATCATGTTCTATCTTTGTTGTTATTATGTGTTTCTTGGTTTTGTTAGCTTCAGCAAGACCCTTAATAGCAAAATTATTGCTTTCGGTTCCCCCAGAAGTAAAGATTAGTTTGTGGTTCTTTGAATTGACTTTTTTTAAAATCTTTTCTCTAGCCTTGTCAAGTTCATCCTTAGAGTCCCTTCCAATTTTATGAAGACTAGAGGAATTACCAAACCATTTTTCTTCAGCTTCTGCCATTACTTCCTTTACAGAATAATGCATCTTTGTTGTTGCAGCATTATCAAGATAGATTGTTTTTTTCATTTCTGGTCCTCTTTTTTATGGCATTTTTTGCAAAAGTCCTTTGTGTGCTGGTTAACAATCTTAACAAGTGGCCTTATTGTTTTCTTGTTAATGGAATAAATGATATTTTTTCCAGACCTTTTGGAAAAAACAATATTACAATCAAGTAAGACCCTTAGGCTATGACTAATCTTGGATTGTTCTTCCTCAAGAGCAAGGCAAAGCGCAGTTACAGTCATCTCTGACTTATAAAGTTTTTTAACAATATTCCATCTAAGTCTATTTCCAATTACAGAGAAGAAGTCATATGATACGCATTTCATATGTATATTAGGTATAAAGTAATATATATTGCTTTTGATTTATGTTTTTAAAAGTTCTTTTGCCTTTTCCACATCGCCGTTCTCCAAAAGCTCATAGATTCGCCTATACTCAAAGTCTTTTGAAACTTTTGTCTGTTCTATCTGTTCCAAAAAAATTGATTTTGCAAGTTCAGTTATGTTTTTGTTGTCTGTTTGCAGTTTTTTTAGCTGCTCTATGCTTTCTTTTAGTTTCTTTTCAGAAATGTCATTTTTAATTGAAATAAAAAAAGAATCAGAGTATTCCTTTTTGATAGAATTGATATCAAGGTTTTTTAAAATCTCTCCAACCTCTAGTTCTCCTTTAAGCCTAATTCTTACAAGCGCTTTTTTTTTAGGGGTTTTCTCTAACTTTTCAAGCCTTTCTTTTATTTGTAAAATAATTTCAGAAATTGGTTTTTTAGAAAACTTCAAATCAATATAATGGCTTTTTCTTATATCTTTTATTTCAAAGAAATCCATAGATTTCTTGTCTGTATCAAGAATAAAATAACCTTTTTCTTTTTCTGTTTCTTTTTGTTTAATTTGTGTAGTTACTGTTGAGCCAGGAAGAAGAAACTTTTCCCCTTTAGGAAGATCAACAACGCTTGCCCAGTGTAGATGACCATTGATTATTAAATCAAAACCACTTGGAAGGTCGCTTAAAGAAATTGTAGCAACCATCTCGTCTTCAAATGGAAGATATTCAACAATTGATTGATGTATCATCAAGATATTATAATGCCCGCTTAATGGCTTTGGATTAAACTTTTCAAGAAGATAATCTTTAGCATATTTTTCGGGAAGCCCAGTCATTCCAAAAACCGCAACCTTTTCTTTTTCAAACTTCAAGCAATCAGCCTTTAAAAGTTTTAAAAAGCCAAGGGACTCCAAAAGTTCAACAGTTGTAACATAGTCCTTTGAGCGATACTCGTGGTTTCCAATGATTGCTAAGATTGGAAGCTTTCCAGAAATTTCTGAAAACTTATTTTTTAAATTTAAATCATTTAAAATTGAAATTGTCTCAAAAAGCACCTCATGGCTTGGAACAGGAACATCAAAAAGGTCTCCAGGTACTAGCAAAAGATCAATATCTTGTTTTTCAAGCTGCTTAAACGCAGAATAAAGATTAGTAAAGGAATCCTTCCCAAGTTCAGAATCAAAATCAACTCCAAGATGCCAATCACTAATAATTGCAATTCTCATAAATAAATAATAGATAGAACTTTTTAAGAAGTTGTTCTTTTAAAAACATATTTGTTCCTAAATTATATAAAGAACAGAGATGCCTTGGTGGCAGACCGGTTATGCATTCGCCTGCAGAGTGAAAGAACAGAGTTCGACTCTCTGCCAAGGCTCTTAATCTTAAAGTTCTTTAATATCTTTTAAGACTTTTTTTATCTTTTCTTTTGCAATCAGACAAACAGAACCAGGATATTCGTTTTTTAATTTAGCAATATCTGCAGCACAAAACAACACATCTATTGGTATAACAATATGCTTGACCTTTTCAACATCAATATGGTTTAAATCCTTAATGTTTAGTCTTCCTTGAGAATCAACATATTTGTCTTCTTTGATTTCTAATTTGGGAGAGGGTTTATTCTCAACAGGGTCATTAAATATAATGTGTCCCGGAACAGTTGCTTTTTTTGGTTTTTTTTTATTGATAATTACTGCTCCTTTTTCTCTTAGTTCTCTTTGTTCTTCCCAAAGTTTTTTTGTTCTTTGTTCTTTTTCATCTAAGAAATCATCTTCTTTTGGATGAATATCAACAACATCAAGAGAAACAACAGCATATATTTCTCCAGTCTTACCATTCATCTGAATCTTTTCACCATCAAGAAGTTGTTCTGTTGCAAATCTTGTTCCGACAATACACGGTTTATCAATGTCTTTAGCTATCACTGCCGCATGACAAAGCGAACTTCCGGCATTAGTAATAATTCCTCTAGCAATTTTCATTGCTCCAACCATTTCCGGATCAGTCATTGCAGTTACAATTATTGATTCGTTATTTACTTTTTCAAGATCATTATAGTTCATGACATTAACAACACCACCATTAATAATATCTCCATTTACTCCAACTCCTTTTAACAATAATTGATTTTTAAAAGAGCTAATCTTTTGCTGAGGGCTTTTCTTTGTCTTTTCTGCAGCATTAGGGTTTATTGCTTCTGAAGAAATAATGTAAATGTCTGCTTTATCCATTGCCCACTCAATTATTTGTGGTGTTCCAAAAAACTCTTCAAGCTTTACTGCTGTGTTTGTTAAGTCTTTTAGGATATGGGTATTAACCTTTTGCTTTTCTCTTTCTGATTCAGGAACAACATCTTTAACAGTTCGTCCCTTTATTCTTTTAAGTTCCCAATCTTGTCTTGAAATGGTTTTTCCAAGTGTTTGATATGGCTTCTTCTGAGTTTCATAATGATCAGGAATTATTTCTTTAATTACATGCGCTGCCCCAAAACCATAAACTGCTTCAATAACACTGGTGTTAGGTTCAGTTGAACTTTTGCTTGAAATTGTTATTCCTGAATATTTTGCTGTAATCATGTTTTGAATAATTACTCCAATTCCAAGTCTTTCAACATTTATTCCTTTCTTGTATGCATATATTAAAACATCTGGACTATAAAGTACTCCCCAAATTTCCTTTAAACATTTTATTAATTCTGCCTTTCCTTTGATATTTAAGGCGCCCCCCTCTTTTTCAATAAACTTAGTATCACATACCTCTCCATCTTCACAAACAACAGAACACCTGACTGCAACAAAGGCATCAGCACTGCTTGGAAGCCAACCGCCAACCGCGTCTCCAAGTTTTCCATAATACTTGTAGATTTTTACTTCTGCTTCTTGGTTTAATTTTCCTTTTAGAAGAAGTTGTTTAATCTCTGCAGATTTGTTTTCAATATCTTCTTTATTATTATAATCTATGCTTCTTAAAATTTTAGAAATCTTTGATTTAAGATTATTAGTCTGTAAAAAATTAAAAAACTCAGTAGAGGTTACAACAAAGCCCCTTGGAACCGTTATTCCACTTGATGCTAGTTGTGCAAGCCTTGCTGCTTTTCTTCCAATAGTTATAGAATCAGTTGAACCTAGTTCTTTAAGCCAGCGTATGTTTTCATAGTCCATTCCCATAATTGTTCACATTATTCTTTATTAGTTCCTATAATATAATATATAATCTTTTTAAAGGCTTTTTGGTTAAAAATCAAAACTTTCTGTAGACAATATAATTAATCTTGTTCTTTTGGGGATGAAGGCACTTTTCTTTTCAAACACAAGAAAACTTAAGCTTTCTGTGCCCAGAAAATTCTTTGATTTTTCTTGGGAAAAAGATCTCTCGCACTGGACAGCCACCCCCCCGAAAATGACCCCCAAAGTTAGATACAAGTATAATTATAAGTAAAACAAATACTTTTAAAGTAAAAGAGGTGTAATATATATGAAGAAGGGAAAAAAGGAAGAAGAAATGACTTTAGAGTTTGATAATGAAGATTGTTCTGAAAATCTTGAAGAAGTAAGCGGGAATACTGGAAAGAATATGTCTATTACTGACCTTCCAGGAATTGGCCCTGCTTCAGCTGAAAAACTTTTATCTGCAGGTTATGATTCTTTAGAAGCAATAGCTGTAGCTTCTCCAAGCGAATTAGTGACTGTTGCTGGTATTGGCGAAGGAACTGCAATTAAAGCAATTAAAGCCGCAAGAGATTCACTAGATATGGGCTTTGAAACAGCAGAAAAAATATTGGACCGAAGAAAGACAATAGCAAGACTAACAACTGGTTCAAAAGAGCTTGATGAACTACTTGGCGGAGGAATTGAAAGCCAGTCAATAACAGAAGTTTATGGTATGTTTGCTTCTGGTAAATCCCAGTGGTGCTTCCAACTTTGCGTTCTCGCCCAATTACCAAAAGACAAAGGGGGCCTTGACGGCGGAGTTCTTTATATTGACACAGAAAATTCCTTTAGACCAGAAAGAATTGCTCAAATCGCTAAATTTAGAGGGATGGACCCAGAAAAGGTTATGAAAAATATTTATGTTGCAAGAGCCTACAATAGCAATCACCAAATGCTTCTTGCAGACAAGGCACAAGAAGTTATTAAAGAGAAGAACATTAAGCTAGTTATTGTTGATTCATTAACAAGCCAATTTCGTTCAGAATTTGTAGGAAGAGGGCAATTGTCAGATAGACAGCAAAAGCTTAATGGACATATGAGAACTTTACAAAAGGTTGCGGAACTTTATAACGCCGTTGTCTTTGTTACAAACCAAGTAATGTCAAGACCAGATGTTTTGTTTGGTGATCCAACAGATGCTATTGGTGGAAACATTGTTAAACACGCATCAAAGACAAGAATCTATTTAAGGAAAAGTTCTGGTTCTAAAAGAATAGCAAAACTTGTAGACTCTCCAAGCCTACCAGACGGTGAAGCGGTCTACCAAGTCACAGAGAACGGAATCACAGACTAGATTCTGTGATCTTATAAGCATAAGCAATAAAAATAGAAAGTAACTATATATATATACATATTAGGTGAAATGATGTATAAGAATATATTAAATGCAATAATTAACATATGTTTGTGAAAATCATACAAATTAGTTAATTCAACTAATTATAAAAACAGAATGAACGGAATGGGTATCGCACTTGAATATTTTATAAAAGACGCATTTTGTAATTAAATCCTCGACAGTATACTGCACATTAATGTGCTGATGAACGCCGAAATTCGTTTCACTTTGCTTTTGTTTCAAAATACCGATAT
>CAYXAY010000013.1:0-19460 GCA_964463155.1 uncultured archaeon | reverse complement strand
TTGAAAAACATAAAAAGACTGCAGAAGAAAAATAAAAGCTTCTTTTGATTTTAGAAAAATTAAACAAAGGCTAATCAAACACCCTTGAGAAAAGATAAGACATCTTCTCTGCTTTTTTTGGGCCCATCTTCTCTACTTCTTGAAGCTCCTTAACTGTTGCTTGAGAAATGGTTTTAATGGTTTTAAACTTTTTTAAAAGGGCTTTTGCAAGAGTCGGACCAATGTCTGGAAAAGACTCTAAGATAAAAAGCTGCTGATCAGAAAAAGACATCTTGTTCTTGCTAAACCTGTGCTTTCGTTCTGTTCCTTTGATACCATACTGCTCTCTTTTAGCAATCACATAAAGAAACAACGCTGTTTCTTTTTGATTTCTAGTAAAAAAGATTGGGATTCTGTAGTTAAGGCCTATTGAAGTTATTAAGCCAATTAGAGACTTATTGTTAATTCGGTTATCATTGTCTGAATGATTGATCATTCCTTCAACAATCAGACCTGGTTTTGACACCTTCTCTGAAAGGTTATCAAGCTGAGAGAAGATTCGCCCATCGATGATTGATGATTCTAAATCTGCCATGGTTTTTCTCTCAATCAAGACATCATTACTTAGCTGATAGTCACCAAGAGACAACTGCTCAACAATAACTTCTACCTCAAAAGAATCATTGCTTAAAGATAAAAGCTCCTTGGTGATGTGGCTTACTCTTTCGCGAGTATCACAAACAATCTTAATTTTTTGAGGCATAATTTATCGTGGATATATTTTGTCATGGTGATTAAACTTTACAAAATAAATTTTGTTATTTTGTATATCTACAGAAGATAGTAAAACAAACGATTTACCAATATGCACACATTTGTAATCAGAAAGATTATATCTTATGTTTTTATAGTGATTAATCGTATATTCATCACAATCAATTATTTGCTTTATTTTTTTATTTAACTCCAAAAGTAATTGCTTATCTTTAGATTGTAATTGTGTCATTAGGTCTATAACTTGTTGGGATAAATTAAATTCAAAGGACATATTTGTCACTTATTTTTTGGAAATACCGCACAATTCATCTAATTTTTTTATAGACATTGGTTTTAATTTTTGCTTTTTCATTTTTTCTACTTCTGCTATAACTTCTAAAACAACATCATCTCTAACTTCTTTTTCAACGAACTCTTCTCCATACATATTCATCAATTTATCAAGAGCTTGAGACTTGTCTTTGTAACCATATTTTTCTTTAACTACGCCTAGCACTCTATTTGAATAATCAGATATCTTGAGATTAACATTTACTGTTTTCTCTAACATTATGCCACCTTATTTTAATTTATTCTAAATAACTTAAGATAAGTTGAGCTTATAAATGGATCTAATAATCACAAATCTTTTTTTGTTCTTTTCTCTTTCTCTCTGGTTTGTGGAAATTCTTTAGAATTGATTTCATTTTCTTTTCCTTGTTTTGAGAAACAAAATAATATTTTTCATCGATTGTGTTCTTGTTAAGAAGCAAGATGACTTTGCCAAAATTAAACCGTCCTGTTCTGCCACGCCTCTGAATGTGTCTTATTTCAGATGCAACGGCATCATAGAAAACCACTAGATCAACAGACGGAATGTCAAGGCCCTCTTCGCCAACAGAAGTACAGACTAGAATATTGTATTTCCCATCCTTGAAATCAGAAATAATCTTTGCTTGGTCTTTTTGTGATAATCCTTTATCAGAAATACTTTTGCTAGCTTGTCCAACAAATCGTGTGCTTTTTATGTTTTTTTCTGCATTTAATACTTCCACTAAGTGATTGGCATTATCCCTGTAGTTGTTAAAAACAAGAATTCTTGACTTTGGGTTTTCTTTCATAAAAGTTGAAACAATATCAATTAGCACAATTTCCTTTGCACATCTTTTGGTTTTTGCTTTCTCTAGAAGTTTTAGAACTTCTACAAACTCTGAAGAATTAATAATTGCGGTAAGCGCTTTTGATTTATTCTCTTGACTTTCTGATTTTAATTTTAGAAGATAGGTTTTTGTTGGAAAAAAGCCTTGAGTTTCTATTAGTTCTTTAGCATGAAGAAATTTCAGAACAGAAGCAATTGTTGAGATTGCAATAAAGCAGGTATTGTTTTTTACTCTCTTGACTCTTTCAAACAACGAAGCTTGAATAGCAATAATCTGCTTCTTTGTGTAGTTGCTTGGTATTGGTGCTCCAAGCTTTCTAAGAAGAATAATTTTGTTTTGAATGTAGTTGTCTATTGTTTTTGAAATCTCCTTTGAAAGAACATCAAGCTCTAAAAACTTTATATCAACCTCCATATCATTAACATAATCTTTAACATCTATATCTTTTTCAGTTCTTATCTCTACATGAGGTATTCCAAGATTATCAGCAACCTCTTGAATCTTTGCTTTTGATGCCCCAGGAGATGCAGTTAAACCAAGTCTCTTGGTGTCTTCAGAAAAATATTGAGAAATAAAAGTATAAGAGTAACTGCCGACTGCTCTGTGTGCTTCATCAAAGATAACAAGATTAAAGTTTTTTGGATTTAATAGTTTTTTTTCTAGGTCATGCTGAATGGTTTGAGGGGTTGCACATATCACTAGACCTTGCCCCTCATAAAAGGCTTTTCTTTTCTCTTGGAGGATTTCTCCAGTCAAGAGAATAACTTTGTCTTCTGGAATCTCTAAGAACTTTAGAATACTTTTCTTGTGCTGAGCAATTAATGGCTTTGTTGGAGACAACAAGATTATTGATTTCTTTGGATTATATATGTAAGCAATCAAAAGCACAGCAACGATTGTCTTACCAAGACCGGTTGGGGCAACCACGAGTGTGCTTTGCTTGATTGCTTCAGCTGTCAAAAGCTCCTGGTAAAGCCTTTTTTGAATTGTTTCTTTCTTAACAAACGGATGTTCTACAAAATCTGACATAATTTTCTTATTTTCTAGAAATTAACTCTAATTGTTTCATTAAATATTCTTTTTCTTTTAATTTATCATTTAAATTATTCTCCATAAATTTAATTGATTCGGAAGAATTAACTCCAATAGAATTATTTGTGAATTTAGGAGAATTAATTGTAATTTGATAATGTCTAATTAAGTTATCAAGTTTTTCAATTTGGTTTAAAATTCGTCCTTTTTGCCAATCGTGAATGTGTAGTTCTATTTTTTCTATAACTAAACTAAAAATATTTACTCCCACAACAAATCACTTTAAGCTATCTTCAACAATCTTAGTCTCAATATCTGCTTCAGAATAGGACTTATATTTTTGATAATTGAATCTAAAATCATCAATTAGTGTTTTAAGTTTCTGCTTTTCTTTTTCGTACATGTTAATGCCAATCTTAGAGTTATAATATATACTATTGTTTCAAATATTTAAAAAACTATCTTGACTAGAGGATTTTAGATTTATAGAATGGTTTCTTTCTCTTTAACTTATATTAGTTTTCTTAGCTCTTCTTTTGTGGGTAAATTCTTTATTATTTCTTTTGAAAACTTATATTGAGATACTCCTATCGGTTTAGATATATTTTCTAAAGTATATTCCACAATTATTTTATTTTTTTCTTTACATAAAATTAAACCAATTGCCGGATTATCTTGTGAATCTTTAATTCTGTCTAATGCTGATAAATAAAAATTTAGCTTGCCTACATATTCTGGTTTGAATTTGCCGGTTTTTAATTCAATTGCAACAAAACACCTTAATTTCAAATGATAAAACAATAAATCAATATAAAAATCTTCATTTTCTACCTCTAAATGATATTGTCTGCCGACATATGCAAACCCTGTTCCTAATTCTAAAAGAAATTTGGTTATATTTTCTATTAATTGATTTTCTAGTTGCCTTTCCTTTGATTTACTAGTAATATCTAAAAAATCAAAAATAGAAGGGTCTTTTATTGTTTGAATGGCAAGTTCTGATTGTATTTTTGGCAACGTGTTATTAAAGTTATTTATAACTTTGTTAGATCTGTGATATAAGTTATTATCTATTTGATTTAATAAAACATTTCTTGACCAGTTGTTTTTTAGGGTTTCTGTAATATAAAATTGAGCTTCTGAATGGTTTTTGATTTTATTAATAATTAGTATATTGTGCCCCCAAGGCAATTGTCCAACAAGCTGTTGGACTTTTTCATTATTTTGGGAAAAATAAAACAAATAAAATTTACGTATATTAAATAAGTTTGTTCTGGAAAATCCCCTCATATTTGGAAATTCTCTACTTAAATCTTTAGATAATTCTAAAATTACAGAATCCCCCCAATTTGAGTTTTTTTGTTTTTCAGAAATTATTTTGCCGATATTCCAATATAAAGATATTAATTCTGTGTTAACATAAATTGCTGATTTAATTTGTGCAGCCTTTATTTTTTCTTTAATTTTATTTAACGTTATTAAATAATCATCTGGAATGATATTTGACTTCATAAATATATATTTGTAAGAAAGACGGGTTGTTTCCGGGAGGGTAGATGTCCAGTGCGGAACTTAAAAATAGAAATATACTTAAATAAAATAAAAAAATAAAAAATTGTTTGGTTTAACCAAACAATGCACTTAGACCTTCTGCTGCTGACTCTTCAGTAACTGTTGGCTCTTCGTGAACTTCTTTCTTTGTCTCGTGGCTTGATGCTGCTGCTGGCACTGCTGCAACTACTGACGCTTTAGCTATTGCGTCTTCAATGTTTATGTCCTTTAATGTTGCAACAAGACCCTTTAATTTTGCGTCATCAGATGAGACTCCTGCTGAAGTTAAGACAGACTTTAAGTTTGCCTCGTTTATTTCTTTATTTGCTTTGTGTAATAACAAAACTGCATATATGTAATCCATTTTTCACACCTCTTAATTATTCCTTATTTACTAAAGCATCAAGTGCTTTAGCCTCTCTTTCTGCTTTTTCTATCATTGGCTCAACTGTGTCTTTACAGATGTAACCAATCTCTACACCAAGCCCTACTGCTTGTCTTGTCGCTGTAGCAATCTGCATGATTATTGTGTTTGCATCAATGTCAAGAACATCTTTGTTATATATCATTCCGTCTTCCTTTACTAGAACAACAGTTAATACCAACTCTACTGGTTTTATGTCTAGCTTTGAAAGAGTACTGACAATGTCGCTGTTAATAACGCTTCCAGCTTTAGCTATAACTGTATCGCTTGGAACAAAGATTGTTGCTCCTCTAACTTGGGCTTTAATCCCAACCTTCTTTAAATCAGATAATGCTGGTCCTGGTGGAAGACCTGTGTCTCCTTCTGAAACGATAATGTCTATTGGGGAAATCATTCCAATCTTTGCCTTTGACCTAGCTTTACTTTTCTTTATTGCAGCATACAGCTCAAAGGCGTTTTTGTTTGTTAAGATCAATATTGGTTGAGTAGGTAGTTTTTCAACAATATCTTTGTGGCCTTTTGCCTCTAGTACTTTCTTTAAAACATTCTTTGATGTAACTTTGAATGTTGCATCAACAACATTTTTCTTAACCTTTTGTAAAAGATTAGATGGAAAATCTTTAAGGTCAGCAACACCAATTATTTTATATTGTGAAACTAACTTACTAATCTCATCATATTGTGCAAGTCTCCATGATTTTGTGTGATTCATTTGTCATCGCCCATTTTTATACTTTTACTCATTGTTGACTTGATATAGATGTGATTTATGTTTTGTAAACCTGCTGGCAATCTATCAATCAATGATTTGATTACAACTAAAGAATTATCTGTTAAGTTTGAAACACCTTGGCTCTTTTTCCCGATTTTTATTTGTAAAGCCACTGATGATTTGTTTTTCTTATTGGATATTTTTTGTTGTGAAACTGTTGCAGTGATTAATGTCTTTATTGCATTGACATTCGGCGGAGCAATCATCGGCATTTTTCCTCTAGGACTAAGAACCTGTCCTAAGTGCTTACCAACTGTTAGCATAACCGGTCCTTCAGCCAAAAACACCTTATACTCATCTGCCATTTTCTTTGCATCCTTTTTAGAAAGCTTAGCGATCTCTTCATCCATGACAACCTTGTCAACAACCCCCTTTAGTTCTGAAGCAAGATTTTTATCTTTTACAAAAACTAGGGATTTAACTGTGTCTAGATAAGGGTGTGGTAGATTAACTGCATATTCTATTCTTTGGTCTTTGTTTTTCGTGTTTATGTTTTTTAATGTTACAACCATTTCGATTGCTTCATCAAAATTCCTTTTCTTTGAAATAGACATTAATTCGTTTAACGCCTTTTCAACGACCTGTTTTTCTGTTATATTCTTATCCAAAATCTTAGCACCTCCTGCCTTAAAGCAGTATTAACGGGAAAATATTATTGTTATATAATTTATGAATAATTCAGTTTATAAATGTTATAGAAAAACCAGTTGCGCGCGAGCTGAGCGTAACCGGCTCAAAAAGAAAAATATAAAGTAAATTTACTTTAGATACTTGATTGTGTTTATAACAATCGCTTTACTTATTGCAGGATTGAAATTGAAATAAATTACTTTACCCATCAATAACGGCTTTTCAACAATCCCTGTGTAAGTCTTTTTTGTTATGTTATCTTCTAAGAAAGCAATCTCTTTACCGTCTACTGCAACATCAAAGGTTGTTGTTCTTATTGGACCACTTGTTTCAACTGCAGGAACCTGTGTGATTCCTCTCATTATTGGATGGTCCTCCATTACAACAAATAATTTTCCTTGAAGATCTCTTGGACCTAAACATGATGGCACTGAACCAACCTTGTCACACCTTACTGGAACAATGTTCCCAAAATTTGCTGTCCAACCAAGAACGGATTTATCGCCAGGTCTTTTAACTCCAGAGTTGAGGACAACAATCAATTTTCCACCTCTTTTAACATAATTTGTTATAGCATCTGCTGATCTTCTTGATATTGATTTGTCTGTTTGCAATGATTGGTCAAGAATAATTAAATCGTAACCTTTAATTCTTTCCGCAGGATTATGTTCTATTGCCTCTAAGGTCATATATGCCGTTTGTTTTATTAGGTCTTTGTTTTCTTGGTCATTTAGTATTGATCTAAACTCTTGGCTTGGTGCTCCAAGAACTAGAATCCTTGCTCCTTGAGTTGTACCAAACAAAGCTGAACCGCTTGCTAGAATGTTTGTCTTAAAAACAATTAATAAAATAACAACTATTATTATTATCACAGGCAATATTGTTTCCCATTTAAAACCAGCATTCCCAAATGATTTTTTTTCTGTACGAGCATCAAAGTCTGCTCCGAAATCATCTCCCATATCTTTTGGCATAAATTAATCACATTTTTTTTCTTTAATATATGTACTATAAATAAATTTATATAATATTTGTTTTTTAAATGTTTCGTAAATTGTTAACTTTAAAAAATTACATGGTTTGGGCTTCTATCTCCAATAATCTGTTGTATTTTGCTGTTCTTTCGCTTCTTGTTGGAGCTCCAAACTTAGAAAAATCACTACCAAGGCCATAAGCCAAATCCGCAATGAAAACATCTTCTGTCTCTCCTGACCTGTGAGATACTATTGTTTTCCAGCCTGCTTTTTTTGCTAGATTATATGCATCAATGCTTTCTGTTAATGTTCCTATTTGGTTAGGCTTTAGAAGAAGAGAATTACATTCTTTTTTTCTTATTGCATCTTTTATTAGTTTTGGGTTTGTTACTAAAAGATCATCACCAATAATATTAATCTTGTTTGAAAACTTCTTTGTAAACTCAATCCATGTGGGGTTGTCGTCTTCAGAGAATGGGTCTTCAATTGAAGTTATCTTGTAACTTTTTAAAAGATTATAATAATAATCAATCATTTCGCTTGATAAATATTTTTTTCCTGCAATCGTATATTTGCCACATGAATAGATTTCGCTTGCTGCAACATCAAGACCTATAGTCATTTCAGTTTTATAACCTGATTTTTCAATGGCTTTTTCTAGAAGGTCAAGTGCTTGTTTTGGGTCTTTGATATTTGGCGCAAAGCCCCCCTCCATGCCAACATTTGTTGCACTCATGCCATATTTCTGTTTTATTATTTCTTTTAGTGTTTGGTAAGTTTCACAAGACGCTTTTAGATTTTCTGAAATATTTTTCTTTTTTGGAATTATTTGAAACTCTTGAAAAGCCAAATCTGTTCCTGCATGTTTTCCACCATTAATTATGTTTAGCAATGGTGTTGGCATTTTCTGTTTAGAATTATTGTTTAATCTTGAAAGATAAGTGTGTAGTGGGGTTCCTAGTTCTATTGCAGCAGCCTTTGCACAGGAAAGACTTACTGAAAGAATGGCGTTAGCGCCAAGATTTGATTTGTTTTCTGTTCCGTCAAGCTCTATTAAAATTTTGTCAATCTTGTTTTGGTCAAGAACAAACTCTCCAAACAATTTTTTTGAAATCTTGTTGTCAACATTGTTTATTGCTTTTGTAACGTCTTTGCCATTAAAGGCTTTTGTGAAGTCCCTTAGCTCTACTGCTTCTCTTTTTCCACTGCTTGTTCCGGATGGAACAGAAGTTATCCCTACAGCATTGTTTGTGTAAACAAAAGTCCTTATTGTTGGAATTCCTCTGGAGTCCAAAATTCTAATTGCCTTTATTTTTTTTATCTTCATAATAATCTTTATTATTTTTTTTAAAAGCTGTCTTTTCTTGATGTTTGCTTAAGACGCGGCCTATCGCATTACTTGTGCTTAACATGTTTGAACCAATCATCTCTTTATACAATTGCTTGTTTGCATAGTTGTTAAGAGGCTCAAAGTTAAATTTTTTTTCTTTTTCTAGATGTTCCTTTATTACTTCAAATGTAGGACCGATGATATGTAAGTCCTTTATCTCAATTAAGTGAGGGCTGTGGTTGTTTGAAAGGGTGTCTTTTAGAAGGATGACATCGATGTTTGCGTATTTAGATAAATAATAGGCGTCGGTCCAGATGTCGTGTCCAAGAAATAACGTGTTTTCTTTTGCTTGTTTGTAAAGGTTATTAAAGAAATAAACCTTGTAATATTCATCACAGTAGTTAGGGTCTTTTTCTCTTGCTTGTTCTTTTATTTCTTTGTCGATTTCTGAAAGGCTATCAGAATAGCTTTGCTCTATATGATATATTTTGTTATTGTCAAAATAAGAATCAATACCGTGTTCTTTAACCAGCTTTTGGCCGTTTTCTTTGTCAAGGCCAGTTATCAAGAACAAATCGATATTGTTATCTTTGGAAAAATCGACCAGTTCACTCATAAATAGCGTGTCTGGCTTTTTGTCAAGTTTTCCTTTGATTAGGACATCAAACAATCCAAAACCCAAATATGATTTCATGGTTATCTATTTATTGTAGCATATATATTTAAAAACAAAGCAATATATATTTATTGTATTTACTATATTTAAAAAGGTGGAAAAAATGAGTCAAAGTTTAGTTGGTGGTATTCTTTTAGGTGTTGGAATTGGGCTTTATATCCCTTCTCTTCCTGTTCCATTATCTGCTATTAATCTTTATCTTGGGTTGATACTTATAATCATCGGGCTTATATTGTTGGTGAGATCAAAAAATTAAAAAAACTATTTTTATTTTAAAGTTTTTCAATGCTGGTTTTTGAAAAAACTATTTCTTCTCTTTTATAGTTTTTTCAATATCCTTAAAGATATCGTTTATCTCAGAAATTGTATGTGGTTTTTCTTTTGGCTTAAAGATATGTTTTATTGATTCAATAAATGTCTTTTTGGTTTTTACAAGCCTGTAATCAGAATACTTGGAAAATGTTGTTGTGTTTTCTCCAAAGCTTGGTTCTTGCGTTTTTGGTTTTGCAAGGTCTTTAAGGTCCATGCTTGTCTTTGCGCTCTCTAATGGTTTTGCGGTCTCTATTGGCTTTGACTTATTGTCAATAACTTTCTTTGGTGCCATTGATTGCCTTGCAGCAATTATTGTGTCAACCAAATCAATGACCCTACGCTCTCCTTCTTTTTCTTTGCTATCGAACTCTACTCCGCTAGCATCCAGTTTATCTACAATGCCTTTTGCTATTTCTTTGTTATAGCCTTCATCTAGTATTGCTTGATATATTTCTCCTTTTTGATAATATGGAGCGCGAGGCTTTAATAAGTCAAAGAAATAGTTTGTGGTCTCTAGATTTTTAATTTGTTCCGGGCTTAGTTTGGATTCCTGGTCTTCTCTTACTTTTACAGCAGTTAGCTTGTAGCTTTGCAGTTTGCTTTTATATTCAGGAAAATTAGAAAGATAGATTATAATCTGTTCATATTCTTTTGCGTAATGGAATTGGGCAAAAGAATAATCTTCATAAGACATCTTTTTACGGGAGTAGAGATTGTCTATCCTTTCAAGTTCTTCTCTTACCAACAGGTATCTTTTGAAGTATTTTTCAGGAGTCTTTAATACCCTTGGCAATATTGCAAACACCAATATTGATATCCCAAGTATCAAAAATATAAAAACTCCAAAATAGATTAAATTAGTTAATGTAAATATCTTTACTATTATTGAGCTTGATGTTAGGGTCTCTGCTAATTCCCCCCCAAAATAAATATCTAAAATGATTCCGGTCATGTTACACAATATTTTTTATTTTAGAAAAGAAAATTAAGGAAATTTAAAAGAACTAAATTGTAACTAATATTACATTATCTCCTCTTAAGAAAACCTCAATATACTTTGCCTTTGGCTTTCCATTTTCAATTTCCTCTGCGTCTTCTAAAACAACATTTAAGTGGACATCAAATGCTTTTAGTTTTCCTCTTACAGAAATATTTCCCTTAAGCATGATTAACACTTGCTTGTTTAGTGAATTATTCAGCATGTCAAACGGTCTTGATATTTTTATTTCATTCATATTTTTTTCTCCTTTATATATTAAAAAAATCTTTTTCTCCTTTTTTTCTTTTCTATTTTTTCTTTCTTAATATACTTCTTAATACTTGAAAGAAACCTGCAAACAGCCCTTTCTTTTCTGTCTTTAAAACATCAACCTCTTTCCCACTTAGC
The DNA here is from genome assembly GCA_964463155.1 of uncultured archaeon. Taxonomy (GTDB): domain Archaea; phylum Iainarchaeota; class Iainarchaeia; order Iainarchaeales; family CSSED10-239; genus JAKQTP01. The sequence goes on along the minus strand of CAYXAY010000013.1, from coordinate 8,477 downwards.
TTTCTTGCGATGCTTCTAAATGAGTTTGCTGCAGGACTACTTGGATTATGTGCCAGTAATGGCTTTATTTTCTTAAGCAGGAATGATTCTCTTATATCATCAGAATATGGAATCTTACCATAGCATGGAAGCTCAAGCATCTTCATGATTTCTTGCTCAGATATCTCTCCTTTTATGCCACTGTGTTTGTTGATTATTACTCCAAGAACCCTTTGATTTAGTCTTTGGGCAACAATTTTTGCCTTAAACGCGTCTGCAACAGATGGAACAGTTGGCTCAGTGATTAACAGAATTTGAGAGGATGCAGACATTGCAGCTATTACGTTCTTTTCAATACCTGCTGGAGAGTCTATCAATATAAAGTCAAATTTCTTTTGCAAATCTTTTGTTATTGCTACTAATCTTTCAACATCTGCCCTTGTATAAAAGGAAATTGAAAGACCTGCTGGGATTATCTTTACTCCCTTAGCGCAATCATAAATGGCGTCTGTTGCTGGGACAGAACCTAATAAAACATCATGAATAGTTATTGGCGGAGTCTTTAAACCCATAAGCAAACTAAGATTAGCCATTGCTAGATCTGCATCTATCAATAATACGGAATATCCCATCTCTGAAAAAGCTATTCCTAGGTTTCCTGTAAATGTAGTTTTACCAACGCCTCCTTTCCCAGAGACTATTGCAAAAATTTCTCCCATTGTTTTTCACACTTATAATATATTAAAAAAATCAAATATAATGTTATACAATACATTTTATAAAATTCTCTATTTCCTTGACTATTGTTAATACCTCTAGTCTTGACAAGCCATCATTTGCCTTAATGAAATAAACCTTGTCTTCGTTTTTTAAAATTATCTGCCAACCATTTGCTTCGATAAGGATTATTGACAGCTCGTTTATCTCTGAATTTATGTAATTGTAAAGAGCTGCGCTTTTAAACCCCTCCTTTGTGTCCTTGTTTGTGCTTCCTACAACAACGCCGTCTAGGTCTGTGATGATTATATCATTGATTAAATGTTTCAACCTTAATTTTTGCAAGAAATCAGTAAGGTCAGAAGAATGTATGAATATTGGTTTGTAAATCAATAGTGTTGCTATTGAGTTTTCCTGTTTTCTGTCCTCTATATTAAGTATCTTTGTTGATAGCGTTGCAAACAGTTTTGATATTGCGCTCATTATTTTCACTTTTATTCCCTTAATAAATCATCTAAATTAAAATCATCTAAGATTTCTTTTGTTGTTTTTTCTTTTTTTATTCTGTCTTTAAATAGTTCATCAAGCAATAATTCATTGTATTTTGCGTCCTTTAGTATTGAGATGTTCTTTGAGGTCTTTATTGCAAAACTGTGCTTTATTTTTTCATTGAAAAGCAAAACCAATTTTATTTGGTCATCTGTCAATGCAAAGATGTTTAATATTCCTTTCTTTGCTCCAAAGGAATTTAAGCAAAAGCCAATTGCGTCTTTTCCCATAAGTTCTATGTCGTGCCCCTCTATAAGGTAGATTGTTCCTTCAATCTTTCCTTTGGATAATATTAGTATTGCTTCCTCAAAACCGTATTTGCCATCAATTGTCAAATAGATGTAGCCATCAAACTTCTTATCGTAAAGATCCAAAAATAATTTATCAGAAACTATCTTATCAAGTGGAACATTTCTTACCACTGGAGATAATACTGGCAAATTCATTTTTTTCCTTTTTTAATTATTCTTTTCCTTGGTTTTCTTGTCTGCAAGAAAGACTATTTAATAAAAACTACTCTGTCAACTGTGTTTTTTAAAGCCACTGCCGAACCGTCTTCAACAAGATATACTATTGTTTTCTTTCCTTGCCTTTTTGCTTTTAGGATTGCAGGAAGATAATCTGAGTCTCTTGTTATAAAAACAATTGTGTCAATCTCTTTACTAAATGCTGCTTCAGTGGCGTCCACTGCCATCGCTACATCAACATCGCCGACAGTGATTATACTCTCAAATCCAAGATTAACAACTGCTTCAATTAACTTATCTGTTGCGTATTGGTCAAGATAGACTCTTGCAATCTTTAATGACCCGTCTCTTTGCAATTGTGTTTTGATTTTAAAAATATCAATATTAAATTCTTTTCTTAAAATATTAGGACCATCAACAAAAACAGCTATGTTGTTTCTATTGTTTTCTTTTGGTATTTTTTTAAATATAGATTTGAATATTTTTAGCATTATAATCATTTTTTTATAAAATTATATAGATATAATATAGTATTTGTTAAACAAAACATATTTAAAATATATTTATACCTAACTATATAGTTTTAAATAATAAAAATGCTTTTTTTAACAAGAAAAATGGTGAAAAACAATGGTAAGAGACTTTGATATTAAGTTTATGGAACTTGGACAAGTTAAGGAAAAACAGTTTATATTGATTAATGGAGTAATCTGTAAGGTAGATTCTATCACTAAATCAAAGCCCGGAAAGCATGGGGCCGCAAAGATTAGAATGACAGCAACCGCTGTGTTTACTGGACAGAAAATGAATCTTTTAAAGCCAAGTTCAGAAGATGTTGAAATACCAATACTTGACAAGGGAAATGCACAAGTAATTGCAGACCTTGGAAACAAGTATCAGATAATGGACACTGCTAGCTACCAGACATATGAAGTTGACAAGGACGAGTTTACAGACCTTGTTGCTGGCTCTGATATAGAATACCTTAAAGCCGGTTCAACTATAAAAATATCTAGAAAAAAATAATTTTTATTTCTTTTAATATTCTGATTATTATGCCAATGGCAAGAACACACATATTTTTTGTTAGGGATTTGAAATATAATTCTAATTGTGTGTATTCTGGGGCAATATTTCCAGATTATTTTTCTTTCTCAAAGATTCATTTCAAGAGACAACATAGTTTGTTTAGGATATTACGGGACAAGAAAGGAATATCCTTTGGAAAAAGAATGCTTTTACTTGCAAAGACAAAATAAGAGAAGGCCTTTGCAATAGGCTTTATTTCACATTTTGTTTTGGATACCAATTTTCATGAATATTTTGATAAACAAAAAATCACAAGCATTGAAGAACACTTGTCTTTAGAATTCTTTTATGATGTCAAACACAAAAACAACACATTGCCAATAATCGTTGTGCCAAAAGAACTACTTGAAAAGACCATAAAGAAGCACTATTCCACGGAAAAAATAAAATTGAACACAAACTCTATTGAATTGCTATCGTATTCTTTATATCTTAAAACTATACAAGAGCAGATAATTGATAACAAACATGTAAAGCCAAAGTTCTCGCTTGTTGATACCTTTCTTTTATAAAAAGTCAGTTGATTTAAAGGAGATAACTAATCCTGATTTCTCTCTTAAGAAAAGATATCTAAAAGAAATGGACAAAGAATATAAGAAAGCAAAAGAAATGAAAAAAATCATTTCACCTATAGCTCATTAACATCTATTTCAAAGCTTGCAACCGGAATATTGTAGTCAAAATTGTTTAGGACCTCTGGGTGAGTTTCTCCAATGTGCCCCGCTTCTTTGTTGTTTATAAATATTTTTGCTGATCTGCCTTTAATGTAGAACGGATAGTCTTTTTTTTCAAGACTTAGTTTGTAACCAAGCGTGTTGCATAAAGACACCAAGATGCTTGATACTTCTGTAAAACTTACTCTTGGGTTTGCTATTGCAATGCTTGCATGAAGCACCGTTCTTGATCTTACGTCTTTTTTGCTGTCTGGGACAACAACTTTCCCACAACAGAATATCTTTTGAGGATAGCTCATGTGTTGATTGGTTGTTAATATCTTTAATAATTTTGGAGTAAGCCATGGACTTACAATATCAAGTGTCTTGTCTTTTGAATAGCCAAGTTCTATTGCTAGGTCTTTTGTAAACTCTAATTTGAAATTTTCAAAAGATTCTTTTTTGGAAGACAAGGACAATGGACTGACTTCTATTAGTCCACATTGGGATAATGTCTGAATTATGTTGTCCTGCTTTATTGTATCTTTAAGTTTTGAACCCACAGTAAACACTCTTGGCATCTTTAGTGGTATGTTGTTAAAGCCGTAGGCTCTTGCAACATCATCAATGATGTCTACTTCATGAAGTATGTCTGTTCTAAACACTGGGATTGTTACTTCTATTTTTTCTTTGCCATACTTTTTTGTTTTGTAACACATTTTTTCAAGAAACAAACAAGTTGTGTCAATGTCAAGGTTTAGACCGATTCTGCTGTTTATGTTTGCAAGAGTCACGAGTCTTTTTTCCTCATTAAAATCAGGGGTGACAATCTGCTTTTTATCATATTGGTTTCCAAAATTTACATCAAGAGAATGGATGTCTCCTCCAAAGTCTGAAAACATACAACAAAGGATGTTTAGAACTTGGTTTAGTTTTACAAGGTCATTTCCTGAACATTCAATAAATATGGCTTTTGTTAATTCTGTTACTTTCCCTGTGATATTTGAATTGATAACTGGAGGCATTGAAAGAATCTGTGAGTCACTATCAATAAATATTGGATATCTTTTTTTGTCAGCCAAAAGATAGGAAAATTCCCTTCCTGCTTCTGTGTTTTTTAATATCTCTTCAGCAGTCATTTCCTTTGTTTCGCCAAGTGGAATAAATCTTATGTCTTTTGGCTCTTTTGAGCAAAAAGTTATTGGAAATTTTATTTTGTCAAGAGGATAAATTCCTATTGCTCCAATTGTCCTTTTTCTAAAAACAGTAAAATGAAGCTTTTCCTGAACATAGATTATTTGTTTTAATTTGTCATCGTCAAGCTCTAGCCCTTTAACTATAGCGCAAACACTATAGGGTCTTATGTCTTTAACTGAATTATCAATGTTTAGTGTGTGTGTTGGTTTTTTTGAGGAATAGTTTTGGCATTTGCTTATTCCGGCATATACTTTTAACACTCTTAATAACCCTTCCTTTGAAAGAACATCTGGTCTTTCTGCCGTAACTTCTATTTTTATTTCGTCTGTGTCTTTGTTATAGTTATCAAGTTCAAAACCATAATTGAATAATAATTCTTCGAACTGAGAAATGGATATGTCTGTTTTGAATTCTTTTAAAATATCCTTAAAGTATAAATCTATTGCTGCCATAATTATAATTCTCTTTTTGGTAAAACATATTCCTTTAGCCAATCAATGTTTTCTTCATCGCCATGTATTTCCTTTATTGGCTTTTGATAGATTAACATTGCAAGCCTTTCAACACCTAGCCCCCATGCAATTACGGTCTTATCTATTCCGTATGCAGCAAGAGACTCTGGTCTAAAAACTCCTGCATTTATTAGTTCTAACCATTTCCCTGTTGCTTCGTGATAACCGCTTGCTTCAACGCTTGGTTCAGTGTATGGATTGTAGGTTGGCTTGAACTTTACTTTTTTTATTCCAAGTCTTGAAAAGAATTCTTTTATAAATGCCAAAAGGTCAGCAAGACTTAGGTTATCGCCAATGATAAAACCTTCGGCTTGATGGAATTCTGGAAGATGAGTGTAATCAATTGTTTCGTTTCTAAAAACCTTGTCGATGCAGAAATATTTTGAGTTTTCTTTTTCTTCAGTTGTTAGGTTAAAGAAAGTTCTATAGGTTGTTGCTGTTGTGTGTGTTCTAAGTATTAGTTTTTTGGACTCTTCTTGACACCAGTCGTATTGATAGCCTTTTGAGCCAGTTTTCCAGCCCGTGCTATGTATCTCTGCAATCTGAGGGATTATATTTTTTTCTGTTGGCAAATCTCCCGAAATATCAAGATAGAAAGTGTCTTGGATATCTCTTGCGGGATGGTTTTGTGAAATAAACATCGAGTCCATGTTCCAAAAACAAGTTTCGATATAGGGCCCTTGCATTTCCTTAAAACCCATTTCTAAGAATAACTCCCTTAGTCTATAAATTACTTGCCTTAATGGATGTATTCTCCCAAGCTCTTTAGGACTTGGCAGAGCAGTAACATCAAATTCCTTAAAGTCTATTAACTTGTAGTCTCCAGACTTTAGTAGTTCTGGAGTTAAATAGAGTTGCATGTCTGCTTGCACATCATAACTAATAATTTGCAGTAGCTTGTATTCCTTGTTTTGCTTTTCTTTTTTGATTATGATATCTTTTCTTTTTAGAAGCTCTTGAAATTCTTGGCTTTCTTTAATTTCTTTTTTTGAAGAAATCAAAAGAAGAATATTTTTTTGGTTTTCAATTATTTTTTTATAGTCCTTGTTTAGGTTTATTTTTCCGTCAATAATAGAGATTAGTTCTTTTTTTTTCGCTATCCCAAAGGCTAGTGTTGCGTCTTCTTTACTTAGGTACGGAATTGTCATTGAACTTAAATTAGAAATATCAATTTGGTTCTTTTCAAGATAATTGCAAAAGATTTCCTCAATAAACCCTTTTTCAAGAGCGGTTTTTCCGTTTGTATCTAGTCCATAATAGAAATTGGTTGTTGTTTTTTCCTCTATTATCCCGTTTTGTTTTAATGTTTCTATTGAACGTCTTATTGAATCCTGATTATAGTTTATTTCTTTTAGGATGTCTTCCAATGTTGCATTGGTTTTTGATTTTAGGTATTCGTAGACCAATGCGTCTGATTCTTGGAATTTTAAACTCATATTTTTCGTTTTATTTTTTTTTGCTTACAAAATCAACATCAACAATTTCATTAATCTGCTTTCTTGGTTTGATTATTGAGTGTTTGGTAATAAATTTCTTTATGCCGGAATTTACCTTGTTTCTAAATATCAATAATATTAGAACAATTACCAGGATTATGAAAAGCACAGTGAAATATGTTTTATTCAAAAAATCCTTTGTGAAGATATTAAAGAAGACAAATGTTGGCTCTGGTGGTTTCTTCTCTATTGCAAGAACCCTTAGTTCGTTTGAGGAAAAACCGTTCCATACCATTGTTCTTCCTGTGATGCTTGCTACAGGCACAACGTCTCCTATGATTAGTGGGTGATATAAGGTTATTGATATTTTTGAGTTCTTTGGAACATTTAGTACTCCGTTTATCACAAACTGTCTGAAAAGATTTTCATTGAATTTCCAGATTATTTGGTCTTGATAGTCTAGATATTTTATTAGACAATTGTCAGTAATAATATATTCCATTCTTACTATTGCCCTTGTTTCGTCAAAGGATATTGAAAAGCTTTTTATGTTGTTTTCATTTATGTAAATGTGCGGTTTTAAATCAAGATTAATCTTTTCTAATTCCCTTAAATCTGTGCTTGATTTTAGAATCTGTGTCTTAAAGTTTGAAAGTTCTGCGCTTGTGCTATAGTCAACCTTCCAGGTTTCAACAACGACTGCTGACTCTGGTTTTGAGATAGTCACAGAAATATCAAAATCTTTTAATGATATTGCATAGACTGGCATTAATAGAAACAATACCAACAAACCAACCAAAAGATATTTCTTATTCATTTTTGTTCTTTCCTTTTTTACTAATATATTATTATTGTATATTATTGTACAAAAATATTTATAATACACGCATATTTAAATTATTAGAATATTAATTTATATAGATTACTAAACTTAATCTATATATGGGGATAAAGATTAGGTATCTTGGGCATTCATCATTTATTATTAATATGAATGGAACCACAATACTTACAGACCCTTATTTTGACAACAAAGACAAATGTTCCTACAAAAGACTTATTGATTGCGCAATTCCTGTAACCAAGATTCCAAGTATTGATTGCATATTGATTAGCCACGAACACTTTGATGCTTTTGATATTGAAAATACTAATTTTATTGCAAAGAAAAACAAGCCAAAGATTATTGCTCATCAATCTGTTTTAAACAAGATAGATTGTCTTGACAATTACAAGATACCAATGGACGAATATTCAACACGCACAATTAATGATATTACCTATACTGCTTATCCCGCACATCACCCAACTTCTTTTTATCCTTTAAGTTATCTTATCGCTAACAAAAAGAACCGAATCTATTTTGCAGGAGACACATTAATGACAAGAGAACATGACAAAATTAAAGCAGACATTGCGGTGCTTCCTATTGGTGGCAAAACAACAATGGATCTTGGTAGTGCTGTTAGTGTTGCAAAAAAGATTAGACCAAAGTATTTAATACCAATGAGCTACAATACTTTTTCACATATGAAACAAGACCCTCATATCTTAAAGAACAAATTTGAAAATACTCGTTATACCATTCAACCAGTAGTTATTGACCCTGGAAAAGAATGGAACTATAGGTAAATGTAGGACTGTAGAAATCCTTTTAGAATATTAATATTGTAAAATAAATTGCATTTTTGTTTCTGCTTAAATGTTCTAAATTATAGGTTAATACTTTTAGGATAACCTGCTTTTGCTGGTTATCTTGCTTTGTTGCGGTTACAAAACCGCCGGTTGTTCGCTTAATTGCTGATATTACTGATTCAGCAACCGATCTTTTGTTATAAGATTTTGTTCTAAATCGTTTCATTGCTTTTATTCTGTTAT
>CAYXAY010000012.1:0-20321 GCA_964463155.1 uncultured archaeon | reverse complement strand
GCAAGCCTGACAGTTTATACATTTGTTTAGATCATCAATCTTTGGTTTTCCAGAACTCATCTTCATACATTTTACTGGGCAAGCCTCTACACACGCTTCGCAACCATCACAGCCTCTTAATATTTCTAATTCTGGAAGTTGACTGTAAGAGGCTATTGCTGGAGAAAACTTAACATGTGTTCTTCCTTGCCCTTGAATAGCGTAAGCATCAAGTCTTAGTCTTTGGTTTTCTTTAAGTTTTGTTAATGGTATTGTGTCATAAACAGGTTTAACATCATCATCATTTGATTGAAGGTCTCCTGAGTAGACTGTTGCCGGTCCATCCTTTTCCAAAGTCAATGTTACTTTTTTTCCTGTTGATTCTGTTGGTGTTGTAAGCGGCACTAATGCAATTCTATTTGCAAGCATTTCATCAACAATAACTGAACCGTTCTCATAAAAATCAATCTCATCAACAGCATAGACTGACAAACAATAACTTATCTTCTTTCTTAAGGTGTTCATTTCTATTGGATCAAAGCCCTCAGTTAAATACTTATAGATTTTTCCTTTTTGTTCTAGATAAGTTATTTTTGACATTTTTTATTACCTACCATTTTAGTTTTTCTTTCTAAACTTTTTTTGCTTTCTACAACCATCATGTGGGACTGGTGTTGTGTTTGATATGCTTAGGATATTAAGTCCTGCTCTTGTTAATGTCTTAAGAGATGATTCTGCTCCTTGTCCTGGATTATAATAAAGATTTCCGCCAGGAGCTCTAATCTTAACATGAACGTTTTTTATGCCTTTCTCATTTGCTTTTTCTGCAACTGCCTGTGCAATCTTTGTCGCAATGTAAGGCGAACCTTCTTTGTGCTGTGATTTTGTCATTTGTCCGCCAGTACATTTTGCAATGACTTCTGAACCGGTTTCGTCTGTTAAGACAATCAAGGTATTGTTTCTTGAAGCAAAAATATTAACAATTCCTGTTTTTCCTGTGCCTACCATAATCATTCAGCCTCCTCTTTCTTTTCTTCTTTTGGTTTTGTTTTAAGGAAAGGCTTTCCCTTTTGTTCTTGTGCTCTGTCAATTGCTGCTTTTATTTTTGTGTCAATGTATGCTATTGAATCATTTGCATAAACAATTGAGCTTGGAGCAGTTCTTCTTATTCCGTTTACAATTATGTGACCGTGTGTTATTAATTGTCTTGATTGCTTTGGTGTTAATGCTAGTCCTCTTCTAAAAACCTGTGTTTGCAGTCTTCTTTCAAGCATGTCTGAAGCCTGAAGTTTTAAAACATCTTCAATTGTGTGGTCCTTTGTAAATATTCCAATCTTTTGCAATCTTGATAAAAGTTCATTTGTTCTTTTGTCAATGTCATCAACATTTCCTGCTAAAAGACTTCTTGCTATCTTTCTGTAGTTTCTAACAACAGATTCTGCTTTCCATATTTCTCTTTTTGTTTTTAGACCATATTCCCTTTCAAGCTTTCTGTCAATTATCATTTTCTGCTTGTCATAAAGCTTTCTTGGGACATCATATTTTCTGCTTAATCTTCTTGGTTCTCCCATTTGTTTTCACCTTATGTTTTTTTATGTGCCACCTTTATTTTTTCTTTTCTACACCAATTGTTGTATGTCTTCTGCCTGTTGACTTAGACTTTTGACCTCTTACTCTTTGACCCCACTGTAGTCTTAAACCTCTGTAGCTCTTGGTTTTTCCAAGTCTTTGAAGTTCTTTTCTTTCAACAAGCTTTAAGTCTGCCATGATGTATTGAGCTTTGTCACCGTTAAACTGTTTTGGTCTGTTTAGTAACCAAGCAGGCACTCTTTTGTCTATTGTCTGTATGATTTTTTCAAGTGTTTCAATTTCTTTGTCATTAATGTTTCCAATTCTATGTATTTCTTTTCCTGTATCCTTGAAAAATATCCCCTCTATTGCGGTTCCTAATCTGTGGCTTATTCCATAGATTAATGTTAGTCCTTCTGCGATTGACATGTATCCCGGAATATCTCTATTTGCAACTCTTACTATGTGTCTAAAATCTGCTCCTTCCTTTGCTGGATTGAAGTGACTTGGTTTTGGTTTTGCCTTTGCAATTCTTAATCTACCTGAAGAGCCGTGAGAACTTCCTTCTGATTTTGTTTTTTTGTCCATTTTTAATGGTGGCGCGTTGTTTGCTTTTTTATCTTTTGCCATATTTTAATCACATTTAATTATTCTGTAGGGAACACATGCATTATTCCAATCTTTTGTTCCTTGTCTTTTATTTTATAGTATACAAACTTTGAATCCATTTTGTCTATGGTTACTTTCTTTCCAAAGTTTCTGCCTTGCATTATTACACACTTTCTTCCTTTTTGTAACAAACCCATAAATCATCACTCTAGTTTCTTTAATATCATTTTTATATATTTTAGGTATTTAAAGTCAATATCTTTTTCTGCCTTGATATTGTGACTTAGCATTACTGCTTCTTGGTAAGCTATCTTTCTACATTTTGGGCAAAGCATACTTGACAGAAGGTTTTCTGGTCTTCTTTCTGTCTTACTAAGTTTTTTAACTTCAAATGGCCTTTTGCTGTGTGGCAGGCCGTGAAGAACTGCCTTACATACAGCACACTTGTGCTTGTTTGGTGTTTTCTTAACTACCACTCTTACGTTTTTACCGCCTGGAGTTATTCTCGTTTTGTGTTTTTTAAATTTTTGATTTGGATTTGGCATATGCTTTTTTCACCATTCTATTTCTTTTGATAATCTGCAGGAACATAGTCTGCGTATTTCTTTTCAAACAATTTATCATAAAGATTGTTTGCTATGAGCGACAATATAAATGTCATTATAAAAAATGTCCAGAAACCATAAAGATCAAATGCCCATGGGAATGTTGTGTTAATATACATTATTTCTCCATAATATTTCTTAACTATGTAAAGGAAAGGGATTGCAAGAATCATTAATGGTATCATTGTTTTGAAAAGGCCTTTAAACTGTCTTCCCATTAGACTGAATGCCTCTTTTTGCTTAACATTAACTTCTGCGTATTTGTGTTCTTTCATTAATACTTTCATCTCATTCTGAATCTCTTTGTTTTTTCTTTTAACAAAGAAATATTCTTTTGGATTAGAGAAAAGATGCTGAATCAATCTGTTTAAAATTACAAATATGATTGCAAGAAGTATCACGTCAATCCATTTCTGTATTACTGGTATCATCATTCAATATCACTTATTTAACATTGTCTTCAGGAAATTTCCTGATTCAAATAATTGCTCTTTTGCAAGTTGTTCATAGAATCTATAAACAATTCCAACTGTTAACAATATTCCTGTTCCGGTTCCTATTGCTCCTGTAAAGTCTGCAAGAACCGCTAATAGGCCTACAATTATAGAGCCAAGTATCACAATTACAGGAATATATCTGTTTAGTACTGTTACTAAAACTCTCTCGTCTCTTCTAAATCCTGGTATTGACATTCCTGATCTTTGAAGTTGACCTGCAACATTTGCTGTTCCTTGTCCTCCAACCTCTACCCAGAATTTACCAAAGATTACACACATTGTAACAAACAATATTGCATAACCTATTGCCATCAAAAACATTCTTCCGGTTACTCCCGCAAAGATTGCATTCTGAAGCAAGCCATGTTGTGATTGCAAGAAATTCGCAATTGGCGAAAACACGCTTCCTATTCCTTTGTCCTTAAACAGCGTTGCAAACAACGCGATATTTGCAAACAGCGTTCCTGTAAGGATTACTGGCATGTTTGAAATATACATGAGCTTTACTGGAAAATTGGCTCCCATTCCACTTCTCCCAACAGTCAACGGAATATTTACATGCACACTTTCGACATACACTACTGCAAAGAACACCAATAATGTAAACAATATTGGAAGCAACACAAAGGTAAATAGCTCCATTGTTGCACCAGTTGTTATCATTGTTATTCCTTGGAATAATAGGCCACCTGTGTAGGTGCCTATAGGGAAACTAAATATTCTCCAAATGATTGCTTGGCAAACCCCTGCGGCAATGAAAAGCCCTATTCCTGAACCGATTCCATATTTACTTACCACTTCATCGAGGTATATCACTATTATTGCACCAATCACTATCTGCAAGACCACAAGCCAAAGCATTCCAGGAAGTGGCTCAAGCATTCCAAATGCAGAATAAATGATCGCTTCTACTACTGCAAGAACTATTGCAAGTAGTTTTTGCGCTCCTGAAAACCGCGCACGGTCTTCCGATTTCGAGAAATCAAAGTTTATTATTTTTACTCCTGCTAGTAATTGTAAGATAATTGAAGCTAGTACGATTGGCCCAATACCAAGAGTAATTAATGTTCCTATGTCACTAGCAAGAATTGTTTGGTACATTCCAATGTCTCTTACTGACTCTGCTTCTGGATTAAGACCAATTAATGTTATTGTTCCTAATATAAAATAAATAACTAAAATAACCAATGTCCAAAGTAATTTTTGTCTTACGTTTGGAACCTTACTTGGGTCTTTGACTGTTGGTAACAGCCCTATTAGATTATCAAAGAAACTCATTGAATTTTTCCCCCAGCTTTTTCAATCTTCTCTTTTGCAATCTCTGTTGCTTGAGCATTAGTAAAGACTACTGGTTTTTTTAGATTCCCTTTCCCCAGAATCTTATCATAACCAAGTTCTTTAAGATTAATTTCTTTTCTGTCCTTAATAATTTCAGATAATGCCTCTAAGGTTATTGTTTTTAGTTTCTTTTTCGGGAGCAAGCTTATTCTTTGTCCAAAGTCAACATAGTATTTTGTGAACTTATGTTTATGTGAACCTGCTCTTCCTTTGCCACCAGTACAACCAGAACCTCTTGCGTTCTTTGTGTTGCCATGGCCGTGAGTTCTTTTTCCTCTAAGTCTGTCTATTTTTCTTTTACCCATATTATATCATCTTTATAAGTAATTTGTTTATGTGGTCAGCTCTGTAGCCAAGTACTCCGCCTTCCTTAAATGTTTTCTTGATACCTTTTCTGTCAAAGCCTTTTGTTGGTGGCTTAAGTCTGAAAACCTTTTTGACACCTATGTCTTCAAGCTTTGTTTTTCCTGAAAGTATCTCTTCAACTAACTTGTCAATTTTCTTTTCATCCTTATAATGCTCTTTAAACTTTATTAGCTTTCCTTTCTCATTATAGCAAAAGCCTCTTTTGTTTAACATTTTCTTTAAGGTTTCGTTTGATATTTCGCCGTAAGTTACCATGTTTCTTAATTTATGAAGCATTCCTTTTACAAACCTGTTATCAGGATAGATTACACAATGATTGTTTCTTGTCAAGTTTAATAACTTCATGGTGTCCTCAATCTTAACATTGGTCTTTATCGCCCCTCTTATTCTTATTATTGCAAACATATTATTTCACTTCTATTCTTTATTTTCTTCAATATCTTTTTCTCTTGTCCTTAAGTCTGAAATCTTGCATAAAGCATCAATTGTCGCTCTTGTAAAGTTTAACTTAGTGTCTGTTGCTCCTCTTGTGTTTGACCATAGATCTTTTATCCCAACCAAATCAAATACTGGTTTAATAGTGTCACTTACTGCAAGACCGATTCCATTTGGTGCCGGTAAAAGTTCAACTCTTAATGATGCGCATTTTCCTATAACTTTGTATGGCACTGAATGTTTCTTTGAACAATTACATTCCCAAGAACCGCAGCCTCTTCTTATTGGAAGAATATTTAGCTTTGCATCTTTTATTGCTTTTTGCTGAGCAACTATTCTTTCAATGTTTTTTCCAGTTCCTACTCCGATGTGTCCGTTGCCATCTCCGATGATTACTGAAACTCTAAAAGAAAAATGTCTACCAGCTCTTGTAACTCTTGTTGTCTTCTTAACATCAATGACTTTCATTTGAAGATCTGGAATAAAACGATCAATGATTTCTGGTTCCATAATCTTTTTACCAAGCTTAAAGACTTCGTCAATTGAGGATATTTCTCCTGACTTTACTCTTCTTCCAAGTTCTGTCTTTGGAAGCCAAGCATCCTTGTCAAATACTCTTTCTTCTTTTTTTTCTCTTCTTCTGTCTGTTCTTTCTCTAAATGCACACATAGAATAATCACATCTTTAATATTTTTTCTTTAGTTGCTAAAAACTCCTTATCTATTGGTTTCTTTAAATATTCTGCTGTTATCTTTCCTTCTATTCTGTCTTTCTTTGGATATGCCTTCTCATCATGTGGGCATACAATTCCTGAATCTACTATTGCTTTCAAACCCGCAAAAATCTTGTTTCCTGACTTGTAGTTTTTTGCACATAAGTCAAAGATTACTTCCTTTATTCCTTTCTTTTTTGCTTTTTGAGCTAATAGTAAAGAAGTCAAGTAAATTGCTGGGGTGTTTTTTGTGTTCCCAGAGTAACCTAACGCCTTTAGTTCTTTTGAGGTTGCTGAAGCAATTGTGTTGTCGCCATCTTTGTTGTATCTTATTACTTGCACCTTTACTAAAGCATTTGTAACTCTTAAGACAACTCTGTCTTTCTTTGACTTTAAAACTGCAAGTCTTTTCTTGTAGTCTGTTTTTTGCTCTCTTCTTCTTCTAAAAGCAACTTTAAATGTTGGTCCTGATGTCATTTATTTTCACCACTAATATATTCTTCTAAATGTTTCTTCCCGCTAAAGTAGTTTCCTTTAATCATTAAATATACTCTACTATAGGATTTTCCATTTAACTTATCTTCTTTTCTAAGTTCAGAAAGTCTTTTTCTCAAACCTCTTATTCTTAAATTATAAGTGTTTTTATTTTCTCTAGCCTTTGGTGTTCCTTTTCTTTTACCTTGTCCTCTTTTTCTTTTTAGTTTCTTTTTCTTTAACAGAACTCTTGCTCTTCCCCTTGACTGACCAGTGTCTGCTTTTTTCTTTATTACTCCTTTGGAGATTGTGTCTCTAACATCTTGCTTGGTCATTGCTTTGTCAACAAACTCTTTGTTGTCTTGGTATTTCTTCTCATCAATAACTAACTTGTGTTTACTTTTCTTTAATATCTCTCCGGAGAATGTTTTTAGTTTATCTAATTTCATAAGTACACCGTTTTAGTTTAAAATCTTAAATCCTTTTTCCTTTGCTATTTTTCTTAGCTCTATTCTTTTCTTTTCGCCAAGAGTTCCATTAAACCTTATTGCCATTTCCTTTGGGTTTAGTTTTGTTAAATCACTTACTGTTCTTACAATGCATTCCTTTAATCCGCAAGGGTGCTTGAGCTTCTCTGTGTTCTTGTGGCCATAACCAATCTTTGGCTGTGGTCCTTTCTTTACAGACATATGTCTATCGATACCTCTTGGATATCTCCATTTCTGAACCTTTCTATTGTGCTTGGTTCTTCTTAATGTTAAAGGGTAGTGTCCTCTAAAGTTTGGTGTATCATTACTCATAATTATTCACTTTTTGCTTTTTCTACAATATAACAACCATCATCAAATATTCTAAAGTCTCTTCCTATTACTCTTGTTGTTCTTTCTATGTTTCCTGCTGTTTGACCCGTTAGATATTTGTCGTGTCCTTTAACGATTATGTCTTTTCCCTTGACTTCAACTTTACAGCCAGGAAGGATCTTTGTCTTTCTTGGTTTTTTCTCTCCTAAAAAATTAGAGATAACAACCTCGTTTCCTTCAACCTTAACCGTTATTGGAAAGTGTGAGTATACTACTGAAAGCTTGTAGACATATTCTTTGTCAAGTCCTTTTATTGCGTTAAGTATGTGCTTTTCAGTTGTGTATACAACCGCCTTTACTGTTTTTTTTTTATTCTTTGGCTTAAGTTCTATTTCTCCATTTTCAAACTTTGCAGAAACATAAACCGGATTGAAATCTACGTCTATTTTCTTTCCAGACTTTTCAAGAATCAAGTCGTGAGAGCCAAGTGTTACTTTTATCTCGCTTGGAACCTTGACCTTTATTCCTTTTATCTCTTTGGAATTTGTTTTATTTTTTTCTTCCATAATCACTCATATTTAATTATTTTAATAAACGTATCCAACTATTCTTCCGCCAAGTCCTTTTTCCTTAGCATCTTTGTGCGTCATTATTCCTTCTGTTGTGCTAACAATCAATACACCGATGTCTCTTGAGATCAGGTATGATTTTTCAAACTTCTCATAGTCTTGTTTTTTAACAGGATATCTTGGCTTTACTGCCTTACATTTGTTTATTCTTCCACCGAGATAAACAACAATCTGCTTACTTGGTCTCTTTTCAAGAACCTTGTACATCTTTACATAACCTTCCTTTTTTAGAAGAGACAAAACACTTTCTAAAAACTTAGAATGATTAAGTGTACATGTTTGTTTTGAAGCCATTTCTGCATTATTTAAATTGTTCAATGCGTTTGATATTGGATCGTTTAAGCTCATTAATTTTCACCTAAATAAATATTTAATCTAATTTTTTAAAACCTAATTTTTCTGCATAGTCCTTGAAACATCTTCTGCAGATATAAAGGTTGTATTTTCTTATTAGTCCTTTTTTTGTTTCACAAAATCTACATTTTCTTGTTCTTTTTAGTTCTTTACTGGTTTTCCCTAATTTTTTATAATCTATTTCGTTCATTCAACCACTGCTTTTAATTTTTCTTTTGCAAAGGCTATTGCCTCGTCTTTTGTGATTCTGTGTTTCTTTCCTATTTTTGAGATAATGTATTTTCTTTGCTTTATTCTAAAACCTTTCCTTTTTAGAGATACACAAACATCAAAGCCCCTTATCCCAAGGTTTGGATCATATTTGATTCCTGGAACGTCAAGGTATTCTTTTATGCCATAAGAGAAATGGCCTTCGTTTGAGAATGATTTTTTGTTAATCTTGTTTTCTTTTGCCTTTAATGTTAGCTCAATAAAATCAAGTGCGCCTTTTCCTCTTAAAGTCACCTTTCCACCGATTGGTAGGCCAGGTCTTATTCCCCAAGTTGGCAGCTTTACTTTTGCTAAAGTCTTAACTGGTTTTTTCTTGGTTACTAGTTGAAGAATCTTTAAACCTTTTTCAAGCTCTTCGCCAGCTTCACCTATACTCATGTTTACAGTAACCTTTTCAACAAAGATTTCCCTGTTTGGGTTGTATTTCTCGTCTTTACTCATAAAATTTTCACTTTTTAATTAATTACAAAAACATTCTTTTCTGTTGTTTCAAATTCCTTGTTGTCAATCTTTAGTTTTATTAGTTCCTTTTTTATCATGCTTCCTTTTGTTACTGAGATAATTGTTCCAGATCTACCAACGTGCTTACCACCAATCAAGAAAACTTTTCTTCCTTTTTCAAGTGGATAATATTCTTTTATGGTGTTATCTTCCAAGTCAAGCTTTATAGAAGCCTTTGTCTTGTATGCTTGGTTTGTTGTTATTACTGTTCTTCCGTCGTTTGTTATCAATTGTATCTGGTCTTTTTTTGTTATTATCTTTTTTACAATTTTGCAAATCTTGTATTTTGTTTCGTCGTGGTTAATTTCCATTAATGTTATTAGGCCGTTTTGCTTGTAGGTGATCTTGTAGTATTTCTTTATCTTTGGGAACTCAATCACATCAAACAAGCCGATTGCAAAGTTTATTGTCTTTATTGGCTTTTTGTCAATAATCATTTCTCTGTTTCTTATTATGTGTGTTGATTCTCTGTTGTTCTCTGTTAAATGTAATAAATCTCTTAAAACATAGCCTGCTGTAACTACCTTGTCAAGACAGTGTTTTCCGGAGTTTGGTCTTAATACAAAGGTCTTTTTCTTGTCAACCTTATGGACGTGTCCTACATTTTGTGTCTTTAAAACTTTTGTGCTTCCTTTTTTAGTCATTAAATATCACCTATTTTTTTGTAATAAATCTTTTTTTGTCGGTCAGTATTAGTGTTGTGATTACTAGGTTTGATGCCTTAAATGGTAATAACTTTTCTTGACCTTTTGAGTTTGTTACTTTGAAATCTTTTAAGTATACTATTCCGTTATCATAGTTGACCCTGTCAACTGTGCTTGTTTTGCCTTTGTTGTCGCCTACAAGAACCTTTACTGTGTCTCCTTTTCTTAGAACTGCTCTTTTTCTTAAAGCTTCTTTTCTAATCTTTTTGTCTATTGGAGCAACTAATGTTTTTCTTTTTGTGTGGTATGGACCAGTAAATATTCTTCTTCTTTGCTTATTTGGTTTAATTGTTTTAGTGTTCATCTTCTATTCACCTTAAATTACCGCGCTTGCAAGTCCTGCAATCTTAGGGTATCTTTCACCAACTTCTTTAGCTACGCAACCTTTTATTTCTGAACCTTTTGGAAAACCTTTTGGGTCTGTTAAGACTACTGCATTGTCTTCAAAGCAAACTCTCCAACCATTCTTTCTTTTGTATTCTTTTTTTACTCTGACAACCACGGCTCTTTCCATTTTCTTCTTCATGGTTGGCTTACCTTTTTTAACTACAACATTTAATAGTGACGCGATTCCTGCAGACTGCACTCCTTTTCTTTTTGTCTTGATGTTGATAACAGAAATTATTTCTATTTCTTTTGCACCACTATTGTCTGTGCACAGGCATCTTGAACCTAATTGAAGTCCTCTTGTTACTTTTGCACTTATCTGCTTCATTCTTCTTCATCCTCTTTTTCTTCTATCCCTTCGTATTTGTCTTCATCAATTATGTCTTCCATGTGGCTTAATGTTCCGAGTTTCTTTAGTATAACAAATGACTTTGTCTTACTTAATTTTCTGGTTTCTCCGACAAGGACAATGTCTCCTATATTAATATTCATACAGTCTGGGCAGTGTACTGGAAGCTTAACTGTTTTTTTCATATATCTTTCATATTTTCTGATATACTTTATTTTCTCCATTTGTATTACTGCTGTTTTAAGTGCTTTTTTCTTGACCACTATTCCTTGTAGTGATTTTCCTCTAACACTTACTTGCCCATGAACTGGACAGTTTTTATCAAGACATGTTTTTTCCATAGTTTTTCACTTAATTTCTAAATTTATTATTTCATTTTGTTTAATTGTAATTATTTTTTCTTTTTCATCTCTAATTTTTATTTCATCTTTTGTTTGGTAGATTACTATGCCTTTTTTCCCTATCTTTTTCCTGTCTGAGCTATTTGTGACTGTTATGATTTTTCCTATCAGATTGGAATTTTTGATGTTAAGCATCGATTAATTCTCCAAGATATCCTTTTTCTATCAAGAGTTTTTTAATTCTTTCCTTTTGCTCGCCTTGAAGCTCAATGACATTGCCTTTGACTGTTCCTCCGCAAGCTAGCTTTTTTTTCAAGTACTTGAAAACCTCTTGTTGTTCAGCAGAGTCAGAAAAACCATAAATCAATGTTGCATATTTCTTGAATTTCTTTCTTTCAGTTCTTATCTTAATCTGTTGTGTTTCCTTTGTTCTAAGGTCACAAGTACAGATTGTTTTTGGTAAATGACATACTGGACAAATCTCGGCCATACTCTATTTTAACACCTCACAACTTATTTTTTCTTAACTTCCTTTGCTTTAGGAGTAGTTACTTTCTTTGGTATCTCCTTTTGCTTTTTCTTAATAGCGTTTAATCTTGTTAGTAGTCTTGCTATTTGTTTTTTTAGAGTTGCTTTCTTTGTGGGGTTTGTTGATTTTGTTTTTGAAGCAAGCATGCCCTTTTCCTTTGAAAGTTCTAATTTAAATTCTTTTATTTTATTTTCAATTTCTGGAATTGAAGTTAATGTGACTGCTTTTTTCTTTGTCATCTAATAATCACTCTTTATTTTCAATAACTTCTTCTTTTACTTCAGAAGTTTTTTCTTTTTTTACTCTTGGTTTTCTTTCAGCCTTTGGTTTTTCTTCTATGCTTGCAACCTTTGTTTCGCGTGCTGTTTTTATTTTTTCTATTGTCTCTGTTATTTCCTTTTCAACTTCTTGTTCTCTGTTTTCTAGTCTTTTTTGCTCTCTTGCTAGCTTATGTCTGTGAGACAACTCTTTAACATCTATCTTGTCTGAGAAAACTGTTCCTGGATGAACTATTCTAAGTCTTATGCCTATTGTTCCAAGACCTGGAAAGGTCGTTCTTTTCTCAAATGCAACTAGGTCTTTTTGTGAACCTGCTTTTTTCAAGTATCCAAATGCATATCTTGAAGATCTTTTTCTTTGACCTTTACCTGCAGTGTTACCTTTAGCAACAATTTCTGCACCAACAGCTCCTGCTGCTTTTATTTGTGTCATTGCCTTGTAGACTGCTGATTTCCAGGCTATTCCTCTAGCTATGTCATTTGAAATGTTTTCAATTATTACTCTTGGATCTAGATCCTTGTTTTGGATTTCTCCAATCTCTATGTGAACCTTGCTTAGGTCAAAGTCTTTCTCTAGATCTTCAGTTAATGCTTTTATGTTGTAACCGCTTTTACCAATTACAAAACCAGGGCGTAAAGCGTAGATAACAACTCTTGTGGAAATTGGTGACTTAACAACCTCAACATCAATAAATCCTGCTTGCTTTAGTTTCTTTTGTAGATACTTTGCAATTGACATCTTTTTTAATTTGTCTTTGACAAAAACATTCTCCTTCATGTTTGATCTTAAGCCTCCACCACTATTACTTCAATGTTTGTTGATTTTGATTCTCTTGTTTTACCGCCGATTCTTCCCATTGGCTGAATCTTTTGTCTTGTTACTCCTTTTGTTGCAAACATGCTTTCTACTTTTAGTTTTTCTGTGTCTAAGTTTTTGTTCTCAGCATTTGCCTTTGCCTCTTCAAGCATTAATCTTACATATTTTGCGCACTTGATTGGGTATCTTCCAATCTTTGTTCCTCTTTTGCTTTGCCCTTTTCTTTCTGGAACTTTTTTAGCATACTTAATAAGAGGTAAAAAATCTTTTTTTGCCTCAATGTCAACTAAAATCTTTAAAGCCTTCTTTACTGGCATGTTTCTGAAATAATTACCAAACTCTGTTGCATATTTAACAGAGATTGGAGCATTATGCCTTGAAGCTTTTGCAGATTTCTTTGAATCCAGCTTTTTTTGATAATTGTATTTATGACTTGACATACTTTATCACTTTACTTTCTTGCAGCAACAGCAGTACTTGACTTTGTTGCACCTATTCCGGCTTTACCGTGTCTTATTCTTTTTCTTGTAAATGCAAATTCTCCTAGATAATGTGTCAACATCTCTGGGGCAACTTCCACAGGTAGAAATTCCTTGCCGTTGTAGACATAAATGGTTTTACCAACCATCTTTGGTGTTATTATGATGTCTCTTCTGTGTGTTCTTATTTTCTTGTGTGCTTTTTTGTTTTTTTCTATTTTTTCATAGAAAGCGTCGCTATGGTTTCTTACTAAATGTCTCTTAGCTCTACTTCCAGCGATGTTTGCAAAATCCAAAAGTGACATCTTTTGTAGTTCTTCTAGAGTTTTTCCTCTGTATTTAAATTCTTCTGCCATTGTTTAACACCTTAATCATTTCTTCTTTCTTCCGGTTCTCTTTGAAGCGATTGCACCAACCATTCTACCTGCAGGAGCATGTCTTGAAGTAGACTTTGAGTGACCAACATGATGCTGTGAACCACCGAACGGATGGTCAACAGGGTTCATTGCTACTCCTCTTACTCTTGGGTATTTCTTGCCTTTTGCTTTAAATGCTCTCCATTTTGCACCAGCCGTAACAAATGGTTTGGTCTTTCTTCCACCACCAGCAACAACACCTATTGTTGCTCTTGCATCAAGTGGTAATTGCTTTAGTTTTCCGGATGGAAGTTTTACTATTGCTTTTTCTTTTTTGTTAACTAAAACTGCAGACTGACCTCCTGCTCTTACAAACTTTCCGCCATCTCCAAAGTTTTTTTCAATATTAAAGATTGTTGTTCCTGGCTCTATTTCTCCTAATGGTAAAACATTACCTGTTTTTTTCTGAGCGCCCGGACCAAACTCCAACTTCTGGCCAGTTATCAAACCTTCTGCGCAGATAACATATTCTTTTTTGCCATCAGCCATTAGGATTTCAGCAACCGGAGCAGATCTTATTGGGTCTGTTACTAAATCAAGAACTTGTCCTGACTGTAGTTCTTTAATTGTTCTATAATTAATATCGTATTTTGCGTTGTTGGTTGCAGTATAAACTGGTCCACCCTTTCCTCTTCTTTGAATCTTTAAACGTCTTCCCATTTTTGATCACATTAGATTATTCCTAATTTGTTAGCTAGATCTTGCGCGTTAAATCCTTTCTTTAATGTTACAAATGCCTTTTTTCTATTTTGTCTATCAAACAAAACATTTACTGTTTTTACTTTAACATGGTATAGCTTTTCAACAGCGCCCTTTATCTCTGCCTTTGTTGAAGCCTTATTAACAACAAAAGTAACTCTATTGTTTGTTGAAATCATATTTACTGTTTTTTCAGTAATGACTGGGTATTCAATCACTTCGTAGTATTCTATTTTCTTCATAAACTATCACATCATTCAAATCTCTTCTTTAACTCCTCAATTGCAGCTTGACTGTAGATTGTTAGTCTTCCTGCATGTGTTCCTGGGGCTAATTGTTTAATTGATAATTGTCTAGCAGATATAACATCAGCACCTTCAAGGTTAGTAAATGCCTTGTAGTTTTTGTTGTCTGCAAGAACAAACAAGATACTTTTTCTTTTCTTGTATCTTCTTCCTCTCATCTTTCCTTTTCCTGCTCTTATTGTTTTTTTTTCTTTAGCTTTTATTACATCTTTATCTAGCCCTAATTTCTCAAGAACATTAAAGATTTGAGAAGTCTTGTTTAGTGTTTCAATCTTGTTATCAAAGATTATTGGAAGCGTTATTTTTTCTGGAAGGATATGGCCTCTTTCTTCAATAAGGTTTCTTTGAGCAGTTGCTGCAACAGCAGAAATTATTGCTTTTGTTCTTTCTTTAGTGTTAATTTTTCTAACTAATATTTCAGTAACCTTTGGAGGATGAGCTCTTGGTCCGCCAACAGCTTGAGAAACTCTCATAACTCTGCCAGCCATTAACACTCTTCTGTTTTTTGTTCTTGGTAGTCTTGCTTTTCCTGTGTTGATTGTGATGTTTGCCTTATTTTCTTTTCTTCTACCTATATAGATTGAAGTATAGTTTCTGTTAGAGTATGGAGAAACGCCCATTGGTTGATATTCCTTTGATTGGCTAGAGATTACTGCCTTCTTGATAAGGTCAGGTCTATAGTCTTCTGCGAAATACTCTGGCACTTCTATCTCCTTAATAGCTTTTCCTTCTAGATCATAAATATTTGCTTTCATAGTAAATCAATGCCTTTAATCTTTACTTGTTAATTTAACTTATGTCTGTAATTTCTAACTTTTGCTTTTGTGGCCTAAATGTGTGTCTCATAACAACAACTCTTTTTGTTGTTCCTGGAGTTGAGCCTGAAACAAGAACATATTTGTTCTTTAATAATCCATAGTTTTTAAAGCCGCCTTTTCTATTAACCTTGTTAGTATCAGAATCTATCATTAATAGTTTCTTATTTGTCTCTGTCCTGTTGTGAAAACCATATTGCCCGGCTCTAGCAACCGTGTACATAATTGTTGCTGGGTGCCATGGGTTGATACCACCAACATGTCTTTGACATTTGTTTGCTTTTCTTCTTTGTATCTTAACATTAAATCTTTCAACAACGCCTGTTGTGCCATAACCTGTTGTTATGCTTTTAACATCTAGGTAATCGTCTACCTTAAATGTTTCATCAATCGTTATTGTCTTATTAAATTTCTCTTTTAGATAAGCTATTTGTTCATCATAGGTTCCTGTTAATGGTATTTCTACAATTACTGGCTTTTTTTGGCCTGTTCCTGTTGCCTTGTAATTGATTGTTGCTATTAAGACTAAAGAATCAGCCTCTTCTTTTCTTTTAAGCACATCTTCTAGAGAAATAGTTTTTTTCTGTTTCTTTCCTGTTACTCTTTTTTTAAAATTAGTTTCTTGATGAGTAAATTCAAAGCTTGCAGTTTTACCAGCATTTACCGTGTTGTGCTTGTAGAATCTTGCTCCAACAACCTTCAAATCAGGTGTTTCAATCACAGTTACTGGAACTGAGATTTCTTGACCATAGGAAGAAGAACCTTTTTTTGCATTCTTTGCCATAACATAGGTACTTCCTGCTTTTATTGCATAAAAGCAAAGAGGCTTACAGCCTTTTATTGTTTTTTCAACTCCACCAAAAGAATTGAACTTAGGAACAATACTATCTGCTCTTACTCTTGGATAAAAACTCATTGAACCTGACCTAGGTTTATTCTGTACACCCATAATAATCGTGCTTTATCGTGTTATTTCATTTTCATGTTTATATTAATATTATAATCCGTAGAAATAGCAAAGAAACAGACAAATTATGCTGTTATCTTCTGCATTTAAATGTCGGTTAGTGTTTATTTTTACACTTATTTTGGTACCAACAAACAGTCTACAGATTGTGGTTTAAAAGCCAAAAGGACAAACAAAAAAGCTTTGTTTGGCAAAATTTGATCAAATTAAGGTTCTTTTCTCTAATCAGCCCTTAGGGTATTAAAGAATATAATAGTATAGAATAATTATAGATGCAAAAGGTTTATAAAGAGAAAGGAAAAAAGAAGAAAAGTTAGCTACTTTGTATGCATCCAGTAACTTTAAACGATTTTGCAAATCTTTGGCCAGTTCTATTATCTTTTATTGTAGCAACAACCCTTGCGTGTAATTGAAGATTACCTGTGGAAAATCCGGAGATCAGATTAATTTGTGCATTGTCAGTTTGGTGAGGATCACAACCGAATACACTTAGTTCTGATAGATTCGATGCATAATTCCACACATATGCTTTTGCACACCAGTTAAAGAACATATTACTACTGGTGGGTGTGCTTGTAGACCCACCAGTTGATGTAAAGGTTCCCGTAACTGTATAGTTATAAACTGCAAGCTGATTTGGTTCTTGGTTAATTGTATACCTACAGGATGGATTGCTTAATGTGATGTTGTTTATTGGTTCATACAAATTCACTACTTCCATTACTTGCCTGCTTTTTTTTGTTTGAGATCCACTTAAATTAGCATATATTGCTGCCGCTTTTTTGTTCGGCGTTAATTTAACATATACTCTTCTTGATATTCTTCCTCCTGAATTCGTTCTTAAAGTAAACGGATTAGTCCTGATTTCTCCGTTTTCATCTTTAATATTTATAGGTTGGGCACAATCCCATACTGGATTAACCGTAACATTTGTCTCCTCCGTACTAGGGTCATTTCCACTACATATCTTTACCTCAAATACATAATTTTGATCCGCCCCCCCATTTGTTATATTAAAATCTATCGCTCTATATTTCTGTGTGGATAAATGTCGTCTATCTAATTGTGCGTGGTATACCGCGTTTTTATCTGAATACCAGAAATCAGAAAAAACCTGGTTTTCGTCGGTTGGAGGATAAGGCCGTGTTTGTGAGCTAATTCTCTCGTGTAGTCTATTAAAGTCAGGATATTTAGTCCACAAATTACCCCATGCAGAGAACTCAAAATCTGTTGTTTGATATACCGGTATATAATAATATACCTGATTTACAGTATCGTAAATCTTTAGATATTTTCCGCTAACAACCTGCGGTAGTGGGTTTATTGTATCAGAACTAACTTGTCCTATTATTTCTCGTGTATCTTCAGATAACTGGGTATATTCTATGTCTGAGATTCTAAACTCACTTAACTTAGTATCAACTTCGGCTGAAGTTATATAGCCTTCTGAAGTTAACATGCTCTGAACGTCGATTAAAATTTCATCGTTTTGTGAAGTTAACATTTGCGATACCCATTGATTGGTTGCAAATTGTTCCCACAAAAATTCTTGATTGTTTTGCTTACATTGTACTAGTGTGCCATCCTTTATCGTTACTTTTCTCAGATTGTGTATATTACATGCTGCTGCATTTGTGTCCGCTGTACTTTTCATATAATCTGCAGTAATCACATTACTATGGAAGTTTGGATTAGGTACTGTTATTGTTGTTGTTAACAAATATTGTCCTGTTGCTTGATGTTTTATTTTCACAGTAAAATCTATTGTTTTTATTGTTGAGTTTGGTTCTATTGGCCCAACAACAATTCCGTTTTTTAATCCGTTTTTAATTGCTGTTGCATTTAATCCTACGTTTTTAAATATTGGGGTTGTTGTGCTATTAGGAGAATAAATTTCTAAATCACAACTTGGTACTGGTAAAGCAAAAAACAATTTATCATACAAATTTTTTGCCATCATTGCAGAAGTTGTGCCTCCACCACACGCTAAGTTGTCTGTACAGGGATCTGGATTGTGTACTCCTAATGTCCAAGTACTTTGTCCTGAAGAACAAGCGCGTTCTAGTGATGGGCTAATAACTAAATCGCCACTTATACGGTAATTCTTTTTGTAGGTTCCTGCAAATATTAAATTTAAGCAAAGAATTCCTATTATTAAAACTAACCAAAATTTTGATATTTTCATTTTATTTCACCTTTTTATTTATTCTCCTTTTTTTAATATTTTATTCTGAAACATATACTGTTAATTTTCCGTAATCATTAGAGGTAGTAGAATGCCCCCCATCAACATATATTTTAAATAGACCGTAACCAATATCTTCCCAATAATCTGGATTAATATTTAAACCTTCTGTTGAAGTTGCACAAGCTTGCAATAATCCATAATTTGTTGCAGATGTGTTACACTTTCCAGATCTAAATAATAAATCATAACCTACTTTGAAATTGCCAGGAGTTACGGTAGTTATCCCAGAAGGATAAGGGGGTTGTAATGTTACATTTACTGGAACTAAATCATGGTTTCCTGTTTGGCTATATGATGGTCTATCGCAAACTGCCACATAATTATTAACATATATTTGACTACCATTATTTAATACTGTACTTGTATCACAAATGCCTGATGAAATTATTCTACAAGATGTATTTTGAAATGTAAAATTAGAATTTGTTATTGGAAGGCAGGTTTGATTTTGTTGAAGACCAAATACTAACACATCAAAAGAATCTTCAACAAACACATTGTCTGTTGCTAATAAAAATAATTCGCCGGGATTTACTGTTGGTAGTAGCATTATCTCAATAGAGTCCTTGGCTTGAACAATTGTTCCGTTTCTTGTATTTTCTCTTGTTGCATAAACAACTACATTGTGAAGACCAGGACTTACTTTGCCAGTAAATGAAAAATTTTGTATTGAACAAGAACTTTCGCCTTCTGCTTGTATAGGCGTCTCATCGATATACCAGTAACAATATTCCAAATCAGTAGGGTCTGCTATAGGAGAAGTTACTGCTGTAAAATTAATAGAATCATTTACAGTAAACACCTTTTTTGGGTCTGGTTCAACTATCTCTACAAAAAACTGTTGAGATAGGATAGTTGTTGCAGTAATTGTTTTATTTATAGATTTAAAATCATTTTTTGAAGAGTTACTATCTCCATTAATTCCGGCATATATTCCAATATTATAAGTTCCAGGAACTGAGCATTTGAATTTATCTAATGTTGTTTGACAATTAGCCCCTGAACAAGGTAATGGAAGTGTAAGATTATCTAATGTTCCATTTATTACTTGATTGTTATAACTACAATTTGATGATTCCGCAAGTGGTGAACCGGTATTTACTACTATTTTTTTAATAACTACGCCTGTTAATCCTGTTTGATTATTACCGTAAACATAAATTCCAAAATCTGTGTTTGTTGGTGACGGTATGTTTGGTAGTAAAGATGTTGTAATTGTAAAAAAACCTATAATTGTATCACAAAATCCAGGGTCAAAATCTTGTGGACAATTGTCACAGGTTTCTCCAGGATCAACATTGCCGTTTCCACAAGTTAACAGTGGACTAATGTTGTTGCCAATACCATCAGGATTTAGTTGTTTTTCAAAATCATCAACTACTGTTGATAAATCAATGGCTTTATTCTGACTTTTATATATGCTATTAAGATAATATGCACCAAACAATATTGAACCAATAACTAGTATTCCTAATACTGCTAAAACTTCAATAGAAACTTGCGCTTTTTTTCTTGATAACATTAAAATTCACACCCATATTAATATTAATTACTAATGATATGATTACGAAATATTTAAAAAAGGGGTGGATAGCGTTCTCTTTCAATAGCAACTTATTCTTTTATCTTGTAAGGAAGAATTATTATGTCGTTATCTCTTCTTCTTGAAGAGATAATATAACTCTCAGTCGTTGTTGAACTGGTATACCAAGCAATGGTTGCTGGAACTATCTGAGAGAGATTCTTGGAATTGATTATTCCTTCAAATGCTCTAGGGTGGTTTGAAATGACAGAACCAACATAAAGATAGGCTTTGGCTTTTAAGGTGGTTGTTGAACGGATAGTTATT
>CAYXAY010000011.1:0-21852 GCA_964463155.1 uncultured archaeon | reverse complement strand
CCTTTTGCAGAGTTGTGAAGTGTGGTTGCTTCTGGATTCCAAGCAATCTTAAAACAGTTATGTCGTTTAACAATTCCGTTAAACGACGATAAGAACATTTGTGTCGTTCTTTTAAAATCAACAAATATACATGAACAAAATTATTGTAAAGCTTGTTAGAGTACTTAGAAAAAAGAAAAGGCAGTCTAACTTCGCTAAAAACTCGTTCAACTTGCTTATAGAAACTATTAAAAGATGTTGGTTGTAATATATTTATCATAAAAAATCAGAATATATAGGTTGTAAGACCTAGATATTATTTATGTTATAATTAAGGAGTTAGAGGGGTTCTACAACCCCTGTTAATTTATTTATAATTTTGAGGGAGATTGATTATGGCATCTAAATTATTTTCTACAGGAAAGAAATTAATAACGGGCGGAAAGCCACTAACAGCATCAAAGTTTGACTATAAAAGAGAAATAGATATTAAATACCTAAAACAAATAGAAAGAAGAAAGAAAATAAGAAAAGCAGATTTAGAGAGAATAGAATTAAAGGATTGGATTAGAAAACTTGATTCTTTACTTGCAGTCTCAAAAAAAGGAACTGTTCACGAGATTAAAGAAAAACTATTCAAAGAGCTATTTAAAAGAGAAATTACTTCAATAAAAGTAGGCACAGTAGATAGTAATTTACAAGCAAGAGAATATAGCTATTTGCATGGCTTGTTTACTTCTGATTTCTATAATATATTGCATAGTTCTTTTGTTCCTACTAGTCTTCAAAACATGAGTGCAAAAGATGCAATTAATTTTATAGAAAACGTTTCTAAAAAAGCAAAATCAAGAACAAAATCGGTTTATAAAGAATTTAGAAAAAATTATGTAATCTGATTTCCTTTTATATTCTTTTTCTTAAATGTATTACAAAGTAATACGTTTAAATATTTTTTGGTATAATATCCATTTGTGCCTAAAGTTAAACACAAACCAAAAGCAGTAGTCGATACTTCTTTTTGGATTCATCTTGTAAAGTTAGGTTTAGTTGATGCTTTTACTAGTCTTTGGGATATTGTTGTTACTAAAAAAGTGGAAGAAGAGTTACAAGCCTTTACAAGAATCAAATTATATTTGACTTTAGATTTAGAAATATATAGTATCCTAAAACAAGAAGGCGAAATACAAATAAAAAACCCAAAGAATGTTCCAAGTGACATTGATAGTCAGATAACAAAAGATTCCGGGGAATTATTTAGTTTAGCTTTAGCAAAGGAAGAAAAAATTATTGTGTTTATTGATAACGGAATTTCTTATGATTTCTGTAAAAGAAATAGCATAGCTGCTACAAACATAGTTGATTTTTGTTTGCATTTAGTTGAAAATAGCAAGATTACAAAAGAAGATGCATTAGAGAAATTAAATATTTTAGAAAAATTTAAATCAATGAAATTAGAGTATCTAGAGAATGGGAGAGAAGCGCTACATAAGATGTAAAATGTGATATTTATGAAAAAAGTAAAATCTGTTTGTGAAAGAAAGAACGTAAAAACATTAAGATTAACTGATGCAATGTCTGAAATGGCTTACAATATTGCAAAAGAAGAAAATCTAACAGAGTCTGAATTTTTAAGAAAGTTAATTGAAAAAGGGTTAAAGGAATATAAGCTTGGCATGGCTCTAAAAGCCTACAAAAACAAAGAAGTTAATATTGCTGGGGGGGCAAAGCTTGCTGGTATCACCTATAGAGAATTTTTTGCTGCTTTAGAGGAGTGTGGCATTCCAACAATTGAAGTTAGTCCCGAAAATATAAGATATGGTATGGAATCTATTGATAGATCTCTAGGATTAAAAGCAAAGAAAAGGGATTATAATAAGTTGTATGAAGATATATTTATTAAGAAGAGGAAGAAAAAATGAGCGAAACTATTTATGATGTTGCGATTGTTGGGGGGGGCCCAGCAGGACTGACTGCTGCAATATATTCTTCAAGATATGGCCTAAAGACAATAGTGTTTAGTGATTCCTTTGGCGGAGCAGTCGCCTATGCTCACAAGGTTTGTAATTTCCCTGGATTAAAGGAAATATCTGGAATGGAATTTGCAGAAAAAACTTTAGATCAAACACAGTCTTTTGGAGTAGAGGTTTTTTTTGAAAAAGTTATGACAATCAATAAGGAAAAAGAAGAATTTATTGTTAATTCTAATCAAAGAACAATTAAAAGCAAAAAGATAATTCTAGCTATTGGCAGAACAAGAGCAAGGCTTGGTATTGACAAAGAAAAAGAATTAATAGGCAAAGGAATAAGCTATTGTGCAACATGTGATGGTGGTTTTTACAAAAATAAAGTTGTTGGGGTTGTTGGAGGAAGTGACGCTGCAGTTACTTCTGCTCTTCTTTTAGCAGACCTCGCTAGCAAAGTTTATTTGATTTATAGAAAAGAACAATTGCGAGCAGAAAAGATCTGGACAGACTTAGTAATTAATAATCCAAAAATAGAAATACTTTACAATACAGAGATAACAGAGCTTCTTGGTAAAGAAAAACTAACGGGAATAAAAACAAACACAAATAAAGAACTAATAGTTGATGGTCTGTTTATAGAGATTGGTTCTGTTCCTAACACTGAGCTTTTGAAAAACACCGAAATTTCCTTAGATGAAAAAGACTATATAGTTGTTGATAAAAACCAAAAAACAAACAAAGAAGGTATATTTGCAGCAGGTGATGCCACAAATTCCACAGATTTAAAACAAGTGGTGACTTCTGCAAGCCAAGGAGCTATTGCAGCATATCACGCCTTTATTGAGATTAAAGAAAACCATTAGGAGAAATAAAATACGCCCCCCAACCATATAATCCCAAAAAACCAATAACTAACCCAATAAAGACAAGGTCAAATCTCTGTAACAAAATCTAATGATAGAAAACCAACACAAAGAGAA
This sequence comes from uncultured archaeon, assembly GCA_964463155.1. Classification (GTDB taxonomy): domain Archaea; phylum Iainarchaeota; class Iainarchaeia; order Iainarchaeales; family CSSED10-239; genus JAKQTP01. Next base: position 18,929 of record CAYXAY010000011.1, on the reverse strand, counting down.
TTAGATGCCATTAAGAAGACTTATTGAAGACAAGCCAAAAATAAAGAAAAAAACCGCAATAAGAACTATATAATTTTGTTTTTAAACCTATCTCAAGAGATAAGCTTTAAATATAGTTCCTTTTCTAATCTATATATATTTCTAAAATGGGGAAAATTTATGCCAGAAGACATAAAATTAACTAAATTGTTTGATTCTTTAAACAAGAGCCTGTATAAGATAAATAAGCTTGTTGAGCTTTACAAACCTATGCAGGAGATTATGCTTAGTTTAACCCAAGACATAAAGGATTTACAAGATATAAGCGAAAAAGAGCCATTACTTAATGCAACAATTGAAGAAGAAATAAAGAAAAGAGAGCTAATTTCCCTATATAAGAAAATGGTAACATTAAGCAAAAACCTAAGAGAAGAAATAAATGGTTTTGAAAAAAGCATTGCTACTGGCGACATATTCCTTGAAAACTTTAGATGTTACAGGACAATGAGCTTTGATGGAGCTAAGAAATCAAAGGAGTTCTTAAAAAAGATGATTGAGTCATTCAATATTGGGGAGTTTATACTAAAGTTTAATGTTGTTGGAACAATTGATTTAAATAACATTGCTGAACATGTAAATGGAAGAAAGGTTGGAATAGACATTATTGTTCCAGCTTCAAGCATAGACCTAATCTATGATGAGATATTAAAAGCTCAAACAGTAAAGTTTAGATTGTCTTCTGAAAGCCTAGTTATCTACTTTGAAAAAGACAGTATTCTTTACATAGAAGGCCCAAGCAAGAAGATAAAGATAGCAGATGTTGTTGCAAAAGAGTTTGGTGGCAAGCTTTTGGATGAATAGATTCCTTTATTTTAATCAATAAAAACATTAGCTGTCTTCCCACCATCCCAAGTTACTCTTGGCTTCATTTTTATCATCATTACTTTTTCTGAGTTATCGTCAAGCAAGATGGCATAACCTTGGTCTTTTGGCATCTGTCCATAGTATTTGTCCATAGGTATATTAAGATAGCTTGGCCTGATTGATGAAACTGCTTGTATATCTTCTTGAGCAGTCATTCTCATGCTTAGGAAAAAATCACATTGCGATATTGCTTCAGAGTGAAGTTTGTTTGGTCTTTGTGTTGCAAGAAGTAGAGAAAGACCAGGTTGCCTTCCAACCCTTACCCATTGTAAAAGAACATCAAGTGCCATTGATTGTCTGTCTGATGGCATAAACATATGCGCTTCATCAATCATCATCCATATGATTGGCATCTCACTTTCTTTTCTTCCTCTAGACAAAAGAGACATTTCTTCTTCTTTTCTGTAAAGCATTCTTTCTTCGTAAAGTCTTTTGCCTAAGATTCCAACAATCAATTCTTTAATTGATTCCATACCAATTGATTCTTTGTAGGTGCTGGTGTCAACAATTGTTATTGTGCCAGGTTTAGCAAACTCCTTCATTGTTGTTCCTGCTCTTGAAAAAAGCCCCCAGGATTTTGCTACCAAGAAACGATTGTTTAAAGAATTAATAATTTCTTTAGTTGTTTCTTCGTCTTTTTTTGTTTCAGTAATAATATCGTCAATATCGTAAAGAGTTCCAACCTTTGACTTTATTTTGTCAATGGTTCTTGAAAGCAAAGACGCCTCTGCGTCTCTCCAATTAAGTCTAAAAACAGCAAGCCAGTCTTCAACATCCATTTGTGAAGTTCTAATTGAGAATAAGCCGTCATGTTGAAGGTTTTTTTGTTCATAAAAGTCTTTCTTACCAACAGGAACAAGATTTCTAATGTCTATTCCTTCAGGCTTAAGATTCCATTTCTCTAAAAGCCCTACTTCTTCCTTGTTAGGATATTTCATTGTCCAAAAGATTCCGACAGTGTCAATAACAATAACTGAAAGTCTTTCCTTAATCTCAAAAGGCTGTCTTGCAAATTCTTCAATCAAGACAGACATAGCATAAGATTTTCCAGAACCTCTTTTTCCACAAACAATAGCTACATGTGATCTTGACACATCCATTAGTACTCTTTTTCCAAGAACTGGCTCTTCTCCGCTTGAAACAACCACCTTTCCAATATAGCCGGTCCCCTTGTTTCCATACTTAGCTATCTGACTTTGTATTCTTCCAACAACAATCTCTTCAGATTGAAAATCAATACCCATGTTTATTCTCTTTTAAAATAGACTTTATTGTCTGATAAATTATATATAATGAAAATGCAATGATTGCAACATATATCAACAGAATCAATACATAGGTGATTAGTTGATAATTAATCAAGAATATGAAAAACACCCTTGAAAGATATATCTGTGTGAATGTGCCGATTGTTAGAGACAATAATGCAAGATACAATAACAGCACATCATGAGTTCCAAATATTTTTATATTGACAAATTGCTTATTTCCTTTAATCAAATATCTATTGGCAATAAACAAAACAGTGGTTGCAATTATCTTTAACCCAATTACGGAAAACAAAACATAGGTAATAAAATAAAATATCTGCGGTATAAAAAGAACAGCAAGCTTAATCTGTCCCAAAAATGGGGACAAGATATATGTTGCATGATTAAAGCCAAACTTTATTGCTATTATAAGAAAAGTGAATGGCAATATTGCCATCTTTAATGCGCGGTTTAAGTTTTCAGTAAAAACATCTCTAAAGCTTACTTGACCAGTAAGATAAAAAGACTTAGTAATATCTGTCTCTTGATAGTTTCCAATATCAAAACTAACAACCATCATTCCAACAATCAAACCACCAAAATAAGCTATGGCAAAGCTAGCTGCAATAAACTTATAGATTGTGTCAAATTTCATACTATAAATAGATTATAGATGAATTTAAAAATATTAAAGAAAAAGAAGAAAAGACTTTAGTCAGTCTTTAATTCTGTTTTTTTCATTTTCTTTGGTATGACAAAATATCTTTTGGATTTACAAACCATACATTCCGCGATAAATGTTGGTTTCTTATTTTGTTTTTTGACCGTACCTATGATTTTTGCTTTACCCCCATATCCACTTTTATGCTTTCTTTGGAATTTTCGGGTGCCTACTGACATAGGTCTAGCTCCTCTCCCTTTATATTGAGAAAGCTTGTGCGCCTCGTGTTTTTTACATTTCTTACAGTATGTTTTGATTTGCTTTGGTATCTTCATATATAATCGTTCTTTTGTTAAATATTATAAAAAAAGAGCAGAATTTTAGATCACTCTATATAATATATAATGCCCCATATTTATTTAAAAAGATTGCTTATATATTAATTTCAGAAGAAAGATGTGAAAAACCAATGACTCTAGAAAAATACAGAAAGGATTTCCCTTTGTTAAAAAAAGACATTGTTTATCTCGATAGCGCAGCAACTAGCCTTAAACCAAAACAAATGGTTGATGCAGTGAATCATTATTATATATACTGCCAAGCAAATATTTATAGGGGGGTCTATAAACTATCTCAAGAAGCAAGCATTATTTATGAGGCTTGCCACACAGAGCTTGCAAAGTTTTTTAACTGCAAACCAACAGAAGTAATCCTAACACATAACAGCACGGATTCTCTAAACATGATAATGTATATGTTATACAATTCTAATTATTTCAAGAAAGGAGACGAGATATTAACAACAGTCTATGAACATCATGCAAACCTTGTGCCTTGGCAGTTTATTTCTCAAAAACTTGGATTAAAGCTAAAGTTTGTACAAATAAAAAAAGACTTTACTTTTGATCTTGATGATTTTGAAAAAAAGATTACAAACAAAACAAAATTAGTAACAATCGCTCACATCTCAAACACAACAGGAACTGTTGCTCCTATTTCAGAGATAGTAAGGATTGCAAGAAAATACAATTGTCTTGTTTGTGTTGATGGTGCACAGTCGGCGCCTCATAGAAAAGTTGATTTTAGAAAACTAAACATTGATTTCTTTGCTTGCACAATGCACAAGATGCTTGGACCAACAGGCGTTGGAATATTGATTGGTAAAGAAAAACTTCTTGATAAGTTTTCTCCAGTAAGATTCGGAGGAGACATGATTGGACAGGTTACTTTTAAGAAATCCACATGGAATAGTTTACCAAACAAGTTTGAAGCAGGAACTCCTAACATTGCTGGTGCCTTTGGAACACTGGCAGCAATTGATTATATAAAGAAAGTTGGCATTGATAATATTGAAAGACAGGACAAGATATTAACGGATTATGCAATCAACAAACTAAATAATATTTCTGATTTAAAACTTTACAATCCTTGTGATTCTAAAAAGCAAGGTTCAATTGTCTTGTTTGACCTTAAAGGAATAAAATCAAGAGAGCTTTCTTCTTTCTTAGACGAGTATAGTAATATTGCAACACGTGCAGGAATGCATTGTGCTGAACCATTAGTGTCTAGTTTTAATAAAGACGGATTAGTGAGGGTCTCCTTTTATTTCTATAACACAAAATCAGAAATAGACGAGCTTGCTGAAACCCTAAAAAAGATAAAGAAACTTATTTAGGTTAAAGGCAATTTTTAAATCTCTTTTTTAAATATTTTGATTAATAGATATATAATTAATACCTATAAACAAGGGGGGAAGACACTATGAGCGAAATGGAAGGAAATACAATATACATAGGAAAGAAAGGAACAATGTCATATGTTCTTGCAGTGATAACACAGTTTAACCAGGGAACAGATAATGTAACAATAAAGGCTAGAGGAAAGACAATTTCTAAAGCTGTTGATGTTGCTGAGATTGTTAAGAACAAATTTGTTAATACAGTTAAGGTTGCAGATATTGCGATATCCACAGAAGAAATAACAACAGAGAACAACACCCCAATGAAGGTTTCTGCAATAGAAATCAAATTGATGAAGTAAGTATAAATCTTGCTTTTATTTTTTTTTTACCCAATAATTAATTTAGGCACCGGTAGATTCATTTTTGGGAAGGTCTGGTTGATTTTTGCTAGAAGCTTTTTGTTTGTTATCTGGATATTGCTTTTCTCGGAGATGATGATTCTATCTTCTTCTTTGTTTATTTCGTTAATGGTGTTGTATTTGATGGTTCTGATTGCTTGCTCAAGAGTTGGAGAATAGAACTTTGTGTTTTTGTGTTGTAGGAATTTTGGCATTTCTTCAATTAAGGAGTTGATAAGTGAATATTCTGTTAAATATTGTAGGAACATAGGATTTGTTTCAAGCTCTCTTGAGTTTTCAAGACTTCTAAGAGAATAGTTTCCAAGTGTGCTTATGTTTATTGATTGCTCAATTACTTTTTGTCTTTCAATTAAGTCGTTTATGATTTTTGAAATAAATGATTCTTGTTTTTGGCAACTCCATACAAGTTGTTTTTGGTCTTCAAGAATGACAATGTCTTTATCTTTTGTAAGTCTAAAGGCGTCAGCAAGCAAAAGATGTTCTTTTTGACCTCTGGAGAAAGGCCCAACAACACTTTTGAAAAGCCCATTTTGTTTTTTGTAGTTTTTGCGGTTTTCTTTCTGGTCGTGACTATCGTGATAATCTCTTGCCCAAGCATCATCACAAGAGATAAAATAAAACCCACATTTTCTAAACTCAACTTCTACAAGAGATGAGGGGAGGACATTCTCTTGTAAAGTTGAAAGTGGATGACAGCAATCACAATTGAGGGTTTCAAAACCAATATTACTAAACTTGTTTGTTAGAAGATATGGTATGACATTAGAAAAATCAAGATTGATATGATCTTTTAGGAATTTCCCCTTGGTTTCATAATAAAAATTATTTGTATTCTTTAAAATCAGCTCTTTGTTAAAAAACTCGTTTTCAAAAAGAGTATTAAGGATTTGGTCGTTTTTGATATCGGTTTCTGGTTTTAGCTTTAGGATATTGCTTAATATTAGTTTTTTAGTTAATGGCTCAATCAATGATATCTTTTCTGTTCTATTGAGTGATTCAGTATAGTTTCTTATAGCAAAATGAATGTGGTTTTCGTTTGTAATTTTCTTTAGATTTCCCTTAAAGACATAAAAAACATCATAATAACTCCAGTTGTTTCTTATAAGAAATTGCCTTTCTGGTTCAATTAGGATAATGTTTTTTCCTGTTGCTTGCTGAAGTATTTTTGAACATTTACTTAAAAGCTCAAAGTTTCTAGCAATGATTTTTGTTTTGTTGTCAATAGATTTTAAAGAAATGTCTTTTCTAAAATCAGCTAATAACTGAGAAACAAGAGAATGGTTTACTTCAACAACAAAGAAAGGATAAAAAGTGGATTTATACACAAACTCATAGTTATTATTAAGCGGGTCTCTACCAAAGTAGAGAACTACTCTTGCCCTGTCTTTTTCATAACTACTATTAAGTAAGCATAGTCTCTGCTCCATATTCTCTAATCACTTCCACAATTTCTAAATAATTCTTTGGCAGATAAGAAATAGTGGTGTGTTATAAGAGGGGCATTTCCGGGGGGGTAGCTGTCCAGTGCAAGCTTTTTAAATTCTTTTATTTTAACACTTGTATATTAACTGTGATAAATATGGTTTTTAAAAAAATATTTGTTTTGCTTTTCTTAATATCAATTATAGGAACAACCTATGCTCTAACAACTATTGATGAGTTGTTTACAACTCCAGAAAACGCAATTGAAAAATATAATAACAAGCTTCAAGACATGCCGGGTGCTTTAAGAAACTTTGTAGGTAGTGAGAAGATACAACTAAATGTAAACTATGAAACAGAAACAAAAACAATAACTCTAGTTATGAAAAACGCGCACATAGAGTCTTATTCTTTTGATAATTCCATAAAACCAACATTGATAATCCAAGCAGATAAAGAAAAAATGGACAATATAATAAACAGTAACAATCAAGTAAAGGCTTTTAAGCAAGCAATAAGGGAAAAAAGATTAATCTATGATGCAAAAGGCCTGTTTAAAAAAATAAAGTTTTCTTTTGCAAGATTTATTTTAATATTTATAAAATAAGATATTTTGGGGATACTGGGATTTGAACCCAGGTCAACAGGTATCTCCTTTTTTCTAAGAATAGTTTCTTAGCATACCTGTAATTCTCAATCATCTGTTTTTTCAAACATCCTGCTTTAAGGCTTAAACAATCTGGAGCCCGCTAGGCTAACCGGACTACCCCATATCCCCGTAGTTGTATATATTTTATAATAAAAAGTCTTTATATACTTGTTGCTTTTATATGAAAACAAAAGCAATATAAAATAATCTTGGGATATTATTTATTGCAATGATTCTAAACTATAAAGATTGCTTCTCTATTACTGATAACTACCAAAAAGCAAACATTGACCAAAATAAGATTGGTAAAACTGAAGATTATAATCTAATCACTCACGGTCACACAGATCACATAGCCATAACTCCACAAAAGATATTTACAACAAAAGAGACTTCTGCATTAATAAGTACTCACACAAGAAAGCAACTAGACTATACTTTCCTTAATGGTCAAACTCTTGACTTAACAGACAATATCAAATTATCGGCATTAAACGCTGGGCACATACTTGGCAGCAAGATGTTCTGCCTTGAAAGCAAAGACAAGTCCCTTCTTTACACAGGAGACTTTAAAACGCAGGATTCGTTATTGTTTAATGGAGCAAAGCCAATAGAAACAGATATCCTAGTAATAGAAACAACCTTTGGAAGAAAAGAACACATCTTTCCTGAAAGAGAAAAAGTATATCAAGAGTTTGCAGAAAAGATTTCAAAAGACATCTCCTCAGGAAAACTAGTATTGATTGGAGCATATTCTCTTGGGAAATCTCAAGAGATAATACGGTTTGTTAATGATTATCTAAAGGAAACCCCATTAATAACAAAAAAAGGCTTTGATTATTCAAAGGTCTATGAGGGTTTTGATGTAACTCTTGGCAAATACGATTTTCTTAATCATAACACAGATACTCACAATATCTTGATAGCTCCGATGAATCTAATAAACAAAGACTTGATAAGAAGCCTTGAGCACCAACAGAACAGAAAAGTCTCTGTTTATTTTGCAACCGGTTGGAAACACTACAAGTATGGTAAATGCATACCAATTTCCGACCATTGTGATTACAATGATCTCTTAGAATTTGTAAAAGCCACAAAAGCAAAAAAAGTATTTACAATGCACGGCTTTTCAAAGGATTTCTCAAAAACAATAAATAAAGAATTAGGGATTTGGTCAAGGCCAATAGAAGGCCTAAACCAAGTTTCAATTTATGATTTTTTTAAAACAACCTAGCATTAAAGTCTTCTAACTTTTGAGTTTCGTTCCTTTCGTCTGTCTTTGACTTTAAGATTAATGAAAGCTCAGAGAGGTTATCTTTTAAGTCTACAAGAGTCAATTGTCCATTTTTGTATCTGTTTAAAAGAGTATTATGTATCTCTGCTTGCCTTTTTTTTCCAAAAGCGGTTTTAACAAGGTTGTCCTGATTAAGTAATTCCATTAAGACTTCCATCTTTTGTCTTTCAACAACTAGTTCTTCAATCTTATCTTTAAGATTCATTAATTGTCTTTCTGTTGCTCCTCTTTTTTTGTAGTCCAGAACCATTTGTTTATATTTTTCAATATCTTCGGTTGTTTTGTTAACATCAATCAATTTATCAACATTCATACTTGCTCTTCTAGCTATAACTGCTACAAGATCTATCTTTTGTGTTTTTTCAAGAACCGGAATAGCATTAAAACTTCTATTTTCCTCTTCCTTTGTTGTTGTTCTTTTACTACTAAATATTTCTTTTAAATTAAATGCCATTTGTGATCACCTTTATATATACCTTATACTTTATTAATGTTTAATAAATCTATTTGTTTTTTAAAATTACATCATATTCCATATCGGAAGCATGAATTATATTTTTAAAGTCCTCTCTTGTTATGTTTGGTCTACCACTACAGATTTCATCAAGCAGTCTTGCCCTGTAAGTTACAATCTTTTTTAAATCCACTTTTGAAATGCCGGCCATATCGCAAAGCTTTTCAGCAACATGAGAAGTCATTATATTTGTTGTACAATTCACACAGTCATCATCTTTATAGATGTTATTAAGATTGATGTTTCCAACTCTTGATATCTCAGTAATCTGAGATAGCTTTCTTATAATTTTTCCAGAAACCATTCCTTTCTTTAGTATAATAATTAAATCCAAAAGAGTAAGATTCATTTCTGAAATCTCCATTGGTTTGTTTATTAATTTGATAATTGTATCTTCGCTGTTGTTGGCGTGAATTGTGGCCATACAGCCATTGTGCCCTGTGTCCATTGCAACAAACAGTCCCTGAACTTCTCTGCCTCTAACTTCTCCTATAATGATTCTATCTGGTCTCATCCTCATTGTGTTTAGTGTTATAGCATATAGGCTTTCTTCGTCTGAGATGTCTGAAATCAAGGAGACGTAATCATTAAAATTAGTAATATCAATCTCTGTTGTGTCTTCAATCAACACAATTCTTTCGTTATTGTTAATAAAGTCAAGAAGTATATTTAGAAATGTTGTTTTTCCACAACCAGTACCGCCGCAAACAAAGATATTTGCGGGTTTAATTTTAAACCCATCAACAATTGTCCAAAGATATGCTGCTGTGTAAGAATCAATTGTCTCGGAATTTATAAGATCAATTATTGTTAGTGGCTTTTGTGTAAACTTCCTAATTGTGATTGCATTAAACCCGCACACATTTTTAGAAACAATGTTTAGCCTTGACCTGTCAGGCAATGTTCCATCAATAAACTTTCTTTTATCAAAGTCTTTCTTTACAGTGTTCTTTAGGATATTAATGAACCAATCATATTCTTTTTCTGTAAACTCAATTCCTGTAATTACCTTGTTCTGATATCTGTCAATAATAAAAATCTTATTTAAACCGTTGATTATTATCTCTTCAATATCCTTTGAATCAAAAAGTCTTGTAAGTTGCCTATATCCAAAGGAATAATCAATAAGATAGTCTCCCAGTTTTTTGTCAAGATAAGTTGCTATCTTTTTCTTTTCTTGAGAAATAATTTCTGAAGAAAATATTTGTTTTTGTTTGCCAAGCTTTAATAGTTCTTTAAGTATTTGTGTTTTGTCAACAGTGGTTGTTTTTAGAATAAATTCTGAAACATCTTTTAACTCTAAAGTTTCTTTTTGTATATTTTCAATAATCTTATTAAAATCAGGATTGTTGTACTCATATTTGTTTTTTGGCATACTGTATCACATTTTAATAGTATGATTAAGATGTATTTCTTTTTAAATCTTATTATTATCTATTATATTAGTGACACACCTATTAAATTTAGTGATAAAAATGGTTGAAAATAAAAGAAGAGATATATTTTATGAGATTAACAACAACAAGATAAAGACTTTTTTCTTGTTTTTTGGTTTTTTTTTATTTATCTTTGTTATTTCCTTTGCTGTAAAGTATATTTTTAATTTTGCAGGATACGGAATATTGTTTATTGCAGGAGTCTTTGCAATAATCTACGGCATCTTTGGATATTTTATGGGAGATAAGATTGTTCTTCTAACAACTGGTGCAAAAGAGGCAGATGAAAAAAAATATATTTATCTTCATAATGTTGTTGAAGGGTTGGCAATTTCTGCAGGGATACCAAAGCCAAAGGTTTACATAATTAATGACAAATCCCCAAATGCTTTTGCAACAGGAAGAAACCCGAAGCATTCTTCTATAGCAGTAACTACTGGTCTTTTAGAACTAATGAACAGACAAGAGCTTGAAGGAGTTATTGCTCATGAGATGTCACACATCCAAAATAGAGACATACAAGTGATGATGATTACTTCAATTCTTTTTGGTATTGTTTCAATAGTTTCTGACATAGCAATAAGGGTATTTATATTTGGAGGACGCGATGACAGAGGCAATCAAAATATTGTTGGTATAATTGTAGCCATTGTTTTAGTAATTCTTGCTCCAATCATTGCTATGATGATTCAACTTGCGATCTCAAGAAACAGAGAATTTCTAGCAGACAGTTCAGGGGCAAAACTAACAAGATATCCTGCAGGTCTTGCAAGTGCCTTAAAGAAAATATCTGCTGCCCACGAACCAGTAAAGAACGCAAGTAAAGGAACAGCTCATCTTTACATAGCAAACCCTCTAAAAAGCGGGGGCATTTCCGGCCTATTCTCAACACATCCGCCAATTGCAGAAAGAATAAAAAGATTAGAAGCAATGTGATTTTCGCATTGGACATATGCCCTCAAAAACCTTTTAAATAACTAATTCTATAATATATTTGTAGTTACGAGAAAATATGTGAAAACACACATTTAAAATTATTTCCAAACACCAGATATTTGGTGATTATATGGCAAATATAACTTTAACAATACCTGATTATATGTATACTGGAATGAAAAAGTATTCAGAAATAAGATGGAGCGAAGTTGCAAGAAGATCTATTGCAAAGAAATTAGCAGATTTAGAATTATTAGACATATTAAGACTTACAGAAGAAGCAGAAATTGCTTACAAAAATGGAGAATGTATTTCTGAATCAGAATTATTAAAAGAATTAGGAATTGACGAAAATGATTTATGAAAGGTTGTTTTTTCCTCAAGCAAAAAAAGAACTTGAAAAGCTAGACAAATCTATTAAAATTCAGGTTATAAAAAAAATAAGAGAACTAAATGATAATCCAGAATTTGGTAAACTAATGTCTAATTTTTTAAAAAACACTAGAAGTTTACATGTTGGAGATTATAGAATAATATACTATATTAAAGAAGAATATAAAAAAATAATCACAATAAAAGTAGGGTATAGAAGAAATGTATATTCTTTATTTGGATATTTTGATATAGAAAAAGATAACAATTTTAGTAATCTATTAAAAGCAAGTAAGAAAAAGATTTATTATAAAAACTTAACAGAGAAACAAAAAGAATTGATTTTGAAGAAACTTAAAAAACAAGAATCAGAAATTATCTGGAAATCTAATAGGAAATATAATATCCGGAAAAAGCAGAAATAAATATGGAACAAGACATTAACAACGTTGTTGAACAGATGGTAAATACCTATAACAAGAACCAAGTGTTTATTTCTCGTCTTCGCACTATTAATATTTCTGAAATTAATAATCCTTACAACTCAGAGGAAAAACTTATTGAAAACATTTCATTTGACAGAAACTTTTCTTTAAAGGCAGCTGGCGTTGATTCTGGGTTTGTCTCAAAGCAACTTAATTTTGCTAATATCACAATCATCAAGGAAGCAGGAGTATTTTTTGATTATCAAGAAGGGCAATTAAAAAACTACAAATATTTTCCAAACATGTACAATCTCCCAAAACCATATCTTTCTAGTTCTTCTCTAGAGCTTGAGGAGATAATGTGGAACACTTCCATTTCTCGTTTGGAAAAAGAACTAGAAATTTCCTCACTAATTCTTGGACAACAAGAAAGCAACCTTGAACTATTTCTATTTGACGGTTCAATCATTCCTCAATACATCAACAAGCCAACAACGGATTGTCCTCAAAAGAAAAAATACGAACATTTAATCTCAAAGTTTCTTTCTGTTTACAAAGAGGCAAGAGAAAAAAAGATTTTCTTAGCTGGAACAATAGAAGATTGTAGAGCAAATCGTCTCTTTTCAATTCTAAAAGATGAAATATTCAATGACCAAAACCTTGACTTTGAACTCTTTGATGCTTTTGTTGTTTTTTCTCTTTTAGAAAAGAACCAAAGAACAGGAATCTTCAAATATTCAAAGGACCCAAAAAACCATCCAATCCTTTCTGATTTCCCAGAAGAGATAAGAGATAATCTCTATTGTTGCTACTTAAAGCTTTCTGATAATGATTACCCTCTAAGGCTGGAGTTTGTTTACTATAAAGATTTCAATCTTTCCTTAAAGGAATACACAGATAAGCTTATTAGAATGGTTTCAGAAATTTCTTCCTTTAACCAAAAATACACCTATCCTTCAGTTTTAATAGAGGCAGACATCAGAAGTCGCCTTACTCTTCAAGAGATTAACCTAATTACAAACAAGATTCTAGAAAAAACCAAAAGTTATGGCTTTAGGCTTCCAAGAAGAGAGTCAAGGGTCTTTTAGTTTATTTTTCTTATTTTTATACTTCCTGCGGTTTAAAAAACAACCAGCATTATTTATTAATACAATACATGCACTACTAATACTGTATTATATTTAATTTAAGAAAAGTGGGTGGTAGTTATGATGCTTTTGGATATTTTGGAGTTCTCAGGTGTTTTAGTTGTATGTATTGCCTGTACAATTTACCTAGCTAGAAGTAAAATAGGCATATAGTTATATTTTTTAGTAAGTTTAGACCGTCAAGTCGGTTCTCTTTTCGCAAAAACCGACTCAAAGTTTGGTTTTCTAACCAAAAACCCAATTTCTTGGTAAAAGGCGAAAGCGATCCTTTTAAAACAAAGTCATGACTATATCATGATATACTATGACTAATAATGACACAGACGAAACTAAAAGAATGTTCCTTGAGCAATTGCTTGGAAGTCAATTCAAGGAGTTAGGGTTATCTGATTTGATAGCTATTCAGGAAAAAACAAAGGACCCATTGGTTCTTTCAATCTTAGTCTTTAAGTTATTTGAAGAAAGAAAGGAAACAAACAAAATCCTAAAAGACATTCAAGACAAATACGACAAGCTAGAGCTTTCAATATCACAAAAAGACAGAAATCTTCCTGAGATTGTTCTTTTGCCAGAAACCGATGACAAAATAATACATTACATAAAGGAACACGGAAAAGCAGACGCTGAAGAAATAAAAGAAGCATTCGGCTACAAAGGAGCAAACGCAGCAAGTCAAAGATTAAATAACCTAGTCAAAGCAAATCACTTACAGAAAGTCAACTCTGGAAGAAAGGTTTATTTTGTAGTAAAATAGTAAAAGGTAATAGATTTTAGACCCCCAATCTAAAGGAAATTTGGTAATAAAGATAAAAACTACAAAAAAACTTTTCCTTCCTTTTTTCTGCCACTTAAAAAAATAAAAGAGATAAAAGATTTTTCTTTTTCTCTTTTCTGCCTATTTTTAAAATAAAACTTATTTAAAAACTTTTTCTTATTATATATTTAATATTTATATATTTTTTAAGGAGGAGAAAAATGAGTATTCAAAGACTTGGCGGGATAGCCTTTTTGATAGGTCTATTCTTATGTTTTTTACTGGCGTTTATTTCAACTTATGCAGTATGGATAACAATAACATTATTACTTTTAGGTTTTGTTGTTGGTGTATTAAATATTAAAGACAAAGATACAAACCAATTTCTTCTGGCCTCAATTGTCTTGATTGCAACAAGCGCAACACCAGTAGACAAATTTCCGTTGGTTGGAGATTTCCTTCAAAGAATGGTAATTAACTTTGCAAGCTTTGTAGGACCAGCAGCATTAGTTGTTTCAGTTTTCGTTGTAATAAAGATAGCTCATTTCAAATGAGCTCAATTTCTCTTTTTTAGGTAAAAACCTAACTATTAAAAGCCCTTTATATTCTATTTGTTCTATTAATTATATATAACAATTAGAAATGGTGATAACTTATGAAAAAAAAAAATACAGTTCTTTATCTGATAATTGGGTTATTAGTAGTTGGAATAATTGCAGCCTTCTTTTTAGGCTCAAATACAAACCAACCAAATATCCAAAACCCAGGAATCACAACACCAACAAATACAACAACAAATAATAAAACAACACAATTACAGTTCTATAAAAATTCTGATTTTGTAGTTCTTTCAAAGGATAATCTTTTGACTCTTCTTCAACAATCTTCAACAACTTCAAGTTCAGGATATAAGACACTAAGGGCAAGTACAGATATGACTACTGGTGCAGTTCCTCTGATAACTCAAGAAGCTAGTGGAGCAAGTGCAGATTATTCAACAACAAATGTCCAAGTAGTAGGAATTGATGAAGGCGACATTGTAAAAACTAACGGAGAAAAGATATTTATTGCTAAACAAACTAAATTATTTGTTGTTAATGATGTTACTCCGCCATTAGATGATATATATGATTTAGAAATATCAAAAGAAATAATAAACTATGAATACTATACCGGCCATCACGAAACAATTAGAACAATGTTACTTGATAATGATGTACTATATTTAGTAACCACAAAATACAAAGTAGAGTCTAAATTCGACAGTTCTTTACTTTATCCACAGAAATTATATTTGCCAATAACAGTAGTAACAACCTACAAAATAAAAGAAGATAGTTTAGAAAAACTAAGCACAATAGAAATTGATGGTGAATATTACCAGTCAAGGATTAAAGACGGTTATATCTATCTTATAACAAATAGTAATAATTTCTATTATCCAATGCCGTTATTTGTAGAAGATATAATAATTAATCCAATATCAGAAACAAAATCAGAAAAAACAACAACACTTGAAAGAACAATTGTTATGCCAAGAGACGGAACTCCTGAAAACAAAAATATGTATACTGTTACAACTATCAAGTATGATGAGAAAAACGATTCAGTTATTGATTCTTTAGACTTGTTACTTGATTATTCCAGCACAATCTATATGAGTGAAGATAATTTATATATTGCTCACAAAGAAAACTCCTATTGGGGGCCTTGGTTTTACAGGGGTTATTATGATGATAATTTAGATGTCTTTAAAGCAATCTATAAAGACATTTATCCTAAGTCAATTCAAAACAATATAGAAGACAACATGAATAATCCAGAAGAGCTAATAAAAATTCTAAATGCTTATTATGAAACTCTTGATGCTGATGAAAAAGAACAACTATACAACGACATTCAAGAAGCAACAGAAAAATACTATCAAGAAAAGCAAAGAGAAAGACAAAAGACTTTTATTAACAAAATAGAATTAAAATCAAATGGCAAGCTTGGGGAAATAACAACTGGCTATGTATTAGGAGATCTTCTAAACCAGTTTTCTTTAGATGAAGATTCTGAAGGTTATCTCAGGGTTGCAATTACTTACAGAAATAAAGATTATAAGAATGAAAACGGCATAGTAATCCTGGATTCACAACTAAAAAAATATTCAACACTTGATGGTCTTGCAGAAGATGAAAGCATCTATAGTGTGAGGTTCATGGGAGACAAGGTTTTCTTAGTAACCTTTAAGCAAATAGATCCTTTCTTTGTTATAGATTTAAGTAATAGAAAAAATCCAAAAGTTTTAGGTTATTTAAAGATTCCAGGATATAGTAGTTATCTACATCCAATAAGCGATACTTTAATACTTGGTGTTGGCCAAGACACAAAGATAAGTGAATGGGGGGGAATAATAAACTCAGGAGTAAAGATAACATTGTTTGATGTCTCTGATTATTCAGATCCAAAAGAATTAGCAACTTACAAAGTAAAAACAGAAAATTCATACACACCAATACAGAATGACCATAAGGCTTTCTTGTATATTCCAAAAAACAAGCAAATAGTAATTCCAGTAAATGAATATTTAAAGACAAGAGGAAATGAAACAAACTTTTATGTCTTAGAGATAACTGATGATGACATAGTTACGAAAGAAGTATTATCTCATAAA
Source organism: uncultured archaeon (assembly GCA_964463155.1). Classification (GTDB taxonomy): domain Archaea; phylum Iainarchaeota; class Iainarchaeia; order Iainarchaeales; family CSSED10-239; genus JAKQTP01. The sequence continues at coordinate 2,406 of CAYXAY010000011.1, read as the reverse complement.
CAAGGTTATGGAAATCTTTTAAGGTCTCTTTACATTGGTGATGAGCTATACACAGTTTCTGATAACCAAATAGTAACTTACAACTTAGATACAGAAGACACAACAAAAGTTACAATTGGCACCTCTCCTTCTTTTAGGTATTATGAAGATACAGTAAGTAGCCCTGCAGTAGAAGAATAATTTTTTTAAATTATTTTTCTTATTCTATTTCTTTATTTCTTTTCCAACAGGGCAATATTTCGCAATTGGACACATTAAACAATTAGGTTTTCTAGAAACGCAGATATTTTGCCCAAGTGTTACAAAAAGATAATTTGTTTTATTCCACAGTTCTTTTAGTAATCTTTTACGCAGTTCCATTTCTGTTTCAAGTGGGTTTTTGGTTTTAACAATCCCTAAGATATTTGTAATCCTATGAACATGAGTGTCAACACAGATTCCTGGTTTTCCAAAGGCAACAGAAACAACCAAGTTAGCAGTCTTTCTTCCAACTCCTGGAAGCTCCAAGAGCTCATCAATTTCGGCTGGCACCTTGCCGTTAAATTTTTCTTTAACAACAGATGGCAATTCCTTTAAGTGTTTAGCTTTTGTCTTATAAAACCCAACAGGATAAAGTAATTTTTCAAGTTCCTTTAAGGAAATCTTTTCAAGGTCTTTAAATCCCTTAATCTTTAAAAAAAGTTTTCTGCAGACAACAGCCGTGGTCTTATCAAGAGTTCTTGCTGAAAGAATTGTTGCAATCAAAACAAAGAATGGTTTCTTATAATGTAAACAAACATTCTCAGCAAAAGGCAAAGGATAATTCTTAAGTCCATTATCAAGACAATAATAGATTTCTTTAATTTCAGTGGAACTCATAAATATTTGTCTTTGTTTAGTAAAAATTTATATGCGGGGATTACATAAATCGTTTTGTCTCCTTTCTGTATTTTTTTTTCTATATTTAAACTAATTATATAACCAACAGAAACATTATTATTTGACATAAATTTATCTAATCCTTCTGTTTCTACTTTTCCGTATTTTATTTCTATTGGGACAATTGTTTTATTCTTTTCAAAAATCATATCTACTTCATTTTTATAAGCATCTCTCCAAAAGAAATTAGAATTTAATTGATTAATTATAAATGTTTCAAAAACCTTAGACTTAGATAAATAATCTTCATCTAATATAATCTCAGGAGACAAGATTGTAGGATAATATTTTTTAAGTTTTCTTTCTGTTTTTCTAAAATTATTTGAATAATTATATTGTTTTTTTATTAAGTATGATTCTTCTAGATACTTAAGATAATTAGAAACAACTTGCCTAACTACATTTATTTCTGAGCCTAAATCGGTTTGATCAAGTAATTGCCCTGGATTATTAGATATTATTTTAACAATTGATTCTAGTGCTTGTAAATTTGTAATTTTAAATTGTTTTGCTATATCTCCAAATATGATTTTTTCAGTGATTTCATTAGTATATTTTTTTAATTTAAAATAGTCTGTATAATTTAGCATTTCAGGAAAGCCTTGTGTTAAAATAAAATTATTAAAGTCAATTAATAGTTCTTTTTCATAAAGTTGTATATTTTTATAATTTAAATCTTTAAAATTTAAATATTCTTTAAAAGACAATTGATTCATTTTAAATTCAAATATTCTTCCAGCTAAAGTTTCTTTTGATTTTTTTCTAATAAATAAAGATTCAGAACCAGAAATAAATATTTTTAAATCGTTTTTCAATTTATGTTCATCATATATTGATTTTATTTGATTCTCCCAATCTTTAAGTTTTTGTATTTCGTCTAAAAACAAATATGTTTTTTGAAATTTTTTGTTTTCAATAATTGATTCATAGGTTTCTAAGATGTCTCTAATTTTTTGAGTTTTAAGTTCGTCAAAGGAAACAAAAAGTATTGCTTCTGGATTTGTGCCATTTTTAATTAATTTATTAATAAGACTTAATAGATAAGTGGTTTTTCCAACTCTTCTTATTCCAGTAATTGCTAGTATTTGCGGTTCTGTAATAAATTTAGATATTTCTATATCTATGTCTCTATCTTTAAAATCAAAAGCGATTTTTTCTTTCCACCAATAATTTTGAGCAAATAATGTTTTTTTTAATTCCATAACACCATCCGTTTGTGTTAATTACAATTAACACAGATTAGAATCTGCGTTAATTACAAATAGCATAGATTAAGAAAGTATTTTAAATAGATTTATTATTTCTAAAAGTTAATTTCCGATTAGCAGTGTAATTCCAGAAAAACCCAACACCAACTGCAACAATTTTGCCAACCATATAATGTAATCCAAACAATTCAACACAAAGTTTTAAAACTCCAAGATTAATCAACAATCCAATAACAGAAATAAAAGCAAACAATCCAAATTGTTTTGCAATTCTTTTATT